>NZ_JAMAVT010000098.1:0-338 GCF_023713665.1 Paenibacillus sp. MER 180 | reverse complement strand
CTAAGTCAAATTCAATTATTCCATACCGATCGCGGTAGTGAATTTAAGAACAAGTTGATTGATGAGACACTTGCTACGTTCAAGATCGGTCGTTCCTTAAGCATGAAAGGGTGCCCTTATGATAACGCAGTTGCAGAAGCTACGTTTAAAATTATGAAGACGGAATTCATTAATCAGATGAACTTCCACAGTTTACATCACCTAGAATTGGAGCTATATGACTACGTAAATTGGTTCAACAAACATCGCATCCATGGAACCTTAGGCTATATGAGTCCAGTAGATTACAGAAGATTATCCCTTAAAAAAGCTGTCTGATTTAGTGTTGACAATCCAAA
>NZ_JAMAVT010000097.1:0-345 GCF_023713665.1 Paenibacillus sp. MER 180 | reverse complement strand
CGTTTTGGGATCGCATGGTAATCCTAAGCAGCCAGCACCAACGAATACAGGAAGTACCTCGTCCGTATACGGGACAAACCGTACAGATCCCATGGCCTACAGTGTTCAAGAACCTGCTGCGGAAGCCACGCAGTGTTACGCATTCTCAGTTTATTCGTATGTTGCCAGACACGATGCAGCAATATGTCATGGTGAAGGAGCTTGAGGCACGCAAGGAGCGTCTGCAGGCACTGGCTCACTGGAGCGATGTATATACCGTACAACAGATTCAAGAAACGCTTGAGCAAGAAGGCAATGAAGCGACAGTTGCTTGTCTTACAGCAGCATTAGGCGTACAGCAAGGAA
>NZ_JAMAVT010000096.1:0-366 GCF_023713665.1 Paenibacillus sp. MER 180 | reverse complement strand
CGAAAGTAAGTGTCATCCATCAAAATCGCGACAAATACTCGGTATCAGCAATGTGCGACGTCCTGCAAATAACTAGAAGTACGTACTATTATGAAGCAAAAAACTCCAGCAATGAAGATGGTATTACAAAGCTTATCGTTGAAATCTTCCAGAAGAACCGAAATGCATATGGTACAAGAAAGATTAAAGCAAAGCTTCACGAACGTGGACTTATCGTATCAAGACGTCGAATTGGCCGTATTATGAAGGAACAAGGCCTTGTTTCTACATACACCGTGGCTCAATACAAACCTCACAAAACAACATGCAACGAATCGCAACAGGTAAATGAACTGAACCGCAAGTTCCAGCAATCTGAAGCTAAGC
>NZ_JAMAVT010000095.1:0-370 GCF_023713665.1 Paenibacillus sp. MER 180 | reverse complement strand
GATGGCGGAGGGGTTCCACGCGTACCCATCCCGAACACGACCGTTAAGCCCTCCAGCGCCGATGGTACTTGGACCGCAGGGTCCCGGGAGAGTAGGACGTCGCCAAGCAGAGCATATATTGCTCATAAACAGTCTTCGTTGACTGTGATGAGGGCCCTTAGCTCAGCTGGTTAGAGCGCACCCCTGATAAGGGTGAGGTCGGTGGTTCGAGTCCACTAGGGCCCACCATATAAACATTATATCCCATTATGGGGCCATAGCTCAGCTGGGAGAGCGCCTGCCTTGCAAGCAGGAGGTCAGCGGTTCGATCCCGCTTGGCTCCACCAAATAAGTTTTATAACATTGTACCTTGAAAACTGAATCGCGAAAG
>NZ_JAMAVT010000094.1:0-370 GCF_023713665.1 Paenibacillus sp. MER 180 | reverse complement strand
AGCTTATGAAGGAGTGTTTAGTGACCAGTACTCGGCTACATCACTACAAGTGTTGCAGAGCTGTCTGCAAGGACAAATGGATAAGGCGGAGATTATAGAGAAAGTCCTAATAAAATATGCTGGAAGATCTCGCAGTCAAAGCTGGATAAGAGAGAAGTCGATACGAATAGAAGAGATATTAGGCAAGTGGAAGGAAGAGAGGACAAGTCCTTCTCAAACGGAAGCGCTGAAAGGGATGATTACGCTGCTTCTAACACTTCAAGCCCAATTGAAGCAGTTAGAACAGCAAATGGAGGAGATATCTGTTCAGCTACCAGAAGTGGATTTATTGAAATCCATTCCTGGGATTGGAGAAAAGCTTGCAGCGGCT
>NZ_JAMAVT010000093.1:0-370 GCF_023713665.1 Paenibacillus sp. MER 180 | reverse complement strand
GATGGCGGAGGGGTTCCACGCGTACCCATCCCGAACACGACCGTTAAGCCCTCCAGCGCCGATGGTACTTGGACCGCAGGGTCCCGGGAGAGTAGGACGTCGCCAAGCAGAGCATATATTGCTCATATACAGTCTCCGTTGACTGTGATGAGGGCCCTTAGCTCAGCTGGTTAGAGCGCACCCCTGATAAGGGTGAGGTCGGTGGTTCGAGTCCACTAGGGCCCACCATATAAACTTTATATTCCATTATGGGGCCATAGCTCAGCTGGGAGAGCGCCTGCCTTGCAAGCAGGAGGTCAGCGGTTCGATCCCGCTTGGCTCCACCAAATAAGTTTTATAACATTGTACCTTGAAAACTGAATCGCGAAAG
>NZ_JAMAVT010000092.1:0-370 GCF_023713665.1 Paenibacillus sp. MER 180 | reverse complement strand
TCAGATTGTTGAGAAACCCTGTCTTTTTATAAAGCACAGGGTTTCTTTTGTTTTGCAGTCTAGGGATGTAAGAGAACCCATGGTGGTTATCCTCGTCTTTCTAGGCGATCCAGGTGGATCGCCATCTTCTTCATGTTCTGTACAGCCGCTGTCATCAGAGCTTGTTCCCTGACATTCTGTAATCCGCGCAAACGGCAATAGCGAAACCCATGGAGCTCTTTGGCATCCGCGAAGCTTCGCTCAATCGTTTCTTTCCGTTTTCGGTATAAATATTTGCCGGATCTACTTAGCCGGTTTGCACGTACCCATTCTTTACTGTCTTCCCAGACATGTCGGGTCACTACTTTCCGGTGGTTGCGAGATCGGGTAC
>NZ_JAMAVT010000091.1:0-378 GCF_023713665.1 Paenibacillus sp. MER 180 | reverse complement strand
GATCCACCAGGGCAGACGTTAGCTTGGTGTCCCCAAAAATCGAGGTCCACTGACCGAATTCTAGGTTAGACGTCACAATGACGCTCTGTCTTTCATAACAATCGGCAATCACATTAAACAGCAATTCGGCTCCCGTTTGGCTAAACGGTACGTACCCGACCTCATCTAGGATAAGCAGATCCACCTTTTTTAGCTTCTCACGAAAGCGACTAATTGTGCCTGCTGCGAATTTCTCCTGCAGCACTGCTACCAAGTCCGAAGCCCGGTAAAATTGTACGGTTTTCCCTCGTCTGCAGGCTTCCACCCCTAAGGCGGTTGCCATATGTGTTTTCCCAGTTCCCACAGCCCCCATTAGCAGCAGGTTTTCTTGTCGCTCCA
>NZ_JAMAVT010000090.1:0-386 GCF_023713665.1 Paenibacillus sp. MER 180 | reverse complement strand
CTACACCGTTATCAATTCGATGGTGGCAGGTGGTCCGGCAGCGAAGAGTAAAGCTATCAGCGTTGGTGACAAAATTGTCGGTGTTGGTCAAACAGGCAAGCCGGGTTGACGTGATTGGCTGGCGTCTTGATGATGTGGTTGCCTTAATTAAAGGGCCGAAGGGCAGTAAAGTTCGTCTGGAAATTTTACCTGCTGGTAAAGGGACCAAGACCCGCACTGTAACATTGACCCGTGAACGTATTCGTCTCGAAGACCGCGCGGTTAAAATGTCGGTGAAGACCGTCGGTAAAGAGAAAGTCGGCGTGCTGGATATTCCGGGCTTCTATGTGGGTTTGACAGACGATGTCAAAGTTCAACTGCAGAAACTGGAAAAACAGAATGTCAGC
>NZ_JAMAVT010000089.1:0-389 GCF_023713665.1 Paenibacillus sp. MER 180 | reverse complement strand
GATCAGACCAGCCAGCAGGAACATCTTCGTTTGCAGCGGGTTGATGAGTTCCGGCTGACGTGCGCAGGCTTCGATGTACTTGCCACCCATCAGCGCGATACCGATACAGGCGCCGATTGCACCCAGGCCGATGATGATGCCGATACCGATGGCGGTCAGACCCTGGATGTTGGCGATGTAAGCTTGCATGATCACTCCTTTGTGAAAAGACTTGGAACTGAGATTTAAAAAACTAAAACGGAAACTCTTTCTTGCACGCCGCGCTTAGTGCTTGTCGTGCGCCTGGCCGAGATACACCAGCGTCAGCATCATGAAAATGAATGCCTGCAACAGAACAATCAGGATGTGGAAGATTGCCCAGACGCTACCCGCGATCACATGACCAACGA
>NZ_JAMAVT010000008.1:0-344519 GCF_023713665.1 Paenibacillus sp. MER 180 | reverse complement strand
ACCGCTGTACGACATGTAATTTTACTTCTAATGATACTGGACTTCTTTTAGACATTAGAAAAACTCCCATCATTGTAGCAGTAGAAGTTTTGTTTTTCCTACTGTCTACTATGATGGGAGCATATCATGATGCAGCGGCTCTTTTCGTTGTTTATTTTATTTCTTGCGTTCACGCAATTGTTTAATTGCGTTGTTCATAATGACCTGATCTGAGATGTGAAGTCGGTTCTGCGCTTCTGCCGCGAATGGCTGGCACGCAGCTACATCAGTTGGCTGGCGTGTCCCATAATCATAGCAGGTACCGTGTTCGAGCAGTCCGTCAGCAGACGGTACATAATATATATTGCCGTTTGTGAATGAGCCATTACGGAAGACGACTAAGCGATTTGCTGAGTTCAGCAGATTTTGCCCCATGAGGTGCTTATCGCTTGCATCGATTCCGAGCCAATGCAAGAGCGTCGGCTCAACATCTAGCTGACCGCTCACGGTATCATAGGTACCTGCATTTGCTCCATCAGGCAAGTGCACGATAAGTGGCACTTGGTTTTTCATTTCAAGCATATCGAAATCACTGATCTCATGTCCAAGCATGCGAGCAAGCGGTTCGCGATCTTCAATCGAATTATCATGATCCCCGTACATCATCCAAATTGTCTTATCCCATAGACCGCGCTGCTTCAAATCTTCAATCATTTCGCCCAGTGCTGCATCTACGTAATGGATAGCCTGCAAATAGTCGCCAAAGATCGTGTCCTGATATGGCTCGACATTCAGCTCCTGTTTATCTGCTGGCAGCTTGTACGGATGATGGCTGGTCAGCGTAATAAGGAAGCTATAGAATGGAGATTTGCCGTCAGCCATGTGCGCTACGGATTGGTGCAGGAATGACTTATCACCAAGTGACCACCCAAGCGGCTCGTCTATCTTATAATCGGTACGGCTCATAAAGGTGTCGTACCCCATATTGCTGTACATAATATATCGATTCCAGAACCCCGCATCATAGGCATGATACGCACCAGTGGAATATCCTGACGATTTCAGAATAGATGGCAGCGAATCATACGTTTGATCTGGATAACGGATAAAGACAGACCCGGTTGGCAATGGGTGAAGGCTTGCGTTCACTCCAAAGTCTGCATCTGATGTCCGTCCTTGTCCGGTTTGATGGGAGAAACGATTGAAGTACATGCTTTCCTTCAGCAGCTTGTTCAAATTCGGTGTAATCTCTTGTCCGTTGAAGGACTTGCCGATGACAAAATTCTCAAAAGCTTCTGCCTGCACAATAATGACATTGCTGCCCTTATATTTGCCGAAGGAGGCAGGAGGCCCTTGCAGCTTCGCACGGTGGTCGTCGAACCACATCTGAGCCTTATTCAATTCTTCTTCGCTTAGCTTATTTCCGCCGAACCATTTCAGTTCAGCATAGCGGTATATATCATAGCCGTGAAATCCGAACAGCCCGGTAATGTTGTAAATGGAGGCATTCCACCAATTGCTCGAGAAGACGCCGGATGCCCATGTAGTCGTTGCTTGATGTATCGGCACAGCCATCATTAATGCGCCTATGACAAGGCTAAGAATATAGGTGATTAAGCGACTCACCCATGCCGGTCGACGGCGTCGTTCACTGCTAAGCGAGTATCCACTCCGATGTTCCCGGCGTTCCTTGGACAGTACTCTGAAATACATGATCGTCAATGGGATAACGATGATCCAATCGATGAATAGCCAGATGTCCCCGATATGGATCAAGGATGCGATACTGTCGCCAAGTGAACTAACTTGTCCAGCTTGCAGCAGCACAGGTACTGTGATGAAGTCTTGAAAATAACGAAAGTATACCAAGTCCGAAAAGATAAGAATTGTAAGTAGTACATTGAGCACAAGCAGTACCATTGTACGCCAGCGCTTCGACAGCCAGAACGTCCATCCGGCGATAAGGATAACAGCGCCTAGTGCGACGAAAAAGTCGGGTGTGGTCATCGTCATATAGGGAATCGATAGCGTTCGATCGAACCAAAACAGCTTCCACATCATGAAGATAATGAACCATACCATATCGAATCGTCCGAATATGGACGAGAAAGAAAGACGACGGCTTGAGTTGTGATACGAGCCATACATAGACGAATTCATACTTCCATCCTTTCTGTACTTTTACTTATTCAAACAATCTTCATCATACCAGATTTTACGATAATGTAATAATTGAAAAAGAAGGTACCTGTTACAGTAGTGGACTTCGTTTATATGTTTACCAATTATTTAAAAATGGAGGTATTTCCGTCAACGTTTTCTATCCGATGGATTCGATAAAAAACCAGCTAATGTTTGTCAAGCTATCCCTTGGTTATTTAATGAATTACTGATATACTGGTTTTTAAGCATGGCAAAAAAACTCCATTGCCGTGGAGTTTTTTAGAATTGAATAAGTTTTATGTTTGGTAAGGCTGGCCTCTATTCAAGATAGCGTAAATGTGATGCAATAGCTTGTTGGCGCAAGCGATCACTGTTACCTTATAGGGCTTGCCTTCTTTCTTTTTCGCTCATAGTACGATGCTAACCGTCTGTTATTTCCTTGCCGAAGTCCACACTGCACCGCTAGATATAACGATCTACGCAGACGTTTTGACCCGCGCTTCGTTATTCGGTTACTGCTAGCTGTAAATTTTCCTGAACTATGCACACTCGGATCTAGTCCCGCATAAGCTACCAGCTGCTTAGCATGTCTAAACTGCTTTATATCTCCTATCTCCGCCACTATAGCCGCTGCAAGCTTTTCTCCAATCCCAGGAATGGATTTCAATAAATCCACTTCTGGTAGCTGAACAGATATCTCCTCCATTTGCTGTTCTAACTGCTTCAATTGGGCTTGAAGTGTTAGAAGCAGCGTAATCATCCCTTTCAGCGCTTCCGTTTGAGAAGGACTTGTCCTCTCTTCCTTCCACTTGCCTAATATCTCTTCTATTCGTATCGACTTCTCTCTTATCCAGCTTTGACTGCGAGATCTTCCAGCATATTTTATTAGGACTTTCTCTATAATCTCCGCCTTATCCATTTGTCCTTGCAGACAGCTCTGCAACACTTGTAGTGATGTAGCCGAGTACAGGTCACTAAACACTCCTTCATAAGCTGGAATTACTTGATCTAACAGTGCCCTAGTGTTGAGTTTGGCTTGCACATATAACGATGTAACAAACTCATGCTGGCGGGTAGCGTGTTGAAGTTCCATGTATGACTCATCCCAGATTCGGTGTGGCAAAGCATCTCCTCTGTAAAACATTTCGGCCAAGCTCCATGCATCTGCCTCATCGGTCTTTACCTTACGAAGCCCCATTCCTTTTGCTCGCTTGGACTGTAGCGGATTAAGAATAATATGACGAATGTCCTTCTGAATCAGGTAACAAACGACCCCTCGGTGATAATGCCCCGTAGCCTCCATAATAACTACCGGCTCCGCTCCTGTCCTTGTTTTTAATTCTGCACACAAAACGCTAAGCCACTCAAACCCTTGCTCGTTATGATAAATCTGTTTCGCTTTTCCATAGGGTTCATTTCTCCCTAAAAAGGCTTGAATGACACTGCTTCCTTTTGATACATCCATTCCTATTACCGGTTCCATAATACCCTCCTTAATGATACTCGCCGGCACTCCCACGATGGCTCCAAACCCATAGCTTCGCATGTGATACGGGATCTTCAATGTCCCAACCAGCTCAAACATGGTCATTGGGGGTGGTGGGAGAACAGTTTTTATTCCGGGGTTTTCCCCCTAAAAGCCGCACGTTCTCCCGGCTACCGCCATCTTAATACACCTACAAAAATAGGCCAACCAGAAATTCTGGCTGACCTAATAATACGAAAAGCCGCCCCATCCTAATCGAGTGATGTACAACTCGATTGGATAGAGGCGGCCTCCGATTAAAATTAAGACTGTTGCTCCGGACGCGGCTTGCGTGGTGGGAGCGGGCCCATGTATTGATAAAACTGGCATTCGATATTGCCGTTGAACAGCTTGCGGCGCTTCGTTGCTGGATCGCCGATTCGATGTTCGAACTGGCGGTTTGGACTGATGACGAACATCGACCATGTCGGAAGCGTCTTATAGACGAAGCCGAGCTGGCGGATCATGCGGTCGACTTCCTCCTGCTCACTTAATCGTTCCCCGTACGGCGGGTTCGTCAATATGACGCCGTAATCTCCGGTAGGCTTAGCCTGTGCAACTGGTGCAACACGGAACTGGATCTCACGACCGAAGCCTGCGCTCTTCGCTGCTGCTTCAGCTAGGCGAATCGCTTCTGGATCAATGTCAGAGCCCATGATCTGCAGTTCAATATCGTCCCGTACAGCATCGAATGCTTCATCTCGTGCTTCTTCCCAGTATGATTCGCCGATGACGGACCATGCTTCACTGGAGAAGGAGCGGCGAAGTCCGGGAGCTACATTCCACCCAATCATAGCTGCCTCGATGAGCAGTGTGCCGGAGCCGCAGAATGGGTCATACAGCGGCCGCTCTGGATTCCAGCGGCTAAGCTGAACAAGTGCAGCGGCCATTGTTTCTTTGAGCGGGGCTTTCCCAGTCAGCTGCTTGCGATACCCACGCTTATGGAGTCCAGCCCCTGTTGTGTCTAATGTAATGGTAGCGATATCGTTAAGCAGGGATACCTCAATCCGGTATAACGGCCCTGTTTCCTCAAACCACTCAATATGGTACTGTTGCTTTAATTTATCAACAACCGCCTTCTTCACGATGCCTTGGCAGGCAGGCACACTGGACAGCTGGGATTTGTGTGAGCGTCCATCAACCGGGAATTCGCCGTGAGCCGGAATCCAATCATGCCAGTCAATGGCCTTGGTTCCTTCAAATAGCTCATCGAAGGTGCGGGCAGGGAATTGTCCCATCTTAATTAGTATGCGATCCGCGGAGCGCAGCCATAAATTGGCGCGGCACACATCCAGCGGGCCGCCAGTGAAATTGACGCGTCCGTTCTCGGTTTGGGTTTCATATCCTAGTTGCTGCAATTCGCGTGCGACGACGGATTCAAGCCCCATCGGCGTAGTTGCGATTAACGACCAAGGTCGATTCATTGTTCTCATTCAACTCCGTTTTCTCGTCTGACTTGTACTCATATGGCATTCATCATATCATAAAAAGCAGGAGGTTGTGAAAATGTCTAATGAAGCGGTTGAAACGTATTTGGAACAGCTCTATAAGAAGGATCATGAATTAGAGAAGATTAAGGAAAATATTCGGCAACATGGCTTGCCTGATATATCCGTACACGAAGGGTACGGAAGATTGCTGACCATGCTTGTAAGTATGTCAGGGGGCAAGGATGTACTGGAGATTGGAGCCCTAGGCGGTTATAGCGGCTGCTGTCTGCTTCGCGGAATGCCGTCAGACGGCAAGCTGGTATCGCTTGAATTGCGTCAGGATTATGCGGATATTGCCAAGAACAACTTGACAGAAGCGGGATATGGAAGTCAAGTGGAATATAGAGTCGGTGAAGCGATGAACGCCTTGGCTGAGCTAGAGAAGGAGCAGGCAAGATTTGACTTCTTCTTTATTGATGCGGACAAAGGGAACTACCCGAACTACTTGGAGTATGCGATACGGCTGGCTAGACCGGGCGCCATTATTGCAGGAGATAACTTGATGCTGCGTGGACGCACCCTCGATGAATCCAAGCAAGGGCCAGCTGTACAGGCTATGCGTCTCTTCAATGAGAGAATTGCTCAGGATGAACGCCTGATCAGCACGCTGCTACCTGCCTATGACGGCTTGGCGCTCGCGATTGTTCGATAACCGTAATTTGGTGTATGAATTCCGCAGCCGAAGCCCTAAAATCATGCGTGAAGCCGTTCCTTCTTATGTTATAATATGTGACGGCAACTCGACAATGAAGGATGGATCATGATATGAAATCGGGAGAACAATGGACGTCCAAGCTTGGATTCATACTGGCTTCTGCTGGAGCCGCTATTGGTCTCGGGGCAATATGGAAGTTTCCAAATGTAGTCGCAACGAGCGGCGGCGGAGCCTTCTTTCTTGTATTTATCTTGTTTACATTCGGTATCGGTCTTCCGCTGCTCCTTGCCGAATTTTTTATCGGTCGAGGAACAGGCAAGGAAGCCGTGTCCGCTTATCGGGATCTGGCGCCGAACAGCCGTTGGCACTGGATCGGATATCTCGGGATGGCAACATGCTCGCTGCTGCTCTCCTTTTATAGTGTAGTAGGCGGGTGGATTGTACTTTATTTTCTTCGTTCAATTAGCGGGACATTGCTGGAGAACGGACGTGATTATGGGCAGTTATTCTCGCAAACCTCAGCAAATCCTTGGTTTGCGGTGCTGTCACAGGGCGCCTTTATGCTGTTGACGATAATCGTCGTGTCCAAAGGGGTTACGGCGGGCATCGAGCGTGCAAGCCGTATATTAATGCCAGGATTGTTCGTGTTGTTCCTGGTGCTGATAGTGCGTTCCTTGACGCTGCCAGGAATGTATGAAGGTATTGTATACTTTTTGAAGCCTGACTTTAGCAAGCTGTCCTCGGAAGCGCTGCTGAATGCACTGGGGCAGTCGTTCTTCTGCTTGAGCGTAGGCGGCTCTTGTATGGTGACCTACAGCTCCTATTTGAAGAAGGGGGAATCGCTTGGCAAGCCTGCACTGTCTGTCGTTGGCTTAAATGTGATGACCTCATTCATGGCGGGAATCGCCATCTTCCCTGCATTGTTCGCGTTGGGGATGAAGCCAGTGGACGGGCCTGGGTTGCTGTTCGTGACTTTGCCAAATGTATTTGAGCAGCTTCCGTACGGCAGTGTATTTATAGCGGTTTTCCTCGCTCTGTTCCTGTTCGCAACACTAACATCAGCGTTCTCGCTGCTTGAGATCGTTGTCGCTGCCTTCTCGCATCATGATGCGGTACGTAGAAAGCGAATGTGCTGGTTGTTTGGCATGATTATTTTCGTGCTCGGCGTGCCATCCGCACTGTCGTTCGGAATAGGCAGCGAGCTGACATGGTTGAACAAGAATGTATTCGAGTGGGCAGACTTTGCGGTAACGAATGTGATGCTTCCACTAGGGGTACTGCTTATTTCCTTATTTGTCGGCTTCCGATACCCTCGGGAGCGATTGAAGGAAGAATGGAGCACAATGCCATCAATGTGGCATAAGGGTCTAATGTTATATGTAGTGCTGCTGCGCTACGTTCTGCCAATTATCGTAGGTATTGTGTTTTTGCACGGAATGAATTGGCTTCCGTTCTAAGGTTCAACAATCACAGATTAGGCAACAAGCAAGTTGAGATGATGACAACGAGAAAGAACGGTTGCAGGAGGAATTCATGAAGGGTAATGAGCAATGGACTTCGAAGATTGGATTTATATTGGCCTCGGCGGGATCGGCCATTGGCCTCGGAGCGATATGGAAGTTCCCGAATGTCGTCGCCACTAGCGGTGGCGGGGCATTTTTACTTCTGTTTCTTATTTTTACATTAGGCATTGGCTTGCCGCTGCTCATTGCAGAATTTGTGATCGGTCGTGGAACAGGCAAGGAAGCAATCGGTGCATATAAAGAAATTGCGCCGGGCACGCGTTGGCATTGGACAGGATATTTAGGGATGGGAACTTGTTTCCTGCTGCTCTCCTTCTACAGTGTGGTAGGAGGCTGGATTCTACTGTATTTGGCCCGTGGTATTGTAGGGGGACTGCTCGTAGAAGGCAGAAATTATGATGAGCTGTTTGCGCAGACAGTCTCCAATCCATGGACTGCAGTCATGGCGCAGCTATCCTTCATGCTGATTACGATTGTCGTCGTCGGTCAAGGGATTAAGTCAGGCATTGAGCGAGCAAGCCGCATCTTGATGCCAGGACTGTTCATTCTATTTCTTGTCCTTATTCTTCGATCGCTGACACTTCCGGGTATGACTGAAGGGCTTGAGTACTTCCTTATGCCAGACTTCAGCAAGCTGACCGGACAAGCTATTCTGAATGCGCTCGGACAGTCCTTCTTCTGCCTCAGTGTCGGTGTATCTGTTATGGTCACATACAGCTCTTACCTGAACAAGAAGGAGTCGTTGGTGAAATCTGCGACGTCTGTCGTTAGCTTGAACGTGTTGACTTCGATTATGGCGGGAATCGCGATTTTCCCAGCGTTGTTCGCATTGGGTATGAAGCCGCAGGAAGGTCCAGGTTTGCTGTTTGGCACGCTTCCAGCACTGTTCGAGCAAATGCCTTACGGCGGAATTTTTATTACGTTATTCTTGGCGCTATTCTTATTCGCGGCATTGACTTCCGCATTTTCGATGTTGGAAATCTTGGTGTCGGGCTTCTCGCGCGGGAATAAAATCAATCGGAAACGGCTAAGTGTGCTGTTCGGTATCTTGATCTTTTTGGCTGGTGTACCTTCTGCGTTGTCCTTCGGCGTACTATCCGAAGTTCAGCTATTCGGCTTGACGATCTTCGAAGCTGCTGACTACGCAGTAACGAATATCTTGATGCCGCTCGGCGTACTGCTAATCGCATTATTCGTCGGCTATCGATTCCCTAAGGATCGGTTGAAGGAGGAGTTCCGTACAGAAGCAGCATGGTGGCAGAAGGGGCTTGCCCTATATGTGATGCTGCTGCGTTATGTCATTCCGATAGTCATTCTGCTCGTATTCTTGAACCTGCTGAACATTATATAAGAAATCATAGTAACGTAAGAACAGAACGAACAACCCTCCAGCATGCAGGCCGGAGGGTTGTTCGTTCATATATGTGCTAAATGAGACCAATTGCTTGCAGACCATTCCGAATTCCGTCTTCATTATTTGAGGATGTCACATAATTAGCATGCATCTGAATATCATCGGATGCGTTCCCCATCGCCACACCAGTGCCAACGAATTGTAGCATTTCAATATCGTTCGTGCCGTCGCCAAAAGCATAGCAATGCTCCCGAGAAAATCCGGCATGCTCGATCATCTTTTGCAGCCCAACAGCTTTTGTTGTATCGGCATGTAGAAAGTCTACTGCGTTGGTGCCCCAGCGATGCTGCTGATAATCAGGGAAGTGTGCGGCGTATTCCATTCCATCCTGCTCATTGCAGAATAGTAAGATTTGATAAACGGGCTTATTCGAATCACTGACCTGCCGAACTGGCAGTCGCTCAATTTGGAACTGCTTCAGTGCCTCGATAAATGTATTCTGCATCATGGACTTCTGCATGGCATCTGCCTGCAAGTAGACGAGAGGATGGTTGCGCTCGTCAGCCATTGTGGTTAAGCGGTCAACTTCAGCAGCTGGAATCGGATTATCATGGATAACCTGTCCTTCAAAGACGACATACTGTCCGTTCATGGACACGAAGGATTGGATATTGAGCTCCTCGCATACCCACTTGAAGGATGCAGGACAGCGGCCGGTTGCAATCGCTGTATATATGCCGGACTGCTGGAGCTGCGTGATAGCCTGCTTCGTAGAAGGATCGATCCGCTTCTGTTCATTCAATAATGTTCCGTCTATGTCAAAAAATACGATACTTCTTGTCATCATTTATCTCTCCTTCTTCATGCTGCTCGGCTGCGAGCCGTTCTGCCGTAACGCCCTCTTCCATGAGACGAAGCAATGCTGTACGTGCTTCATCACACGCATCGGTTACGCCAGCAGATAACGGCTACAGCTATAACGTAACAGATGAAATGCATTTCATAGCAAGCTTTTTTTACTTTTTTTCAGACAACGGTTACCATGCGTTATAATAAAGAGTGCGATGGATGAATGAGGGGGATTACGTATATGGCGAATATTAAGCAGATTGCGGAGCTATCGGGGGTATCCGTCACCACGGTATCCCGTGTATTGAACAATCATCCCTATGTGAGTCAGGAGAAGCGTGAGGCCGTCATGCAGGTGGTCGAGCAGCTTGATTACAGTCAAAATTTCAATGCGGTTCATCTAGTCAAAGGGAGAACACAGATGATTGGCATCCTGCTTCCGTGCATGGATATGCCTTTTTTCTCCAGTTTCATGACGGGATTGGCAGATGAAGCGCTGAAACATAAATATAACCTCGTATTTTTTCAAACGGATTATAACGAGGAAGAAGAGCTGCGCGCGCTTCATATGTTGAAGCGTAGACAAATTGACGGACTGATTATTGTATCGAAGGATTTATCATGGGATACGATTGAGGAGTACGCACACTATGGGCCGATTGTGTCGTTAGAGCATGCTGGCAATCGCCCGATCACCTCGATCAGCTTCGATTACTATGGAAGCTACAGCTATGCCATGCGCTATCTAATCGATAAAGGTCATCGACATATCGGGATATCAGTCTGTAGGGAGTATAGCTACAATAGTTCAATCCGCTTGCAGGCCTATATGGATGCCCTGCGGGATGTTGGTGTAACACCTGATGAGGATTGGATGTTCTATCGAAGCAGTAATATACAGCATGGGGCTGAGGTACTGCAGAGGTGGATTGCCATGGATAATCGTCCGACCGCTATTATTGCTTCTGGCGATGAAGTTGCGGCTGGGATTATATTGGAGGGAAGGAAGCGGGACATCTATGTACCGGAACATCTGTCCCTGATAAGCTGTGAGAACTTCCCTATGGCGGCAGTAATCGGCGTAACTTCGATTGATTATCGCAACGAAGAGGCTGGTGCTGCCATGTTCAAGGCTTGCTATACCCGCATAATGCAGCCAGAAGCGATGCCAGAGCAGCATATTATGCGTTTTGAGTTCGTAGAGCGAAGCTCGGTGGCGAGTCTAATATAGAACAAGACCCAGGGCATCCCTGGGTCTTGTTGGCGATATTCTCGTTATGTCTGAAGCCTATTGAGGTAACTGGCATGCTGCTGTGACCTATTCTTGAACTGCTTATGAACTACTACTCAAATGGAACAACGTGCTTCGCTAACACTACGGACGGACTTGTGCACGTGTACTGCTGTACAACGAGAAGCGAGTCCACACAGTATTGATAAGCAATAACGCTCCCGACATAATAAAGATTCCCTCTATCCCGATCACGCCGGAGACCAATCCTCCGACGATTGGCCCAACCATATTGCCTAGTGCTAGTGTACTGCTGTTGAAGCTGTAAGCTCGGCTTTCCATTCCGTCTGGCGTATATTTGCGAATAAGCGAGTTGACGGAAGGGAGAAGACCTCCCATAAATATGCCAAGCACGAATCGTACGGCAGCAAGCTGCCATACTTGATTGACGAATGCCTGAGGGATTAAGGAGCAGGCTGCACCAATAAGACAGACGGTCAAGATGCGATGCGACCCAATCCTATCACTAAGCTTCCCGATTATCGGCGAGCATATCATATTGGATAGCCCGGTAACCGCACTGACTATGCCCGCAAGCAGCGCAAGATCTTTCTGTGACCCATGCAGCTCTTGTACATAGAGCGGAAGCAGCGACATCGGGCTGAGCATTGCAAATTGAAGTAGGAAGGTTACAGCCAATAACGACTTCAATTGCGGGATGCGAGCCAATTCCTTGAAGCCCTCGAGTACAGACTTTTCGGCTGCGTCGGTCGCCTTCTCGCGGTCGAATGATTCCTTCACCATGAACATCGTCAGCAAGGTCGCGAGGAAGAGCAAGGTGCCTGTAATGTAGAAGATAGGGCGATATCCGACCCAATCGGCTAGAACGCCGCCAATCAGTGGACCCAAGATAGATCCGGCAACGACGCCGGATTGAAGCACACCCATCGCGAAGCCCATTCGTTCCTTCGGTGTCGTTGACGATACGAGGGCAACGGCGGCAGGGTTGAACCCGGAAATGGTTCCGTTCAGCATGCGCAGCAGCAGGAGGTGCCAAGGTGTCTGCGCTAGCCCCATTAACGCGGTTATTGCCGCCATTCCGAATCCAGAGCGGAGCAGCATTACTTTACGACCGTACTTGTCGGCAAATTTCCCCCAGATTGGCTGGAAGATGAATGAAGTGAAGAAGTTCGCAGCAAATATAAAACCCGACCAGAGTGCGATTTGATGGGTATCGGTTAGCCCGATATCATGCTGCAAATATAGAGCGAGAAACGGTGTTACCATGGTCATTCCCGCCATGGCAAGAAATGAACCGAACCATAAAATGATGAGATTTAGTTTCCATTGCTGCATATATCCTGTTCACCACTTTCTTAGGTCACGGTCCGTCCGATGTGCCAGCAACTGGTATCAGTATACCATATTGTACTATAACAATGTTGTCATATTGAAAGGTGTCGTGCCGATAAATCTTACACCTCGTTAATTTTCGTGAAACTCACTGTGCACCGTATGTTGGATTTCGCAAATCGCTCCGGCCATTCTTCCCCTTTATAAGCGGGGTACCCGATTTTATTGCGCACATGCATGCCTACTCCGAGGCAATCTGTCCGATTCTCCTGCAGAAAGTGAATGACTTGCTCATACTTGCGCTGAAGCTCTTTGGCAATGTTTGTTGAAGTGCCGACTTTATTGTTGCCGAGCTCGTTCAATGAAGAGGTGGTGGCTCCTTTGATGGTAAGCACGATTTTCACCTCTGGATGGGGATCTGTTCGAAGGACTCGAATTTCCCTTCTGACTTGAGCGTTCTCAATAATGAGCGGCTGGGTAGTGTTGAGATGCTTCTCAGCGATATACAGTGGGGCAGTCATCCGGTTATGACGCATAGTGAGCATGAAGTTGACATCCTCCTCAGGTATGGTTGCGACCCAATTTCCATTACGGAATAATGCCATTCCATGAATAGATACATTATTATTATCGAACCTCGCAATCGAACAGATAGGCTCAATTCCGTCATCCAGATCATCTCGGATAAAGTTGAAGAGCGAGGACAAGGTTAAATTTTTGTTTTTGTGAAGCTTCATCAGCAATTGATATAGTGGCAGGTTCAGCTCTTCCTTCGGTGCTTGGAGGATAGAGTTCGCCTTGCCCCGTACCATGAGCAGGTTAGAAGTGAGCGGGAACTTCGAATCATAGACGAGATGTCGAATGGCATTCCATATAGATGAGAATACCTACTCCCCAGGCTTTGCATGTTGGTGACAAGGCTGCACCTCCGATATCATCTCATGTTTACTTCCGTCACCCGCCACAACATCAGTTGCTGGGTGCGCCACAGATTGCGGCATTAGGGATCGGGTCAAGAACATATAGAAGGGCACTCCATTTAAGCAGATATACTCCCGATTGATACTGCGCAGATGGCATAGGTGCACAATGAAGACGATGAAGAACACCATCAGCCCGAAGTAGCCAAGAAAGCCGGCTAACAGAATCGCAACAAAGCGCAGCAGGCGCAGTGAGGTCTCCATGGTATAATTCGGCACGATGAAGGAGGACAACGCTCCGGCCGCAACAGAGACGATAAGTACATTCCCGACTAGTCCAGTTTGAACAACGGCTTGTCCAATAACGAGACCGCCTACGATACCGATAGTCTGTCCAATCTTCGTCGGCAGCCGAACTCCTGCCTCTCGAAGCAGCTCGATGACAAATTCCATCAGCAGTGCCTCAATCATCGGGTCAAAGGGAACAGACGAGCGTGAACTAACAATGGTCTTCAGCAACGTAGCCGGAATGAATTGATAGTGATAGGTTGTAACCGCCACATAAAAAGCACTAAACATAATAGAAAGCATGAAGGCAGCTAAACGCAGAAAGCGAATAAAAACGCTGAAATGCCATCTCTCATATGCGTCCCCTGTTGATGCGAAAAATTCCAAGAAACGTGCAGGAGCCGCCAGCACGGAAGGCTGTTATCAGTAATTAGCGCGATTTTGCCAAGCGATAGACAACTAGCAATTGCATCAGGCCGTTCTGTATCGTACCACTGCGGGAAAAATGAGTACGGCGAATTCTCCAAATGTTTAGCAACTGTATTTCCATCCATCAAGTAGGTGGTCAAAGTAATATAGCGTTACTTCTCCGTCACCATAAGAACGCACGGTTAAGTCATCGCAATCATGAAATGCGTCATTCAACTGCTGAAGCAAGTCCATAAGTGCTGTCCCTCCTATGTGTCCCTAATCCATGAGCATATGATGTGCAACATTATAAATTTTATGAAGGTAAGGTTGTCTCGAATGTGTCCATGTTCAAATTTGAATACGCAGAATGAATGCAGAGAAGTGGTGGAATATCGGCAAAGGAGGGGCATGTATGATAAAATGTCAAAGTCTGTTCATTTCCGGACGTCGATTGTCAACAGATTGTCATAGCTTCGAGAGATGGTCTGGTTGTGGTCGTTCTGGAAAACGGGCATAATGGAAGCGTCAGGTTGTAACAATTTGCACAATACCGTTCGTTCGGAGGGTATCTATGACTTATAATGATCGTTTTATCCGCGCATGCCGCAAACAATCCGTAGATCGCTTGCCAGTATGGTATATGCGCCAGGCGGGTCGCTATGATCCGGAGTATCGCAAGATTAAGGAGAAGTACAGCTTACTTGAAATATGCCGCCAGCCAGACTTGGCTGCGGAAGTGACGATGATGCCAGTGAAGAAGCTTGGTGTCGACGCCGCTATCCTCTATTCAGACATCATGAATCCAGTCGCATCGATGGGAATTGATTTCGATATTGTAGCGCAGGTTGGTCCAGTTATTCATAATCCGATCCGCACTGCTAAGGATGTTGAGCGCTTGAAGCCAGTTGATCCAGAAGGAGATCTTGGGCATATTCTGGAGACAATTCGGATACTGGACGCGGAGCTGAACGTACCGTTGATTACATTTACGGGAGCACCGTTCACGATTGCGAGCTATCTCATTGAGGGACGGCCATCGAAGTCCTATATTCGGACGAAGACGATGATGTATGAAGCGCCGGAAGTATGGTTCGCTCTTATGGACAAGCTGGGCGATATGGTTATTCGCTATATTCGTGCACAGATTGCGAATGGGGGCAAGGCATTCCAGTTATTTGACAGCTGGGTGGGTTCCTTGTCGCCACGTGATTACGTGAGATATGTCCTCCCTGTTATGGAACGGATATATTCTGAATTATCTGATTTGGGTGTGCCAAGCATCTACTTCCCAGGCGTTAGCTCAGGTGAGCTGCTGCCGTATTTGCATGAGCTGAAGGCTGATGTGATCGGATTGGATTGGCGTGTGTCGATTGCAGAAGGTCGCAAGCGCTTGGCTGGCAAATATGCGGTGCAAGGCAATCTTGATCCTTATCTGCTGACCGGTCCGATGGACATTATTCAACGTGAAGCGGCTCATATTATAGACGAAGGCGTGAAGGAGCCAGGTTATATATTCAACCTTGGACACGGACTATTCCCAGAGGCATCGTTAGACAAGCTGAAGCAATTAACGGAATTTGTTCACTCGTACTCGGCTGAAGCCATTGCTTCTCGTAAATAGAACTTGGCAGTAAATCACGATGGAGGTGGCGCATGAGTAAGAGAAGAGTAGGGGTCCTCGTCATGTCTTACGGGACACCACGCAGCATGGAAGAAATCGAACCCTATTACACGCACATCCGGAGGGGAAATCCGCCTTCTGCCGAGCAGCTAACTGAACTGCAAGAGCGCTATGAAGCAATTGTAGGCGGTGTATTTCCACTTCGTGAGCATACGGACCGCCAAGTCGCTGGCTTGCAGCTTGCCTTGGATCGACTCACGGAAGATACAAATGTACAGTATATGTGCTATCAAGGGTTGAAGCATGTTCAGCCTTATATAGAAGACGGCGTAGCGGCAATGGCGCACGACGGTATTACGGAGGCCGTAAGTATTGTTCTGGCTCCGCATTACTCCGTGATGAGTGTCGGCGGCTACAATAAACGTGCTCAGGAAGAGGCGGAAAAGCACGGTATCCGGATGAAATGTGTGAATAGCTATCATCTGCATCCGGAACTTATTGATGCACTTGTGAAGCGAGTGAATGAGCAGCTGGATGCATTCGTACAGGAAGGAGCGGATCGTGAAGCGGTTGAGGTGCTGTTCAGCGCCCATAGCTTACCGGCACGAATACTGGAGATGAACGATCCGTATCCAGATGAATTGAATGCAACAGCTGCAGCTATAGCCAAGCAGTGTGGCTTGAAGGATAGCCAATGGCGCTTTACATGGCAAAGTGCAGGCCAGACTGCAACACCATGGCTTGGCCCTGATATATTAGACACGCTGTCCACTGTTGCGGACGAGGGAACCAAGTGGGTGCTGTCTGCACCGATCGGATTCGTATCCGATCATTTGGAAGTCCTGTATGATTTGGACATTGAAGCGATTCAGAATGCACAGAACTTGCAGCTTGGCTTCAAGCGCATTCGCATGTTGAACGACGATCCACAATTCATGTCGGTATTGGCCGACACGATTATGAAATTGGATCAATAGGGAGCTAGAGAAAGAAGGGGCGTAACATGAACTGTTCGCGGGATCTGGTCATCATCGGCGGGGGAATAACGGGGTTGTCCGCTGCCTACTACGCGGCAAAGAAGGCGGAAGAGAACGGACGAACTCTGAATATAACTATCATTGAGCAAGCAACACGACTTGGAGGCAAGATCGAGACCTTGCGCAAGGATGGATGTGTTATCGAGAAGGGACCGGATTCCTTTCTCGCCCGTAAGATGCCGATGATCGATTTAGCACGCGATCTCGGACTGGAGACGGAGCTTGTAGCTACGAATCCACATGCCAAGAAGACATACATTGTAAGGCGGGGGGTTATGCATCGCATGCCGCCAGGCCTTATTCTTGGAATTCCTACTGAGCTTACTCCATTCGCGAAGACAGGCCTTATTTCTGTCATAGGCAAACTGCGAGCGTTGATGGATTTGTTCAAGAAGCCGCGTATGTCGACTGAGGATGAGTCGCTAGGCTCATTCTTGGAGCGGCGATTAGGTCATGAAGTGATGGAGCACATTGCAGAGCCGCTGCTTGCCGGTATTTATGCAGGTGATATGAGCAAGTTGAGCTTGCAGCAGACGTTCCCGCAATTTGCTGAAGTAGAACGGAAGTATGGTAGTCTTATCAAGGGAATGATGGCAAGCCGGAAGGCTGGACAGAATCTCCCTGGATTGCCGGATGTGGCAAGAGGCTCCACCTTCTTAACGTTCCGCAGCGGACTAACCTCACTTGTTGAGCGCTTGGAGGATGTGCTGCGAGAATTGAAGGTGAATGTTCAATTGGGCGTGAGTGCTGACCGATTCGAGAAGATGGAAGATGGCCGCTATCGCATCCATCTCCATGATGGGAGCCAGATAGAGACGTCCTCAATCGTGGTCACAACACCATCGTACCATGCTTCGACCTTCTTAGAGGGACATGTGGATACATCTGCACTACGGGCGATTGAACATGTATCGGTTGCCAATGTTGTCAGTGTATTCGAACGCAGTGTGGTGAACAAGCCGATGGATGGAACTGGCTTCCTCATCTCACGCAAAGAGAAGCGAGCCATAACGGCTTGCACGTGGACATCGATCAAGTGGCCCCATACTTCAAGAGGGGATAAGCTTATCGTTCGCTGCTACATTGGGCGAGCGGGAGATGAGGAGCGTGTCGACTGGCCGGATGAAGCGCTGAAGCGCACGGTTCGCAATGAATTGCGAGACCTTATGGGAATTACATCCGAGCCGGAGTTCGTAGAGGTTACGAGACTGAAGCACTCGATGCCGCAATATCCGGTAGGACATGTGCAGGCGATTCAGAAGCTGCGCGCGTCAGTTGGAACTCAATTGCCAGGTGTATTTCTTGCGGGTCAACCCTATGAAGGGGTTGGAATGCCAGACTGTATTCACAGCGGGCGAATGGCGGGCGAACAGTCCGTTGCAATCTTAGCTGAGACTGCTTCAGAGAACGGCATGCCGACAGCATGTGCGAGCAGCATGGCCTGAACGCTTGCAGAAGCTTGCAGTTCCTGACATACTGCCATGATAAAATGAGTGCGATATCGTACGTATATAAATAGATCGTGATAATTAGGAGGTCGTGTATGAACACGGCCTCTTTTTTTGTATTGTTCATGCGGTGCAAATTGGTGCAAAAAGATAGATGTCTGCCTATGAGTCTGACTAACATCTGCTGGAACTAGAACTAGAACTAGAACTAGAACTAGAACTAGAACTAGAACTAGAACTGGAACTGGAACTGGAACTGGAACTGGTTGGACTTAGAATGTAGTTCATTCGTTCCTCGTTTGGGTATAGGCAGAGTAGAGGGAGTTGAAAATGCTTCTTTGCCGAGGCTATCGTACCCTTGTTATAATAGAATTAGCATGTATTGGATCTAACCATACAAAAAAATGAACATACGAAGGAGGGCTTATGGAGCTATCAAGAACGGAACGACACAAGCAGCAGCGAGAGCAGCGTCAGAACAGGAAGCGGAAAGCTGTATGGGGATACAGTGTTCTAGGTATTATCATCATTGCAGCGGCGCTGTTTGCATGGCAGGGGAAGTTGTTCGATTTGGGTGGGACGGAAGCGCAGGATGGAATAACAGCTCCTGTCGGAGATAAGTCAGGGACAGGCGGACAAGATCAGACCGCAGAAGGTGCGGATGACTCGAAGGATTCTAAGGACGCCAATGCGGATGATGGAACAGCAGTGCCGGATGATAAGAAGGAGCCGACAGTTCGTCTAGCCTTCGTAGGTGACATGATGATGTCAGGTCGTGTTGAGGATGTTGTGAAGGAGAAGGGCTATGACTTCCCTTATTATTATGCGAAGTCACTGCTGCAGGATGCGGATCTTGCGATTGGAAATTTGGAGACGCCGCTAACGACTGGTGGTTCTCCAGCAGACAACAAACTGTTTGTATACAAATCCTCTCCGAAGATGGCACAGGCAATGGCTGAGGCGGGAATCGACATTGTCAACTTGGCCAATAATCATTCGATGGATCAAGGTGAAGAAGGGCTGCTTGATACATTTAAAGCATTGAAATCTGCTAACGTTGCTTACATAGGAGCTGGAAGCAATTCCAAAGAAGCCTATACGCCGCATATCGTAGAGCGCAATGGCATTAAATTGGCATTTTTGGGACTTAGTCGAGTCATTCCGGACGATACCTGGTATGCATGGAAGAACAAGCCTGGAGTAGCGACAACCTATGAAGGGACGAAGGAGCGGGCGGCAGAAGCAATCAAGTCCGCCAAGAAGGAAGCGGATATTGTTGTCGTGATTGCGCATTGGGGAGAAGAACGGACAGACGAGCCGAATGCGAAGCAGAAGGAGCTGGCGAAGCTGTTCGTGGATTCCGGAGCAGACCTCATCGTTGGCGGCCATCCCCATGTCGTGCAGGGCTTCGAGCAGCAAAAAAACAGCTGGATTGCATACTCAATGGGCAACTTTATTTTTACGCAAGCAGAAAACCCAAAAACCTGGGAAACGATGGCGCTTCAAGCGGAATGCAAGAAGGATGGGAAGTGCGAGCTTAAGATGACCCCGTTCTTTACAAACGTAGGGCAAGCTATTCCACTCGAAGGTGAACGAGGGCAGAAGCTAATGAAGCGGGTGCAGGAAATATCCCCGGGCGTCCAGATCGATCAGGGCGGGAACATACGAAAAAAGCAATAATTCATAATTATTCAAATTTAAATTAATACTGACAGGAAAACGCCGAACATTTATGGGGGAGAAAAGCATGAATCCGAATTTAAGTACGCAAAGCTTGGACAAAAGTAATCATTCCTACATTCGAAATGTATATTGCATAGGCCGCAATTACCGCCTTCACGCTGCCGAGCTTGGCAATGAGGTTCCTCAGGAGCCTATGGTATTTATGAAGCCCTCTCACGCGGTTACGGATATTTCAGAGATGACCGATCTGCCGCTGCCCCTACATCTTGGAGCCGTTCATCATGAAATAGAGCTTGTACTTCGAATCGGGAAGCCTGTAGAGAAGGGAATGACTGCCGACGAGGTTGTTGATGCCTACGCACTTGGAATCGATTTTACGCTGCGCGATGTTCAGGATGCGCTCAAGCGCAAGGGGCATCCATGGATGGCGGCAAAAGGAGTCTTGAACTCCGCGCCGATTACGTCTTTCCGTCCTTTTCCGGGAACAGAGGCATTGTTGCATTCCCCATTTAGCCTGCTTAACAATGGTACGGAAGTGCAATCAGGTTCGGTGGGTGATATGATCTTCTCGTTTGATGCCCTTATTACCTATATTGCCGATCATTATGGCCTTGGGGTAGGAGATCTGGTGTTTACTGGAACGCCTGCAGGTGTGGGATCAGTACAGGCTAATGACGAGCTGTCGCTCATAATGGATGGTGAAATGCTTGGCAGATGCCGCATATGCGCTATGGATCAGGCCATTTAAACGATTTGGATGATAACTCGATTTATTGAAAATAGCATGGATAAAAACCATAAATAGTTTCACTTTTTTAAAGCCCGTTTTCGGGCTTTTTATTATGTTTAGGAGAACAGAATGATATTTTTATACAATCAGAAGCAGGAATTGACAATATCTTGGATAATATGTATTTGAACTTAAGAAAAATAGGGAAAGGAGGAGATTGCATGAATGTTTTTAAGATTGAAGAGCATTGACTACATAAAGATGTAGTTACATTTACTACGTCTCGAGTAATTTTCAGCACCGACTCCGCAGAATGATATCAACAAACTTCAAATGAGCTCTCCTACAAACTAGACATCATGCGTGTTGAGTTACCGATTTCGCAGTAGAACGTTTTATTCTGTGTCCTTCATTTTGATACAAATACTGTCATGATTCATATTGTTGTGAGGGGACTAAAAATGAAATGGTATGCATTAAGTGTTGAAACGGGTTGTGAAGAGCTTGTTCGAGCAATTATATGTCGTGATTTTGATCCGTCCATATTACATGCGATTGTTCCTAAGAGAAGATTATGTGAAAAAAAACAAGGCCATATTCATTATGTTGTCAAAACGATGTTTCCCGGTTATCTTCTCATACGAACTACGATGAATACAAAAACCTACTATAAGCTTCAAGAGATACCGAAGGTCTACAGTATTCTAAATAACTTTCAAACACAACATAAGATATATAATAGTGATGATATTGTTTCCATTTCCAACATTCCTGAAGAAGAGGTCTCTATTTTATTTCAATTGCTTGATCGAAATCATATTATCAATTTATCGGGCGCAATCGTCATAAATTCACGAGTTCAAGTAAAATGTGGTCCGCTAAAGGGAATGGAAGGAATTATTCGGAAATTGGACAAACGGAAAAATCGAGCTAAAATCTCATTAAGCTTTCTTGGAAGTGAAAGGCTTATCGATGTAGGACTAGAAATACTTCATCAATAGGCAGAGTTTTAAGCTAAGGGCATGTCGCTTCTGTTCTTCTAGAAAAAAATGATATGGTTAATATCGTAAATTTATAGACATCGTCGAAATTTGCAAAATGTCATTCCTCTTTTAATTGGGGAATGACATTTTATAGTGTTGAAGAACAGTAAGGCAATGGTATATTTTACATAAGAAAAATGTTCCATTTTCAAAAAAGCTGTGATATACTGTTGTATAAGATGGTATTTTGTATATATTTGTCAATGAGTGTAAAAAATTTGCTGAAAATCAACCGTTGTTTCGGCACGTTGATAGGTAGGCAAATAATATAAGGAACCTCAAAATCTTGTTTAATGGTGGCTGATGCTATGAGCTATGCATCATTTGGACAACGGATTGATTTACGTAGAGACATGGTTAAGTTAAATGCTGCGTTAAGTGTTGTCCACATTGGAAACAGTGAGGGTGAGATTGAACTTGCAGAACGTGTTCTTCATCCAAATGAAAGCGCTTACTTATGGGGGATGCGCTTTGAACGCCGTAAGAAAAGCTACATTTTGGGGAGATATAGCGCAAAGCGGGCCGTAACAGAACTGATGCCTACCTTAAAATATCAAAGTATTTTTGTCGAATCGGGTGTATTTGGGCAGCCTTTTCTAGTGTTGGAGCAAGCATCTAATTTGCAAGTAAGCATCACGCATAGCGGATGCGTTGGAGCGGCAATTGCTTTTCCAGAGTCTCACCCAATGGGGATCGATCTAGAGATTATCAATGACGACGACAAGCTCGGAATCATGGAAAGGCATATGACGGCACTAGAGAGAGGATTCGTTGACAGGGTAAACTGCTCATATCCATTACTGGTTACTCTGCTTTGGACGTCGAAGGAAGCATTGTCCAAAGTGTTGAGGACTGGCCTGACTGTGTCTATGGAACTGTTAGAGATACAAGAGGTCATGGAATGTAACGGCATTATTCGCTGTACATATTCCCAATTTCCACAATATGCTTCAAATTCCTATGTGTTAGGGCATTATGTGTGTACGATTGTGTCGCCGAGAAATACAGAATTTGATGTAAATCTGGCTTCGTTGCAGGGAATTGACTCTATTTTATCCTGCTCCTGCCATACAAAGGGAATGAATACTTAGTGGGGAATCGATATCAGGTTTATCAGTTTAAGGTTCGCAGGTATCCGTTCATCAATTATTGCTATTTGGTGGTTGATGTGGCAACGAAGAAATGCTTGCTAATTGATCCTGCTTGGGAGCCTGCAACGATAGAACGGGCTATTGCAAATTTGGGTGTCGATTTGGTCTATGTTCTACTCACTCATTCCCATAAGGATCATGTTGATTTGGCTGAGTGGTTTGCGGTTGGCCATCAAGCGGAAGTGTGCATGCTTCATGAAGAGATTTGCTATTATCGGTTTTCTTGCACGAACTTAAAATCATTGCTAGACGAAGAGCGATTGTGGTTGGGCGAGACGGAAATTAGAACACTCCATACCCCTGGTCACACAATAGGAAGTGCATGCTATCTGCTAGAAGATTGCCTATTTACTGGTGATACGATTTTTATTGAAGGCTGCGGTACTTGTGATACGGATGGAGGAGATGCATCCGCTATGTACGACAGCATACAACGCATCAAACGCGAAGTCCCGCCACGGGCGCGCATTTATCCAGGGCATTCCTATGGGAAGGAACCCGGTTATCCTCTCAGTTATTTATTGCAGAACAATATCTATTTTCAAATTTCAAACAAAGAGCAGCTCGTGAAATTCAGGATGAGAAGAAATCAAGATCATTTGTTACATTTCAAATAAGCTCTATATATCTAAAAGTCTGAAATGTCGAAAACCGATTTGAGGGTGATATCCGGTGGCTTCAAAAAAAGTAGTGTTTATGTTTTCAGGGCAGGGGTCCCAATATTACCAGATGGGGAAGCAACTGTATCATGAATACGGGGTGTTCCGAAGATGGCTCGACCATTTTAATGAATTTGCAATCAAATTTAGCGGAATTTCAATTTTGGCTGAGTGGTTTGCAAATGACAAAAAGATAAGCGATTCATTTGACCGGACGATTTATACGCATCCGGCCATTTTTATGTTTCAGCTTGCTTTATCAAAATTGCTGCAATCTTTCACAATCCATCCAGATGAAGTTATTGGAAGCAGCCTGGGAGAGTTCGTAGCTGCAGCCGCCACGGGGACGTGCGACGAGGATATGGCATTCGAAATGGTGCTTAGACAAGCTCATTGCCTGGAATCCAAATGTGCACAAGGTGGAATGATGGCGGTGATCTCAAATGAACAGGATGCTTTTGATCCTGTTATTCGGTACAATTCCGAGCTTGTTTCCTTGAATGGAAATCATTTTGTTATCTCCGGCGATAGAAGGGGGCTAGCGGAAATTGAACGGAAGTTGAAACAGCGAAATATTTCATGTCAGATGCTTCCGGTTAGCTATGGCTTTCACTCGAAGCATATAGATGAAGCGGCATCCGATTATCTAGCCTATCTGAGGACATTGGACTTTACCTTCCCAAGAGTTGATTTTATTTCTGGTTGTGAAGGAGGAAGAAAAAAGCGATTCGAACGTGATTACTTTTGGAGGGTAGTCCGTGATCCTATTTTATTTCCAGATGCCATTCGTAACTTGGAACAAGAAGGAGAGCATCTTTATTTAGATCTAAGTCCCTCGGGAACGCTCGTTAATGTCGTGAAGCAGTGCCTATCAAGTTTATCCCGTTCGGAATGTATAGCAGTGTGGACGCCTTATCATCGAATCGAATCGTTTCCAGAACAATTGGATTCGCTCTCTTTCAAGCTGTCTCAATTTAAATGATTATTGAAAAGGTGGGGTATAATGGCGGTTTATTTATTTCCAGGTCAAGGTTCTCAACATATAGGGATGGGTAAAGATCTTTTTGACCAGTTTCCTGACATTACTTCCTGCACAGACGATATATTGGGTTATTCCATTCGAACGTTATGTTTAGAGGATCCTGACCGGCAATTAGGACAAACACAATTTACGCAGCCAGCTTTATATACAGTAAACGCATTAAGCTATCTCTGTCGGTTGCAAGAGTCGGAACAAGAACCGCGTTATTTGGCAGGACATAGTTTAGGGGAATACAACGCACTCTTTGCTTCTGGGGCCATTGATTTTGCTACAGGTCTTCGTCTAGTTAAGAAAAGAGGCGAGCTTATGAGCCAGGTTTCCGGTGGAGGCATGCTTGCCGTAATCGGGCTCAATGCTGATCAAGTCGAAGCGGTAATCAAGGAGAACCGCCTGTATTCCATTGAAATATCGAATTATAATGCTGATTCCCAAATCGTCGTAGGAGGACCGCAGGACGAGATAGAGCGTGCGCTCCCGCTATTTGAAGCGCGTGCCAAAATGTGCATTCGGTTAAAGGTTAGTGGAGCATTCCACACCAGCTATATGAATGGAGCAAAAGAGCAATTCAAGCGCTATATGGAATCTTTCGAGTTTGGTCAGATACGAATTCCCGTCATATCCAATCTGACTGCAAAACCGTATGGACAGGGTGAAATCAAAACGAATCTAGCCGAGCAAATTACGGCTTCGGTAAGATGGAATGACAGTATTCGATATCTTATGAGGCTTGGAGAAACTGAATTTACGGAAGTTGGACCGGGAAATGTGCTCACGAAGTTAATCGGAAAAATTCGTGAGGAAGAAAAGACTGCATATACAGCGGAGGAGATCGGGAAATCATTCTCAGCAGAAACTGTTACCGTTCAACCGAGCGAATGGGAGCGGGGATCCAAGCCTTCTTATGCTGCGTTGCCACAAACTCACCGAATAACGGCAGAAATGTTAGGGAGCAGCGAATTCAAGCAAGACTATAAATTGAAATATGCGTATTTGTCCGGAGCCATGTATAAAGGGATCGCTTCTCCTGAAATGGTCATAAAAATGGGCAAGTCCGGAATGATGGGTTTTCTCGGTACAGGCGGGATGACGCTAACGGAAATCGAGGCCGCAATCCGGCAAATCCAAAGCGAATTAACAGAAGGGCAATCATATGGGGTAAATTTGCTGCATAATCCGGCGAACCCGGATGCAGAAGAAGAGGTATGCAGACTATACATGAATTGCGGCGTAAAGACAATTGATGCATCAGCTTTTATGAGCATCACGCCGGCTTTGGTATTATTCAAAGCACGCGGATTTTATTATGCCCCCACGGGAGAACTGGTCAGCAGCAGCAAAATAATAGCCAAAATATCTAGGCCGGAGGTTGCCGAAGCGTTTCTTAGTCCGGCTCCTGAGCGAATCGTCAGAAAGCTGCTTCAGGAAGGTAAAATCAGTCCGGAGCAAGCAGAGAAAGTAAGCATGCTGCCGATGGCGGATGATATATGCGTGGAAGCGGATTCCGGTGGACATACCGATCAAGGAGTCGCCTATGCGCTGATGCCTGCAATTATCAAACTTAGAGATCGGATGATGGATAAGTTTCAATACCGAAAAAAAGTCAGGGTTGGTGCAGCAGGAGGAATCGGTACACCGGAAGCCGCAGCCGCAGCTTTTATCTTAGGAGCGGACTTTATCTTGACGGGTTCCATTAATCAATGCACGGTAGAAGCGAAGACTAGTTCCTCTGTTAAGGAACTGCTGAGCAGTATTAACGTTCAGGATACGGATTATGCTCCAGCCGGGGACATGTTCGAGATAGGCGCGAAGGTGCAAGTGCTGAAGCGGGGTGTGCTTTTTCCAGCCCGAGCGAATAAGTTGTACGACTTGTATCAAAAGTATTCATCTTTGGATGATATTGACGATAAAACAAGGAATCAAATTCAAGAAAAGTATTTCAAAAGGTCTTTCGATCAAGCTTATAACGATTGCAAGCAGTATTATCCTCCACAAGAGATTGAAAGGGCAGAGCGAAATCCTAAGTATAAAATGGCCATGGTTTTTAAGTGGTACTTTGCATATTCCACACGATTGGCACTGCAAGGGATAGAGGAGATGAAGGTTGATTACCAGGTACATTGCGGTCCTGCGCTAGGTTCCTTCAACCAATGGGTCAAGGGAACTTCGTTAGAGAATTGGCGGAATCGCCATGTCGATGAGATCGGCCATATGATGATGAAGGAGACAGCACAGTTGCTGCAGTCCCGATTCAATCAATTAACAAATGTTCTGTAACGATGGAATGAGGAGGGGTTATGGTTGACACGAGAGTCGATATTTCAAATTATTGTGGAGCATATCCGCGAAGTGTTACCTGAATTAGCCGGGGAACAAATTACTCTGGAAGACTCGCTGCGGGAACTAGGAGCGAATTCCGTGGACCGAATGGAAATCCTGGTGTCTGTCATGCAATCCTTGGGTGTTAAAATCCCTATGGTCAATTTCGGCAAAGCATCGAATATTGGAGATTTGGTGCGTATCTTCCAGGAAGGCAATTAAACTGAATGAAGCAGATCGTAATCACCGGGATGGGGGTTGTAAGCTCTATCGGTCATCAAGCGGACGACTTTAGAGCCGGGTTATTTGAAGGTAAATGCGGTATTGATTTTATGGATGAGATTATGGATTTTTCCAGTATCGGAGCAATGATTCGAAATTTCGATTTTCATGCTCATTTCGATAAATATGAATCTTGTTTGCCGCAAGATATGATTCAACGGGTCAAACTTGCCGTAAGAAGAACCCCGCTTGCCATGCAGACGGTCGTTCTCAGCTCTATAGAAGCATGGTATGGTGCGCAGCTTCATGCATCACAGAATGATCCTCTCCGTAGAGGACTGATTGTAGCGGGCAGTAATCTTACTCAGCAGATTCCTTATTCGTTGTATGACTTGTATCAAAGAGAACCCGATTATATATCACCGACGTATGCATTACGGTTCATGGATACGAATTATGTTGGTGTATTGAGTGAAATATTCCAAATCTACGGTGAGGGATTTTCATTAGGAGCGGCTTCCGCGAGCGGTAATGCTGCGATTATTAAAGGCTGCCAGCTCGTTAAATCGGGAGAAGTGGATGCATGCCTAATCGCGGCTCCGTTCGCGGATCTATCTCCTATGGAGATGAGAGCCTTTTTCAATATTGGAGCGTTAGGTGGAAGGACATTTCGAAGTACGCCGAATCTTGCTTGCCGGCCATTCGACTCCGAGCATGAGGGATTTATTTACGGCCAAGCTTCGGCGGCACTTATCGTGGAGAGCTTGGAGTCTGCTATATCACGCAATGCCCCTATCTATGGCTATATTCTAGGAGGGGCTTTTCATTTGGATGGCAATCGTCTGTCAAACCCTAGCGTCGAGGGGGAAGCACAGGTCATGGAACAGGCAATAAAGCGAGCAGGTGTTTCGCTGTACGACATTGATTACATTAATACGCACGGAACATCGTCTCCGCTTGGAGATGCAACGGAACTGTCGGCGATACGAACTACCTTTGGGGATCGTGTATCTGACATATGGCTTAATGCTACCAAGTCGCTAACAGGTCATTGTTTATTCAGTTCTGGTGTTGTGGAGGCAATCGCGACAGTAATTCAAATGAACGAAAACTTTGTTCATCCGACTTTGAACTTGAGCAGCCCAATCGAGTCCGGTTTTCGATTCTGCGTCGAAGCTTCTGCAACAGCGAAGCTGGATACCGTTATGAGTAATTCGTTTGGGTTTGGTGGAATTAACACGAGTATTATTTTTGGAAAGAGGCGGGAGCAATGAAAGTCGGAATCGAGGCAATCAACTTTTTTGGAGGGTCAGCCTGCATAGATGTCCGCTCTATTTTCGAAAAGAGGGGACTGGATTCGGGGCGTTACGACAATCTGATGTTAGATGTGAAGTCTGTTGCAATCCCCTGCGAAGATCCCGTTACAAATGCAGTGAATGCCGCCAAACCATTAGTGGATCGGCTGTCAGATAAAGAAAAGGAAAGCATCGATTTACTAATTACGACTACCGAATCCGGAATCGATTTTGGCAAATCCATAAGTACATATGTACACGACTATTTGTCGTTAAGCCGTAATTGTCGGGTATTCGAACTCAAGCAAGCCTGTTATGGCGGAACAGCCGCGCTGCAAATGGCGGCTAGCTATATTGTGGCTAGCTGTTTGCCAGGAAGAAAAGCGTTAGTCATTGCGACGGATATGGCGAAGATGTCGGAAGATATGGATTATTTTGAAGCATCGCAAGGTGTCGGAGCAGTAGCGATGCTCATTAGCGATCGGCCGGACATCATGGAGCTGGATTTAGGAGCTTCAGGATATTATAGCTTCGAAGTCATGGATACGTGCAGACCGCTGCCGGATATGGAAACCGGAGATTCGGATCTTTCGCTCCTGTCTTACTTGGACTGCTTTGAACAATGTTTTCGAGATTATGAAGCTAAAGTGGAGGAAGTTGATTTTCTGACTACCTTCGATAGCTTGGCGTTTCATTCGCCATTCGGAGGGATGGTTAAAGGAGCCCATCGGAAATTAATGAGAGAACTGTACCGCGCGACTTCTGAGGAAATCGAGTGTGATTTCCAAACGCGCGTTATGCCTTCCCTAACTTATTGCTCAAAGGTTGGCAATGTCTATTCAGCAAGCTTGTATTTGTCATTATGCAGCTTAATCGAATACACGGCAATCCATGAAGAGAAGCGGATAGGGTTGTTCTCTTACGGTTCGGGCTGCTCGTCCGAATTTTTCAGCGGGCTTGTAGGATCAGGTTCCAAGCAAAAGTTGATGGAGATGAATATCGAGCAGCTTTTATCGAAAAGGCATAAATTATCAATAGACGAGTATGAGCGTTTATTGCTTCTAAACAAGGAGATTCCATTTGGAACGAGAAACCATCGCGTTGCTTTTGATGATTTTAATACAATTTACAGTCATTTTTATAAGGGAAGCGGACTTTTGGTTCTTCACGAAATTAATGAGTACCACAGAGAGTATAGATGGAGCTGAGCATGGAAAAAGGAAAATCCTACACAACCATTTCTTTACGTTCATTAGCAGGTTGGCTTAAGGTAACTTTGGATCGACCCTTGCAAAACAATAGTCTGAATGCAACAGTACTCCATGAATTGCATTCAATGATGGATGATGCGGAGCAAGATCCAAGTTGTCGGATTATCCTCATCGAAGGACATGAAGGGGTTTTTTGTACCGGAATGGATTTGAAATCGATCGTGGACGAGTCGGGAGCGGGCACGGATGCGGGAAAAGAGTTCTGCGAGTTGTTCATGCATTTACTAAAACGGATTTCTGCCAGTCCCAAAATTGTGGTAGCGTTTATTGATGGTGTGGTTATGGCGGGCGGCGTCGGCGTTGCTGCGGCATGCGACTTCGTGCTGGCTACTTCTCGCGCCAAGTTTAATTTGTCGGAATTATTATGGGGACTTTTGCCATCCATGGTTATCCCTTATTTGATAAGGAGAATCGGCTACCAGCGCGCATACACAATGACTTTGTCAACGCTGCCAGTCAGTGCCGAACAAGCATACGGCTGGGGCTTGGTGGATGAAGTAACGGAACGGCCGGAGGAATACATCCATAAATTGTCCCAAAGAGTTGTAAAAATGGATGAAGGATCGATTAAGAACGCAAAAGAATACTTTAGGAAGATGTGGTTGATATCGGATTCAATGGAACGAATAGCCATTGCTGCTACTAGTGGCCTATTGCAGCAGGACAACGTTATGCAGGCACTTTACAATTATGTGCGGCATGATCGATTTCCGTGGGAAAAGCACGATCATTAATAAAAAGGGTGATGAGATGAAAACAGTATCCTCCGTTAAGCATGCGCAGCAAGCAAAACGGCAAATTGCTGTAATCGGAATGTCATGCAGGTTCCCTTCCGCTCGCAATAAGGATGAATATTGGAGCAATTTGGTTCGCGGTGTGAACAGTATACAAGAGGTTCCATCTGATCGCTGGAATATCAGCGATGTTTATTCAACTGATATCGATGTTCCCAACAAGACCGTGAGCAAATGGTGCGGTGTTGTCGACGATATATTTGACTTCGATAATTCGTTTTTTAACATCTCACCCCGTGAAGCCCGCAACATGGATCCACAGCAGAGGCTTCTGCTTGAAGAAGCATGGCGATGCATAGAAGACTCAGGGATTCCTCTTCATGAGCTTCAACAGAAGAAGACTGGCGTATATGTCGGGATAATGACGACCGATTATCGCCACGAAACCTTTCAACGATCTGAAGGGATTGAGCCATACGCTTGCTTAGGCAATTATGAAGCTATCGCGGCGAATCGATTATCGTACGCGTTTGACTTGAACGGCCCAAGCCACACGATAAATGTGGCATGTGCGTCTTCACTTGTCGCTATTCATGAAGCGAAGCGATCCTTGCTGTCGGGGGATTGCGATTATGCGATTGTCGGCGGCGTAAACGCAAATCTCCATCCAGCAAAATATATTGCTTTCTCTCAATCCAGAATGCTGAGTCCTAACGGGCAATGCAAGACATTCGACCTTGATGCCAACGGTTATGTTCCCGGGGACGGAGTGGGAGTCATCCTGCTTCAACGTTTTGATCGGGCCATACAATGCGGCAGTCATATATATGGTGTTATCAAGGGATCGAGCGTCAATCACGGAGGTACAGCTTTATCGATAACAGCGCCGCAAGTTCGGGCACAAAGAGAAGTTATAGAATCAGCTTTACGTGAAGCTAACGTAGATCCGTCAACTGTTACATACATGGAAGCGCATGGTACGGGTACGTCACTCGGCGATCCGATCGAAATGGAGGCATTGACACAGGCTTTCCGATCATGGACAGATAAGAAAGAATTTTGTGGGATAGCTTCGGTTAAAACCAATATAGGACACCTTGAAGCAGCTGCAGGAATTGCCGGTATTATCAAAATTTTAATGATGATGCAGCACCGACAAATTCCGCCCCATATCAATTTGAAAACAATAAATCCTTTAATTCGCATGAGCGGATCTCCCTTTTTCATTCCGGAGCGAACTATAGATTGGACAGCAGGCGGGGCGTCTCTACCGTTAAGAGCTGGAATTAGTTCATTTGGCTTTGGTGGAGTGAACTCTCATATTATTGTCGAAGCGTATGAAGAAAGAAAGAGAAAGTCAAATAGCAAGGAATGGTCAGGTCTGTTTACTCTTTCTGCAAAATCGAAACAAAGCTTAGAGGGCTTGATCGCAAAATGGAAGGCTTTTGTTCAGACAGATTCATTCAACCTTCTGCATGTGCGCGACATTTGCTTAACACTTCTTGGCGGGCGATCATCGCTCCCGTTCCGATGCGGAGTCCAGGTTAGATCATGCAGTGACATAGAGGCCTACTTATCTTCACCTGTCATCGTCGAAGCATCAAGCCAGCATAATCCGATTGGACTATACGCGGGTACAGTAACTATTCAGGGATACAGTGAATTTGATCTTTTTGCGGAGTTGTGTCCGTCGGCAAAAGAAAAGGTAATGACGGTATTGGCGGAGGCGGAGGAGGTATTGGGACAGTCCAGAATAAAAACGGGATTTCTCCAAAAAAAGTGGCCGGTGAAGCACCTGAAATTATACCAATTTGCCGTAGGATATGTATTGGCATCGACTCTTGACGAATTAGGCTGCACAATTAGTGTGTCTGCCGGCGAAAGAGAAGGGGTATGGGTAGCACTTGCGCTGTCGGGGATTGTGTCGTTAACCGATGTTGTAAGCATGTTGTACGGCATAAAAGCGGTCGGTGGCATTCAACTGAAACGTCCCAAACTCCCATTCTATGACCATGAAGCGAAAAAATTAAGGAAACCGTTTACGATAGATGAAGAATACATGAAGTTGCTGATGAATCTGGAATATCCTGATTCTGCAACATTGCAATATTATGCGCAGCAGGCAGCAATGCTGCTTGATAAACAGTTTACTTTTAAAAAAGTGTGGCGCGAGTGGGGCCAGGTAATCGAGGATGCTGTCGGATTAGACATTACGGCGATTCTTCATGACTATATTAGAACCGGCGCAGAGGAACGTGACACGACAAACGACAGCCTTTTATTTGTAGTTTTGCTGGATTGCTTCCGCCATCTTAACCGTAAATGGGATTTGACGGAACGGGAATCGATTCGTCAATCTTCGTATAGTGAGATTACGGAGCTGCTTGCGGATGGCATTTTTGACAAGCAACAGGTCGTTTATCTAATCTGTGCCCCGGAATCCAAAGAGAAAGAATTGCTTAACGCATTGCTGCGGGCAAAGGTTGAAACCCTAACAACAGGAAACTTCAATCTACTGAAGAACTGTGGAAATCCATTCTTGGACATTGCCAACTCTCATGAGTGGTTAACCAAGCTGACAGGGGTGCAGCAATCGTTTGATTTAGAAGGACACGATATGATCTTGCTGGGGAGCTCGGAATTTTTGCCTTCTGGCTCATTCCGTCATACATTGCAGACTGTGGACTTGCAGCAGGATTTCACTGATCTGCTGCTTACTTTATGGCTGGAGGGCAAGTCCATTGATTGGCGAATGATTGCCGAGGAAGGGCAGTACGATAAACTGCCGCTGCCAACCACTGTTTATGAGCGTACCAGATTCAGGATTGATGAAAGTGCTGCGGGAAGTCGGAGTCAAATATCCAACGGGTCGGAGTCTATGAACGCATTGAATACAGACAAGAGCTTTCGTCAGGTTCGAAATTCGAATGATGAGGAGTATAACATGGGAATGTCTGACAAGACTGTTTCGTTGCAGAAAGTTGATACCCATATTGCGCTGATTGTGATGCAGGACAAACTACATAGAAATATGTTCTCCGAAGAGCTTTTAACGGGTTTAGCCGAAGCTTTTGACGCCGTTCGGGAAGATAAAGGAATCAAGGTTGTGATTTTGACCGGTTATGAAAATGTATTTTCGATGGGGGGCACACAGGGGCAACTGACTGATATTGCTAATCGTGTGAATGAATTCACAAAATTATCAGTCGTATACAAAAGCGCGTTGTCTTGTCCAGTGCCTGTTATTTCAGCTATTCAGGGACACGCGATCGGTGGTGGACTAACGCTTGGCCTCTACGGAGATTTGATTATTATGGCTAATGAAGGAGTCTACACGGCGAACTATGTGAACTATGGTTTTACACCAGGTCTTGGTTCTACCTATATTCTTCGGGAGAAGCTTGGTACGGTGTTGGCGACCGAGATGATGCTAACTGCCGGTGAGTATCGCGGCGAAGAGTTGAAGCAGCGCGGCTGCCCCATAATTTTCAAGGATCAACGAGAAGTGCTCCCGGAAGCTGTTAGGCTGGCACGAACGATAGCTTCAAAACCTATGCAAGCAGTTCGGACCCTGAAAGAAGAATTGGCGGGACGCTCATTAACCGAGTTGTTGCCGATTATCGATCGCGAAGTGAAGATGCATGGAGTTGTATTTAGTCATCCAGAAGTCCAAGATGTTAAAGATCGCATTCAATATTATTTCAGCAAATCGGATAATCATCGTGCAGAATCTCTGCCGAATCATTCTGCTTCGTCAGACTCGAGTAAACCGATAGGCATTCCTCAAGAGTTACTGCGGGAGGAACGGGAACATGTTGCGCGCACCGTTATCAGCACGATATGCAGAACACTTCATTTACCTGCAGATGAGGTTACTCCAGAGGATACGCTTAAAGAATTGGGCGTGGATTCTATTGCAAGCGTTGAAATCATCAGGGATATCAATAAAGCGTTCAACATTCGATTAGAGGCAGTCACCATTTATGATCATCCACTGGTCGGATCGTTAATCAATTACGTAGAGCGCGAATGCCACAAGGAACTGGCATCCATCCAGCCACATAATAGGCTTGAATCCGAGAGAAGAGGGAATGCAGGGAAGGAAGAGTTGCTCGAAGAAGGAGTTCGTCCAAAGATTCAATTGCGCAGTCCGTCAAAAAACAATGCGGCTAGCTGCTCGCCGATTCTCAATTCTACTCAGAAAGGGTGCATCGGCACGGATGAAAATTCCGACGGGCTTAATGAGATAAAGAATAACCTAGTACATTTATTGAGCCGCATTTTGATGATGCCTTCTTCCAATATTCGGATGGATCAGGATTTACGTTCAATGGGGGTCGATTCGATCGGTGGCGTTGAATTTATTCGGGACATTAATATACATTATGAATTGAATCTTGAAACAGTTTCCATATATGATTTTACGACAATTAACGAATTGGCGGCATTGATAGTGTCGCAGCTTCGAATCGGCGTTAATAACGGCAAAAAGCAATTTTTACGGAAACAAGAACCTGCCCGTGTCGCTTCACCGACACAGTTCGAATCTTCGCCAGTGAAACCTGAAGAGGCTATGTATTTGCTGCGGCAATTAAGTAAAGGACATATAGATGTGGATGAAATATTGAAGCTGACGGGGGATTGAATATGGACGCTCGGCACAATAAAAAGGTTATTCTGGAGAAGATCCGGATGGGACAAATCACACCTGAGGAAGGATACCAGCTTCTGTACTCCTCTTTCGAAGCTGCTGCTGTCGAAAATGCAAAAGGAAAAAAACGTCAGCTTTCAGAAATCCGTTCGACCGATATAGCGGTAATCGGTATAAGTGGGCGATTTGCCGGGGCAGAGAATATCGTTCAATTATGGGATAACCTTGCAGCAGGCACAGACAGCATAACGGAAATTCCAAATTACCGATGGAATATGGAAAAGTATTATCATCCGTCTTCCGCTCCGAATAAGTCATATTCTAAATGGGCCGGATTATTATCAGATATCGAGCACTTTGATCCTTTATTTTTCAAGATCGCTCCGAAGGAAGCTGAATGGATGGATCCACAGCATAAATTGTTTCTCGAAGAGTCCTGGAGGGCTCTGGAAGATGCGGGTTATCCTCCTTCTACGCTATCAAGTAAGCGATTTGGCGTATTTGTGGGAGTATTGCCGAACGGATATGAACTCAATTTAAAGGCTAGCGGTAAGGAACTTGATTCTAATATGCTGACAGGCATGGGATGTGCCTATTTGCCGGGAAGAGTTTCTTATTGCTTCAATTTGACCGGTCCGTGCATGGCTATTGATACGGCCTGCTCCTCCTCGCTAGTTGCCGTGCATCAAGCTTGCCAAAGCCTTCGCAGTGGGGAGAGCGAAATGGCTTTGGCAGGAGGAGTTAACATTCTCGCATCTCCTGAAATTCATATTATGACTAGTCAAGGTGGTATGCTGGCCAAAGACGGGAAGTGCAAAACGTTCGATGATTCTGCAGATGGGTTTGTTCCAGGAGAGGCAGTATGCGCCGTCGTCCTGAAGCCAATGGAAAAGGCTGTGCATGATGGTGATTATATATACGGCGTTATTAAAGGTTCCGGCATTAATCAGGATGGCAAAACGAATGGGTTAACTGCGCCAAGCAGGCAGGCTCAATGTAATTTGGAAACGTACGTATATGATATGTACGGCATCGATCCGGCTGTCATTACCTATGTAGAGGCTCACGGCACAGGGACAAAACTGGGAGATCCAATCGAGGTATCGGCTTTAACAGAAGCATTTAGAAAATATACGGTTAAGCGTCAATATTGTGCCATAGGCTCAGTAAAAACGAATATTGGGCACACGCTGGCAGCAGCAGGAATTGCCGGATTGATTAAAGTATTGCTGTGTATGAAGTACAAGACGCTCGTACCATCATTGCATTTTAATCGAGAGAATGAACATCTGAATCTTAAAGAAAGCCCTTTCTTCGTAAATACAGAGAAAAGGCAATGGAACACTGCGGGAGAAGAACGGAGAACTGCCGCCTTGAGCTCCTTCGGTTTAAGCGGAACAAATTGTCATATGGTGATACAGGAGTGGTGCAACGAATAAACAGCAGGTAGGAGATTTTGCGAAATTATGTAGGGAGGCATCAGTCATGGCGCAGGAGAAGGAATTATATCTTATTCCTCTTTCGGCACGAACGAAAGACGCGTTAAACCGGAGACTTTCAGATTTGCTAGATTGGCTGGGCAGAAATGAAGAACAGGCGAGCATCGGGGATATCGCCTATACGTTGGCGGTTGGAAGAGAGCATTTTGCTGAGCGCTGTATATTGGCTGCAAGCGATACCGAGGATTTGAAGACCAAGCTTCAACAAATGGTCAGCACAGGACGGGCGCCGGGACACATCGTTCCATGGACGAAAGAAGGTGCAGGCGAGTTGCCCCTTATGAAGCTTGGGCGACTGTATATCGAAGGCCGTGATCTGGATTGGCCGCGCTTGTATGCGAACGCCGGATTCCGCAAAATTCCACTCCCGGTTTATTCTTTTGCCAGAGAAAAAGTTCCTGTCGCAACTCCGGTACAGGTTCCGCTTGGCCTGCATGAATCGGAGGAATCGGCTAATTCGACAGCAGCTTTATTTTATGTTCCGAATTGGGTTCCAGCGGATTTGAAATCATGTGAAGGGCAGAAGCCGACCGAAGGAAATACCGCGATTGTTTTCCATGTCGGCACTCCTTTGGCAACAGAGTTGGCGAATTTGCTGGGCACCGGGAATAGATGCATTCTTGTCAAGGCTGGCGACGGCTTTCAATGTGTAGGGGATGAAGAATATAAGCTGGTTCCCGGCAATTTCGATCATTGCAGTCAACTGCTGCTTATGCTTAATGATAAAGGCATCTTCCCTAATCAGGCGGTCTTTATGGAATCGTCGCATGATGATATGGAGGATGGTAAGCCACGAATAGCGTGGGGAGGCAGTTCCGTCTTTGCGTTCAGCAAGGCATTGATGCAGCACGGACAGAGACACGGTATTCGTTTGTTGTATGTATATATGAATAACAAAAACAACGCTCCCCTGCACGCGGCAGTGGGAGCTTTTTGTAGGACAATACATCAAGAGAACCCTCATTATCGTTATAGTTCGGTTGGAATTGATCCGACATCCACGGCAGCAGAGGCTTCTAGACTAATTCGCAATGAGTTGGTAGGGGATTACGCTGAGTTGGAGATTAAGTTCGCCTTACAGCAGAGATTGGTGAAGCGTTATCGAGAAATAGATGCGTCCAATTCTGGGCTTCCATACAGAGAACATGGGGTCTATTTGATCAGCGGTGGTCTTGGTGGCCTAGGCATTATTATATCGCGTTTTTTGGCGGAGAAGTTTCGGGCGAAGCTCATTCTTATCGGGCGCTCAGAGCTGGATGACAAGCGGATGAATATCATTCGGGCACTTGAAGAAGCGGGTTCGGAAGTTTTCTACCTCCGTGCGGATATGTCCGATTATAAACAGGTTAATGAGGGAGTAACAAATGCTAAACGCCGTTTCGGTCGAATAGACGGTGTTTTTCATGCGGCTGGAATTTACCGAAACGGATTTATTTTACACAAATCGGAAGAGGATTTCTTGGATGTGCTGTCACCTAAATTAAATGGCGCGATTCACTTGGATCGCGTGCTTATTGACGAGCCTTTGCAATTTTTTGCACTGTTTTCCTCTACCGCATCCGTATTCGGAAAGGTAGGACAATCCGATTATGCTTATGCCAACAGTTTCCTGGATCATTTTGCTGTTTGGCGGCAAGAAATGGTACAAGAAGGAAAACGCTTCGGCAATACCGTTTCGGTAAACTGGCCGTTATGGGAAGATGGCGGCATGCAGATATCTGCTCTGGAAAGGACGAGTCTTATCGAGCAAGGGGGCATTTATCCTTTGCCAAGTGATAAAGGAATTGAGGCACTGTCCGCTGGTCTGCTGCAAAATAAGGGGCAACTGATGGTGCTGTACGGTACCAAGACCCAGACGAATACTTATGTGCAAAGGAAAATAATCCCCGACGCTAGGGGTGGTGAGTATTCCAGCACAAATAGTGATGTCAATTGGGGGATACAGGAGCCACCTAAACCGGTAAAGGAAACCTGCATGGAATCTCGGGAAGATTTGCTGAATAAGGTGGAGCAATGGTTGGCTGCCATTATTGCTGAAGAGATTGGACTTGCCCCTGAAAGGGTCGAAGCTCAGATTACCTTCGAAGATTACGGCATAGATTCAATCATCATCAATCGCTTTAATGCAGTAATGGAGGAGAAATTTGTTGCGCTGCCCAAAACGCTTCTCTTCGAATATCGCAATATTCGTGAGGTAGCCAATTATTTGTTAGCCTCTTATCGTCAACGATTGCTGGAAGTATTGAATATGGCTGACATGGATCAAGCTCGGCAGCACCGGCAAGGGGAATACTCTCAAGGAATGAAAATGCCAAGCATACCTCGGGATGTCGACATCCCGCAGACTGTCTCCATGAATCCTTCCGATTCTGAAGACCAGATTGCCATTATCGGGGTTGTTGGCCGTTATCCTCAAGCCAAAAACTTGGATGAATTCTGGAGGAACCTGAAGGAAGGTAGGGACTGCATTACAGAAATACCTCCCGAGCGGTGGGATTGTTCTGGTATATACGATCCGAATCCTGAAATGGCGAGATTAGGGAAAATATATTGCAAATGGGGAGGATTTATCGATGACATTGATCGATTCGATCCTCTATTTTTTAATATTTCGCCGAAGGAAGCTGAAACCATGGATCCTCAGGAACGAATGTTTCTGGAGACCGTGTGGGCATTGTTTGAAGATGCCGGTTATACAAAAGAGCGGCTAATGGAATATATTCGTCATGAGAGTAGTCCGGATATTGGCGTTTTTGTAGGTACGACTACAAGCTCTTACAATATGCTGGGTCAAGCAGTGAATGAGGATGGAGAAGTGGTCATCCCGAATGCAATGCCATGGTCGATAGCCAATCGCGTCTCCTATGTATTCAACTTCTGCGGGCCTAGCATGCCAGTGGATACAGCTTGTTCTTCATCGCTGACGGCAGTTCATTTAGCCTGTGAAAGCTTAAAGAAAAGGGAATGCCGAATGGCTGTAGCAGGTGGAGTCAATATCTATTTGCATCCCTCTAAATATGCAACCATGTGTCAGCTTCGCATGTTGAGCACAGACGGAAAATGCCGCAGCTTTGGACTCGGAGGGAGTGGGTTTGTTCCCGGCGAAGGGGTAGGGGCGATTCTGCTGAAACCGTTAAGCCAAGCGATTAGGGACGGCGATCATATTTATGCGGTTATTAAATCCAGCTCGATAAATCATGGCGGTCGAACGAACGGGTATACAGTACCGAATCCGAACGCTCAAGCTGCTTTAGTCACAGATGCGATCAGGAAGGCCGGCATTGATCCTAGAACGCTCGGCTACATTGAGGCACACGGAACAGGGACGGCGTTAGGCGATCCGATTGAAATTTCTGGATTAACAAAGGCGTTTCGATCATTTACTGATGAAAGGCAATTCTGTTCCATTGGCTCTGTTAAATCGAACATTGGCCATTTGGAATCTGCGGCGGGCATTGCCGGAATAACAAAGGTATTGCTGCAAATGAAGCATCGGTATCTAGTTCCTTCGCTGCATGCACAGCAAGGAAATCCGAATATTGAATTTGAAGACACGCCATTTTATGTTCAAAAAGAAGCAGCAGAGTGGAAATCGAGTATTTTTGGAAATGAAGGAGAGAATTATCCCGAACCTAGAAGAGCGGCCGTCAGCTCGTTTGGAGCAGGGGGCGTCAATGTACATATCATTTTAGAGGAGTATGCAGCGAGCGTCGCTATGCCAACGGACGTTGCGAATGACAGGGAGCAGTTGGCCGTTTTTTCTGCACGAAATCAGGATCGGTTGCAGCAATATGCTGGCACATGGCTGCGTTACTTAGATTCTGTCATAGAGGAATCCAATTCGAAGACAGCAATGGACGGTTCAGAACAGTCGCAATGGTTGAGATCCGTATTCAACAAAATCAAGGACGATCCATCTGGCGCACGTGGCCTTTCTGCCACAGCAATGAAGCATTTCGTGGAAGGACGGGCTGAGCTTATCGCCGAAGTTAGGCTTCATTTACTGAGCCAACTTCAACTGAAGGGCCTGTTTACAGTGGAAGGTGAACAGGCGCACGCAGATCGAGTTTATAACGTACTGGGTGCTTTGCCCGGGTACCGCAAGTTGATTGTCGGTATGCTTGAACTTTTGACGCAAGGAGGATTCCTGCAGAAGGAAGAGCAGTTATTTACGGCTACTCATGCAGTTACAGATTGGAACGTTCATTCATTTCGGGAAAATGGACACTATTCCTACTTGCCAAGCTTTTGCAGCCGGTATCCGGAGCTTGAGTCATGGGCTCGTTTGGCACATGATTGCATAGGTGCTTTTCCTCAGGTTATTTCGGGAAAGGAGAAGTATACGGATATTCTATTTCCGAATAGCTCTATGGAGAAGGTTGAACCTGTTTATCGAGGAAACGCGATTACGGATTATTACAATAGGCTGGTAGCCATATGTGTGCTCCAATATGTGGAGGAAATGCTTCGCAAATGCCCGGATACCAAAATCCGGATATTGGAAATCGGTGCCGGCACTGGGGGAACCAGCAGGCATGTAATGGAATCGCTTGCTCGGGTTAAGGAGCATGTCCATTATTTTTACACGGATGTTTCAGCGGGTTTTACCCAATATGGAAAGAGAACCTATCATTCCTTGGGGCTCCCTTATGTAGAGTATCAAGTATTAAACATTGAGAAATCGCCTGAATATCAAGGTTTCGACTTGAACAGTATGGACATTGTTTTTGCAACCAATGCGCTTCATGCAACAAGAAATATGGGGAGGACGCTTAAGCATGCTAAGTCATTGCTGAAGCCGAGCGGCTTGTTCATTGTAAATGAAGTGACCAGAAGATTGGATTATGCCACATTATCTTTCGGCCTTTCAGACGGTTGGTGGCTGTACGAAGAAGAGGAGGGTAGAATTGATCATTCTCCTTTGCTAACTGTCGCACGGTGGAAGGATTTATTGATGGATGTTGGGTTTGGCGCGGCTTATGCCTTCGGCTTGCCAGAACCTTATTTGCACGAGTCTGATCAGCATGTGATTGTGTCTGGAGCTGTTCTTCGTACACAGAATGATGATGCTCATGCGGTTCCTTGTATACGGGATATTGCATTTACACTGCAGACTGGTCGGGAGGCAATGGAGGAACGACTAGCCGTAGTTGTTTCTGACATAAGACATTTGCGGGACAAGCTGCAGGCATTTATTGCGGGGAAGCGCGAAGAAGAAGACATTTATGCGGGAAATGCAAGGCGGTCACGAGAACTGGCAGACCCTTTTTTAAAAGGAAAAGAGGGAGAGGGATTTATTCACACTGCTATCCAAGACAAGCGGTTGGACACATTAGCGCGCCTATGGGTGATGGGAGCGGAAGTGGATTGGGCTCTATTGTGGAACGGAGAGGCAAAACGCATTTCACTGCCTACCTATCCTTTCGAACGCGGGCGATATTGGATTCCCCAATCAAATCCGGGTACGATTCCATCCGAAGTAGTGCGCGAAGACAGTTGCATTTCCCAAAAGTCGCCTATGCATTCCGCAAATCAATCGGGAAAGAACGAGACCTTGTTCTATTACTGGGATTGGATCAAAGACGGGGAATCTCCAGAGAATACAGTTGCAGGGCTGCAAGGAGATTTGCTTGTTTTTTGCAATCAACTGGAGGATGGTTTGATAGTCCGCCATATGGTTGATGCAGGATCCGGGAATGCAAGGGTGTTTATCGTGATTCGGCATAACGATTTTAATCGGATTGACGACAAACATTATGAAATGAATATCGAACGGGAGCATGATTTTACACGATTGTTCGAACAATTGAGTCTTAGCGGTTTCCGTCCTGGGAATGTGCTGCATTTATTATCTTTTGGTAGCAGCATACGTTGTAGTGATGGATACCAAGCAGACTTGGAAACCGGATTTTATTCAGTGTTTTCCCTTTGCCGACAATGGTACACATCATTTCCTGAGCATAGCTTGAACATGGCCTACGCTTATCCGGGGGATTTGATGACGTCTCACCCTGAATTTTCAGCTATTGCCGGATTTGCAAGAAGCCTAACTATGGAACAACATCGATTTTCCTGTGTGATAGCTGGGTTTACGTCTCAAAATGTTGATCTTGCTGCTCGTTGTCTATTAAGTGAACTTGGACGAAGCTTACCAGATGTGAGGGAACTTTTGTATGCGCAAGGAGTGCGCTATACAAGAAAAAGACTTGAATATGCGCTTCTAGATGTAGAGACCTCTACAACATGCTCTATAAAATCAGACGGGATATATTTAATCACCGGAGGCGCGGGTGGTTTAGGGCTTATGATGGCACGTTACTTTGCCCAGCAAGGGGTACGCCAGCTCCTATTGACGGGGCGTTCGAAGTTGCAGCAGGAGCAGCGGGAGCAGATTCAAGAGATTGCCAAGTTGGGGTGCAGAGTAGAATATTGGATGGCAGATGTTGGATGCAGGTCAGAAGTCGAACGCCTAATTACGAACATGAAGGAACGCTTCGGAGCTATCAATGGAATCATTCATGCAGCCGGTGTTGTACGGGATTGCGCGTTGATCAACAAAGACAGAAAGCAGGCGGAGCAAGTCATCCATCCAAAAGTCTATGGAACGATTTTTCTTGATGAGGTGACAAGAAACGAGACGCTGGATTTCTTCGTCATGTTTTCATCTTTAGCCTCCGTTCTCGGGAATTCCGGTCAGACAGATTACGCTTTCGCTAATTCGTTCATGGATTTTTATGCGGAATACCGTCATACAATGGAACGGAAGGGAGAACGAAGTGGCAAAACTTTAGCCATACAATGGCCGTACTGGCAGCATGGAGGCATGAGGATGAATCCCGAGGCAGAGCAATGGTTTACAAATGCGATGGGATTTCGTCCCATGCCGTCCGAGTGCGGGTGGCAGTCGTTTCTGCTCGGATTGCAGGCACCTAGCTCACAATTGGCGGTCATGCACGGGGATGCGCAAGCGATAAGACAAAGAATCGAGCTGCCCCAACAAACGGCATCGTTCATAACGGGAAGCGTCGACGTGAATGGCATGTCAGAATATGTGCATCAAACCATTACCGATATGGCAGGGAAAATTGTGAAAATTCGTTCAGATTCTCTCGATCCTGATGCGGAGTTCGGGCATTACGGCTTTGATTCCAATTCACTCATGCGGCTAATCAATTCGTTGAATGCTGAGTTCAAACTGCAATTAATGCCATCTTTCTTGTACGAGTACACAACGATTCGTCTTGTCTCCGATTACGTTGTTGCCCACTATGGGGAAAATGTTCAGCAGTCGATGAACAAATCAACGGATTATCAGCAGATTCTCATGCCATTTCCGCATATTCAGAAAGACTGCGAGTCTGAATCAGCGGAAAAAACTAGTGACCCGAACGATACGAACGATGCTAGTAAGAATGAAAAATCAAAGCCGATTGCCATCATCGGAGTAAGTGGCGTATTTCCTCATGCGGAAAATACGGAAGTTTTTTGGAACAACTTGATCAAAGGAATTGATTGCATCGAAGAAGTGCCGAACCGTAGATGGGATTGGGAAGCTTATTATGGCGATCCTTTAACGGAATCCAATAAAACGAATATCAAATGGGGCGGATTTATCGAGGATGAGGATAAATTCGATTCTTTATTTTTTCGCATTTCACCGCGCGAAGCGGCATGGATGGATCCACAGCAGCGTCTCTTTTTAGAAACGGTGTGGAAGACCATTGAGGATGCTGGTTATCGGGCTGATCGATTATCCGGCTCGCGAACCGGGCTGTTTGTTGGCGTTTCCGGAAGCGACTATCATGATTTGATCAAAAAATCGGGAATCGAGACAGTTTCCCATTCTGCTACTGGGACGGCACATTCGATTTTGGCGAATCGCATATCCTATCTCCTGGATTGGCGAGGACCCAGCGAACCGATTGATACGGCCTGCTCCAGTTCGCTGGTGGCGATAAAGCGGGCAGTCGATGCGATCCGCCACGATGAGTGCGACATGGCGATCGCTGGCGGGGTAAATTTGCTGCTTGATCCGGAATTATATGTTTCTTTGAGCAAAGCGGGGATGCTCTCTGGAACGGGGAGATGCAGAACCTTCGACGAAGGAGCAAACGGATATGCACGCAGTGAGGGTGCAGCGGCGATTCTCTTGAAACCATTGGATCGGGCGGTGGCGGACGGAGATCAGATCTATGCTGTTATTAGAGGAATTGACGTCAATCATGGGGGAAGTGCCCATTCCTTGACAGCGCCCAATCCTGCAGCGCAAGCGGAGGTCATTGAGAGAGCTTGGATACAATCGGGCATTGATCCAAGCACAGTGTCCTATATCGAAACTCATGGCACGGGAACCAAGCTCGGAGATCCTGTTGAGATTGAAGGATTGAAACTGGCGTTCAAGCATCTTTATGAACGTTGGCGGAAAGTCTACCCAGGGAACACCGCATGTGGATTGGGTTCAGTAAAAACAAGCATTGGACATTTGGAACCGGCGGCCGGAATTGCCAGTGTTGTAAAGGTAATGATGGCGATGAAGCACGGCAAGCTTCCAGGAAATATTCATTTTCAAAAATTGAACCCTTATATTGAGCTTGGTGGTTCTCCGTTCTATATCGTAGCGAAGAACAAGGATTGGATATCCGCAACAGACCAGGATGGAAACCATGTGCCACGCCGAGCAGGCATCAGTTCTTTCGGATTTGGCGGCGTTAATGCTCATTTAGTATTGGAGGAGCATGTTAAATCTTCGATCGTTCCTATGCAACCGGTTGCTCAAGAGCAGATTGTCGTGCTGTCAGCAAAAGATGAAGAGCGGCTCAAGGACTATGCAGAGCAATTGCAAATACATCTTAACGGCTTATTCAGTCCGTTATCAGACAAATGCATAGTGATGGACCGCATTCAGGAGGAACTGTTGACGATGTGCGCCACCACGCTTGACATGGACAGAGCTTACATCGGGGCAGACGAGGGAATTGATCATCTGGGAGCTGAGCCTATTCATTTGTTACGACTTATGGAAAAAATTAATGAGAAGTATCAATTGAATTTGAATCATATGCAGTTGGATGGATACCCTTCTGTTGCCCAATTGTCTAAGCGAATAGTTGAGCAGAATACATCCAATGGTTCCCTTTCTCGTGAAATCTCCCCACAGGAGCGGGAAAAAGAGAAAAATGCGATTCCATCCCTTGCTTCTCTTGCGTACACACTGCAGGTTGGCAGGGTTCCAATGGAGGAGAGGGTCGCGTTCGTTGTTTCCTCCGTAGAGGATCTGTGTCATAAATTGCAGCAATTCATAATTGGAGGAGCGGTAACGGGCATATACAGAGGGAAGCAAAGCAAGGCAGGGCATGCTTCAGCAGCTTCAGCAACCCGGAATCACTTCTCCCAACTTGAAACTGAGGATCCTCGCCTTTTGGCAGAACAATGGGCAGCGGGGGCAGAGATAGATTGGAAGAATTTTTATGGTGAGATCAGCCCAGCCAAAGTATCGTTGCCAACGTATCCTTTTATGCGCCAGTCCCATTGGATTTTACCCCGGAAATCATCTGAGAAAGCGCAGAGTTCCGATACAGAGAAGAGGGATCGGCTCTTATTAAGCAAAGTGTGGAAACGATGCCGGGTAGAGAGTATCGAAGAAAGTCCTCTGCTGTCACCAATTCTGATTATAGCCAACAAAGATACCGAAAAACTAGCAGAATGGATAGCGAAAAGGACAGAAGTTGTTCTGGTGTCGGATGGAAATATATACAGTGAGATTGGCAATGATCGGTTCTCAGCTAATCTGCAGGAAGAAAGTCATGCCTTACAAATTATGGAGAAATTAGAGTCTGCAGGACATGTCTTTTCTTCATTTGTAGATATGTCTGATCTTTACCGAACTAAGCGTCACGTTCCAGCGATTAACTGGGGAAAAATCTCCTTGTTGCAATGGTTTGTTAAACGATCAATGAGTGCAGGAGCCCAGGTTCTGCAATTTACGCAAAATTTGCAGGCATTTGCTTCGACTCGACATACGTTAGCCGGAGCTAACTTTGCTGGAATCGTTAAGATGTTAAGCTCGGAATATCGAAAATTAACAAGTAAAACGATCGACCTCGATCGTTATCCGATCAATGGGAATGCAATGCTGGAACTTATTCGGCGTGAGTTGAAAGTGGAGGACAACGTAAGTGAGATTTGCTATCGAGACGGAGAACGATATTACCCAGAAATGATGGAAGTGGGTAAAGCGGACACAGGAGAAAAGTTGGAATTCTCTTCCGATCAGGTTTATGTCATTACGGGTGGAACTAGAGGCATCGGAGCTGAGTTGGCACGACATTTTGTCAAATTAGGCGTAACTAAGCTCGTTATCATGGGAAAGAGTTATCTTCCAGATCGAAGCGAGTGGGAAATGCTAATGCAGCAATCCGATAATGTCGGAATCCGAGAACGCGAGTCCATCAGACTGATCTTAGAGTTGGAGGGTAAGGGGGCCTCGATCCGTTACTATTGCGGATCGCTTACAGACAAAACCGGATTGCGCTCGTTTTTTGATGGGATTCGGAGCAGCTTCGGGGAGATTGCCGGCGTGGTTCATTGTGCCGGAGCACGCGATGATACGAATGTAGCTTTCGTTCATAAACAGGTGGGCGACATGCAGAAGGTGTTCGAACCGAAAATTGACGGCTTGCAGCTTCTTCATGAAATTTTGAGCTCATGTCCCTTGCAATTTTTCGTATTATTCTCCTCGGTTGCCGGGACGGTTCCTACCTTAGCAGCGGCATCCAGCGATTATGCCAATGCGAATGCCTTTATGGACTATTTTGCTGAATACCAGCATAAGCGGGGAAATACCTATTATCTTTCGCTGGCATGGCCTAGTTGGAAGGAAACGGGGATGGGGGAAGTACGTACACCTGCTTATACACAGATGGGGTTCAATTCCCTTTCTACTGCAGAAGGTCTTCGCCTGTTTGAATGGGCGCTGAGAAATAGAGAAGCTTATTCCCTGCTCTTGCCGTGTACGGTACAGCGACAATTCGATCAAGCGTCCTTGTTACGGATTTCTACGTCTTTGACAAATACGACGGCTAGCAATGCTGTACATGATAGCTCAACGCAAGAGAAACGAAAAGAGCGGAGCGATTGCATTGTTAGGAGCGAGCCGGAATCGGACATAAAAGGGAAACTTAAACGACTGTTCGCAGCAGAATTGAATTTGGAAGAAGAGCAGATCGATGATGATGTTCATTTTAGCGAATATGGAGTAGATTCAATTTTGTTGTCCGAATTGGTTAAGAAAGCGGAGATGCTCGTCGGCGGAAAGCTTGAACCATCGTTAATATTGGAATATCCAACGATTGCAGCGCTAAGCGAGCAGCTTGCCGTACAGAATGCGAGGAACGGTTTTGCCAGAAGAAACGAGTTGGTACAAGAGGGAAAAGCACCACTTAAGCTGTCAATGGAAAAGAGCAATGAAAGTCAAAAGGAAGACAGCACTGGACACAAAATTGCAGTGATTGGCATGGCGTGTCAGTTTCCCCAATCACCTGACCTGGAAACATTTTGGCAGCGACTAATTGAGGGTGCCGACTGTATAACCGAGGTTCCGAAGGAACGATGGGATACGGCAAAATTGTACTCCAAGGATGTGCGTAGCGGTAAGAGTATCAGCAAATGGGGAGGATTTTTGCAGGATATTGAGAGCTTCGATCCTCGCTATTTTAAAATTCGCGAGGAGCTTGCAGCCCAAATCGATCCTGGAATCAGGAAGTTTTTAGAGGTTTGCGATCAAGCGCTCAGAGATGCAGGCTATCTGCAGCAAGAACTATCCGGCCGCAACGTCGGTGTATATGCAGGAGCCAGAATGAGTTCATATTGCGGAAGGATTAAGGAGCCGCTGGCCGATACAGTTACAGGAAGCGGTCAAAACTTCATTGCTGGTCATGTGTCTCACTTTTTTAATTTCAAGGGTCCGAACGTTGTTGTGGATTCGGCCTGTTCCTCTTCACTAGTTAGTCTACATTTGGCATGTCAAAGTCTGTTGGCCGGGGAATCGGAGATGGCTTTGGCCGGGGGAGTCGATATATTGTTGGACGAGCAACCTTATCTCATGTTGAGTCAAGGCAGGGCGCTGTCTCCGGATGGAAGATGCCGCACTTTTGATGAGGGAGCGAACGGATTTGTGCCTGGGGAGGGCTGCGGCGCAGTTTTGTTGAAGCCACTCCGGCAAGCCGTATCAGACGGCGACAGAATCTATGCCGTTATTGAAGCTACGGCAGTTAATAATGACGGACATACAATGGGAATAACGACACCTAATCCGGAAGCGCAAATGGAAGTTATCGAAAAGGCTCTTGATGTGGCTGGAGTATCACCGGAATCCATTACTTATATAGAAACACACGGCACAGGAACGATGATTGGCGATCCAATTGAGCTGCGTGCTTTAACCAATACCTTTCGTAAATATACGAATGCCTTGCAATATTGCGGTGTTGGCAGCGTCAAAACCAATATGGGTCATTTATTAAGCGCTGCGGGAATTGCCAGCTTCATCAAAACGGCTTTGGCGATCCACAACGGGCATCTTCCGCCAACGCTTCATTGTTCTACGCCGAATCCAAGGTTCCAGTTTAGTAGTTCTCCATTCTATCCCGTTACCGAAGCGAAGGAGTGGATGCCACCGCATGGTGTCCGAATGGCTGGAATTAGTTCCTTTGGATTCGGGGGTACTAATGCCCATGTCATACTAAGTTCATGGAATAACGAGGGCATTTGCGTACGCTCCCCGCTTCCGAAAGCGAGTTTCAATAAGGGACGCTACTGGATCGAGGCTGAAATACAGACAGACGGGCATTTCAGATCGGTCGAAGCGAAAGAGAATACATGCGAGCTGCCTTTATTTTTGCAAATCATCGACGAGTCTGGTGAAAACTCCGATACAGAACGGCTGGAAGAAAAAAGTGTTGTCATCTAGCCGGCAGTTAGAAAGGAGCGGCGAAATTGAACGTTTATAAATGCAGCCTGTTCGTCAGAAACGACGATTTCATAGTCAAGGATCATCGGGTTCATCAAATTCCCATCATGCCAGGCGTCACGTTTTTGGACATACTGTACCGTTTTCTCATATCCAAAGGCTATAATCCCGAGCAGTTGGAAGTTCGCAACATTTTGTTTATGGAGCCGATTGCGACGAGTGATCATTTCGATAAAAAGATAGAAATAACGTTGGAACCGCAGGGAGAGTATTGGAAAGTGGTTGCTAAGAGCAAAAAGGTGGTCGGTGACAAGGTTATTGATTCGGAGGTATCTGATAACTTGCAGTGCGAAATTCATCTGCGGACTGACCCAGTTGAAGCGCAAGGAGCGGCATCGGTTGACATAGATGCTCTGAAGCATCGAGCCGAGTCGGTGAGAGACTTGGAAAGCGTCTATGAAGTGATTCGGAATTCGGATATTCACCATGATGACTTTATGAAGCTGCGCGGACAAGTATATGAATCGAAGGCTTATATTTTGGCTGAAGTGGAATTGGGGGATACGGCTCGACCGTATCTCCATTTTTTTCATTTTCATCCTGCTTATTTGGATGGAGCTACATGTATGCTTGGCGTTCTTATGTCCTCTTACATGAATGAAACTCCAGACGGCGCAAAGCCGTTTATTCCTTTGCATATGGCATCATTTAAGACGCAAGGCCAAATGGGAGAGAAGGGATACTTTCTTGTCCGCAAGGACTCATTTACGATTTCAGCCACTGGTGATATTACATACGTTGATATCGAAGTGCTTAATAAGGAAGGCTTGCCAATAGCTTTCTATAACAGGCTGGGTACAAAAAGGGTCCGTTCCGATAACTTGCTGCAGAGCTTGCTTCGGACGACAGATGCCAAGCCGGAAGAATTGTCATGGAATTCATCAAAGGACTCTTTTCTACAGAACGCTCAAAATGAACTGGCTACTGCCGCCGGAGAAAAGCAAACTACGCCTACTGAACAGAGGCTTCGGACAATCGTGGCCCAGTTCCTGCAGCAGCCGGAATCATCACTCGACCTGAACCGAGGCTTCTATGATCAAGGACTAAACTCAAGAGATCTCTTGGATATTGTAGCTCTGCTTGAGCAGAGGTTTGATTGTTCTCTTTACCCTACGCTTTTGTTTGAATATGCGAATATAAAAGATTTGGCACAGTACATGGATCATAACCACGGCGATCTGATGGAACGGGTGGAGTGCAGCGAATTGGGAAGTGGAATGATGGAAATCGAGGATAGTGGGGAACTTTCTGAATCCGAAACAGTTTTTTATAGACCGATATGGAAGGCAGAAGAAGCCCCTGCAAACAGAGGACGAAACATTCGTCGAATATTGGTATTCGATATTGATAATGTCCATGCAGATGCGCTCATAAGGGAACATTACGATGTTGTCTTGGTTAAACAAGGAGATGTGTTCGAACAAACGTGCAGCGATAGGTTTGCGATTTCTCCTAGGAATGCTGCTGATTATTTCGCTTTGATTGAGAATTTGAAACATGCAGGCTGGTATCCCGAAGCAGTTCTTCATTTCTGGTCTCGGATAGGGATCGACAAACAAGTTAAGGGAAATCCTTCTGAAATAGAACTTTTCGCTTATTCCGTGTTGCAGCTCACTTTAGCTTTGTCATACTTGAGACTCGAACAGCCAATTTCTTTTATTTGCGGGTTGAACGCGGTGACGGATTGGACAGAGCCGCAACAGCTGGCAGTAAGCGGCATGACTCGAGTGCTGCAGAAGGAACATCCGAAGCTGCGGTTCACCATAGCGCATATTTCTGAATCAGCCAAGACTGGATCTTGGATTAGACTTCTATCTAAAGAATGGACGGCAATCAAGGAGAGGCATGAAGAAGTACTTTTTATGGATAATCGAAGGCATCTAAAAGTCTTGCAAAGAGTCGATATGTCCAAAAGGGAATCAACGGATCCGTTTGTAAAGAACGGAGTTTATTTAATTACTGGAGGAATGGGTGGTCTCGGCTATTTATTTGCTCGAAAATTAGCGGCGAAATATCAGGCGAAACTTATTTTAACGGGCAGAAGCGCTTTATCTGAGGAAAGAATGGAGCAACTGCAGCAATTAGAGGAGATGGGAGCGGAAGCTTGCTACATCCAGAGCGATGTTTCTGTGCGGAGTGCTGTGGCTCAACTGGTACGCACGGCTAAGGCGCGTTTTGGTCATATTGACGGCGTTCTTCATGCGGCCGGGGTGCTCAGGGATGGGATTTCCGCGGATAAGCGTATCGATGAATTCGAGGAGGTATGTGCTCCAAAAATCCTTGGCAGCGTGTATTTGGATGAAGAACTGCAGGAAGAGCATTTGCATTTTTTTGCTGTATTTTCTTCAGTCACATCGCTGATCGGCAATATTGGACAGGTTGATTATGCGTATGCCAATCATTTCATGGATCATTATGTCGGAATACGTGAACGCTTGCGGCTACAAAAGAAAAGGCATGGCAGAAGTTTAGCTGTTAGTTGGCCGCTATGGGAGCAGGGCAGCATGCAAACGACTTTGCGCAACAAGAAGGTGATGGCCGACAAGGGGATGGCGGCTCTTGGCATTGATGCTGGGTTTTCCGCTTTTCAGAAGGCTCTACAAATGTCGGAGACTCATATATTGGCGCTTGAGGGTGATAAGCACCGATTCGAACAGCATCTCGATTATTGGATCGCGCCCGAAGAAGAGGAAGGTATTCAATTGGATACCAGTCCAATTACGATTGGCTTTGAAGGGGAGACAGATCAGGATATAGCAATTATCGGTCTCGCGGGAAGATATCCAATGGCGGATGACATTTCGGAATTTTGGGCTCATTTGGCTAATGGACAGGATTGCATCACAGAAATTCCTGAGGAACGCTGGAACTACACGAAACATTACCACCCAGATCGAAACCAAGCGGGAACGAGTTATGGCAAATGGGGCGGATTTATAAGCGATGTTGATAAATTTGACGCTCTCTTTTTTAATATTAGCCCCAAAGAAGCCGAACTTATGGATCCCCAAGAACGAATTTTTATGGAGACGGCCTGGCATGCCCTGGAAGATGCGGGGTACACGAGAAAGCGGATCGATGGAAAGCGGGTGGGCGTATTCGTCGGAGCAATGTGGGGACAGTACCAGCATTACGAGGGGATGGATCGTGGCGCTGCTACGTATCCGACGTCGGTGTTTGCTTCGATTGCGAACCGGGTATCGTATTTTTTAAATCTTACCGGTCCTAGCATGGCAGTTGATACAATGTGTTCTTCATCGCTCACGGCAATTCACTTAGCCTGCGTTAGTTTGCTGTATGGAGAGAGCGAGCTGGCTATTGCGGGGGGAGTAAATCTCACTTTACACCCGAGAAAATACAAGGTACTTAGCCAAGGGCAGTTTTTGTCAAGCGATGGACGATGTCGGAGCTTTGGAGAAGGCGGAGATGGGTATGTTCCCGGTGAGGGAGTAGGTGCGATTCTGCTAAAGCCTTTGAACAAGGCAATTGCTGATAACGATCTTATTTACGGGATTATCAGGGGAACTTCGCTAAATCATACTGGAAAAAGCAGTGGTTATCATGTGCCCAGTCCCCAATCCCAATGCAGCGTAATTTCTGACGCAATCCGTAAGGCCCAAATTCACCCGGAAACGGTTAGCTACATTGAAGCACATGGTACGGGGACGTCACTAGGGGATCCGATTGAGCTTGCAGGGTTGGTTAAGGCATTTCGGCAATATACGGATAAGCGTCAATTTTGTGCAATAGGGTCGGTTAAGTCCAATATTGGACATTTGGAATCGGCCGCGGGAATTGCCGGAATTACGAAAATACTGCTCCAGCTAAAGCATAATAAGTTGGCTCCTTCCCTCCTTCATTCAGATAAAGAAAATGCAAAAATTAATTTTGCTGATTCTCCTTTTTATGTACAGAAGGAACTTGCTGATTGGCATTTATCCAAGGTGTCTGAGGGAACGAATGTGCGAAGAGCCGGTATCAGCTCATTTGGTGCCGGAGGAGCGAACGCACATGTCCTTATCGAACAGTTTACCGCCGGAGCTCTGCCACGGAAAAACAAAAGTCCTAGAACATTTTTGTTCGTGCTGTCAGCCAAAAATAGAGACCGGTTAATAGCCTATGCGAAAAAAGTAAGGAAATTTTTATTAGAAGAGCCGCTAACCGATGAGCAAATTTCGGATATTGCTTATACGTTCCAAACGGGCCGGGAGGAAATGCCGGAACGACTGGCTATCGTAGCATCGGACAAAGAAGGAATCCTCAAAGGACTGCTGGATTACGAACAGGGTCACAGCGAAGGAGAAAATCTCTTTAGCGGCAATATCATGAATAGTTCCGACTTGAGTGAAGATGAAGCTTTAATGATGGACGACCCTTGCCGAAAAAGCGAGCAGCTATTGGAATGGGCGAAAGTGTGGGTTCGAGGCTATGAGCTGCCTTGGGAAAAATTATACACCTACGATATCCCTCAACGTGTGTCGGTACCCGGTTATCCGTTTGCAAGAGAGCGTTATTGGGTGGAGGCAAAAGGAAATGAAGGCAATGACCCTGTGTTGGTTATTCATCCTTTTGTTCACTACAATGTGTCCACATTGAAGGAACATAAATACCGTTCAATCTTTAATGGCTCCGAATTTTATTTTGATCATCACCGGGTAGGGGGCAAAAAGATTCTACCAGGCACGGCATTTATTGAAATGGCACGCGCAGCTGGAGAAGCTGCTTCGGAGCAGACTATCATTACGATGAAAAACATCATCTGGGAAAATAAGCTCGAGATCGCAAATTGTCCAAAACGGGTCGAAACGGTTATCTATCCGAAAGCGGACGGCATCCGATTTGAAATCCGTGCCGAGCGAGACGGAAGTGATGAAGAAGATTGTATCTTTGCTTCTGGGGAAATGCATACGGAAAAGGGCTCGCGAGCGCCTGCAAGAAAATTCGACATAGGAAACATCATGGAGCGCTGTCCATTCACATTTACACGGACTGAAATTTATCCGTATTTCACGGAAATCGGCATCGACTATGGCGAGAAGTTTACCGCGATTGACAGTATGCACATTGGTGACGGTGAAGTCGTTTCGCGTTTAATCATCGAATCAGATGGTCGAGACAAATATATGCTGCATCCATCCTTGCTTGACGGAGCGATGCAGTCTGTAGCGGGACTTATCGGAATTAAGGACGGAAAAAAAGGACGACCATTGCTGCCATACGGGGTGGGATTGATAGAGATTTATAAGCCTTTACCCTCTCTTTGCTATACGTTGGTTCAGCAGCGGGGGGATTATGATCAGCAGGCGTCCGGTCTAATGAAATGCGATATCACAGTGCTTAATAAGGACGGAGAAACGCTAATCGCCCTGAAGGACGTATCCTTCAGAAATGATCTTCGGTATCTCACGCAACTTGAAGATCCATCTAGTTCTGATTTCAAGGACGAAGCGTTGCGAGAGTTGCTTATAAAACTCGAAAATAAAGAATATACGCCAGATGAAGTTGATCGATTAATGGAGGAGTTGTATGGATCGCCTAAATAGAAGAGAGATTCTCTCGTTGTTGGCATCAGGGCGCATCAATTCGGAGGAAGCGTATCAGCGGCTGCGGACGACGGAGCTTTCTGCGCCGCAAGAGATGAAATCTTTACCCGCAACTGATGAGGATCATTCAGTCTCCCTGCTACAGCATATCGAGCGTTTTCTAATTCGCATATTTGCCGAGGAAATCAAGCTTGATGACAAGCGAATCGATGTAAGGGTACCGTTTGAACAATACGGAATCGATTCTCTAATGGTGACACGGCTAAATAAAATGCTGGAAAATCAGTTTGGCGAACTTCCCAAAACTTTATTTTTTGAATATTCGAATATAAGCAGGTTAGCGGAATACCTCGTCAACAATCATGGGGCTGCCTGCGCTCAATGGTTTTATTCTTGCGAAGAATGCATACCAAACACTTCCTCGAATCTTTCTGTTTCCGATTCTGCGCAGTCTCTTGAGGATATGCAGACGGAAAGGGAAACGGACCATCATGTTTCTGCAAAATTGGTAGAACGATCGGGTGAGATTGCGATTGTCGGGGTGGACGGAAGATACCCTATGGCAGACAATCTGCTTGAATTTTGGGATAACCTTAGTAACGGGAGAAATTGCGTGGAAGAGGTTCCGCCAGAACGGTGGGAAATCGAAAGATACTTTGATCCAAATAAAGAAACCAAAGGTAAGAGCTATATTAGGCATGGCGGCTTTATTCGTGAACCTGAAAGCTTCGATTCCATATTTTTTAATATTTCTTCGAGAGAAGCAGATCTCATGGATCCTCAGGAACGGATTTTTTTGGAGACTGCTTGGAATACGCTAGAGGATGCAGGCTATACGAGGCAAAGTCTACAGAAGGACATAGTTGGAGTCTTTGTTGGAGTTATGTATGGGCAATATCAGCTGTATGGCATGGAACAGGCCGAACGCGGATTCCAGCTCCCGAATTCCGTATTTGCATCAATTGCTAATCGCGTTTCCTATTTTTTTGATTTTCACGGTCCCAGCATGGCAATAGATACGATGTGTTCTTCTTCTTTGACTGCTCTCCATTTAGCCTGTGACAGCATACGAAAAGGGGAATGCACGGTAGCCCTTGCAGGGGGCGTCAACTTGACGCTTCACCCGAATAAATACATTCTATTGAGCCAAGGCAGGTTCGCTTCCTCAGAGGGGAAATGCCGCAGTTTTGGTGAGCAGGGAGACGGATTCGTTCCAGGCGAGGGTGTTGGTGCAGTTCTTTTGAAGCCGCTGGAGCAAGCGGTAGCAGATGGAGATCAAATTTATGCTGTAATCAAGGCAACAGCGATCAACCATGGCGGTAGGACGAACGGATATTCTGTTCCAAGTCTCAACGCTCAAGCGGAATTAATCAAACACGCCATACAAAAAGCAGACATACCGGTGGATAGCATTAGTTACATCGAGGCTCACGGTACAGGAACGTCCTTGGGTGACCCTATCGAAATTGCGGCTCTGCGCAAGGCTTTTCAGGAAATCGGAGGCAGTACAGCGTGCCGCATAGGCTCGGTAAAATCAAACATCGGGCATACGGAATCGGCGGCAGGTATTGCGGGAGTTACCAAAGTGCTGCTGCAAATGAAATATAAAAAAATGATTCCCTCTCTTCATGCGGAAGTAGTGAATCCGAATATTGATTTTCATGGATCCGGCTTGCAGGTGCAGACCAAGTTTGAAAATTGGAACCGGGGCGACTATCCGCGCCGGGCTGGGATTAGTGCTTTTGGAGCGGGCGGTTCCAATGCACATGTCATCTTGGAAGAGTATTCGCCACCGCATAGCCCAGAGATGCAGCACACGAACGAAGGAGAAGCGCAGCTCATTGTGATCTCAGCCAAGAGCGAGAACGCTTTGCGTGCCTACATTAAAATATTTATTTCGTTATTGCAACGCCAAGACTGTCCGTCATTGCGTCGCCTTGCTTATGTGCAGCAAACCGGAAGGCAGGCAATGGAGCACCGTGCCGCCTTTATTGCGTCGAAGAAAGACATGTTAGTTGCACAAATGCAATCATTTTTGACTGGCGAGCAAGTTAAAGACGTATATGCAGGCAGCGTAACGACTTATGCTGCTGATTCTCGGGAAGCGGATACGAAGGCTATGATGGCTCAGCAACGAATCATGCAGGCTATCGAGCAAAGAAATTACAGCCTTATCGCTTCTGCTTGGATAGAAGGCAAGGAAATTCCGTGGGGAAAATTGTACGAGGACAGTGGGCGAATTGTAAAAGTTTCATTGCCCACCTATCCTTTTGAGAGAAAGAGACACTGGATAAAACGGGGGAAAGGAACTGAGCAGCTCATTGAAAAGGCTTCCGAAGCTGAGTCTGTGCCTGCGTTAGCGCCAATCTATTGCGTTCCCAAATGGGAGCCCTTCTATCTGAATGAAGCGTTCGGCAGAGAAGCTAGAGGGAGCACAATTCTTTGTATATTCCCTTCCGGACAGGAAAATTGGGCAGAGGCAATAGATCAGCAATACCTCCGGCACAATGAAGTTTTGCGAATTCGTCTCGGGGTGCTGGATGCTCGAGTAAGCCAAAGGGAGTGGGAAATTCCACTTGCATCTACAGACTCCTTTAAGGAAGTGCTGAAATCGATAAAGCGTCCCGATATTGTATTTCATTTCGGTGGAGTGAGCGGAGAAGACGACGCTGTGCTGGACAATGTCCGTCTTGCAGAGGCTCAACAGCTAGGGCTTTTGTCCGTTTTCCGATTCGTTCAGTCAGCCAGCGAGCTTCGATGGAGCAATGCTCCGCTTCAGTTGTGCATCGTCACGGCAGGAGCCCAGTCGCTGCGCCCAGAAGACCCGATATATCCCGTACATGCAGGGCTGTTCGGATTTTCGAGATCATTAGCTAAAGAATTCGGGCAATGGACCATAAGGGCTGTGGATCTTCCATTTCAGGCTTTGTCTGATAGCGAGCTTGTCAAAGTGAGTCATTTGGTAGAGCTAGTCGCGGGGGTGTCTAATCAAGCCGACTGCGGGGAAATCGCGGTTCGCGGAGGCAGGTGTTACGCAAAGAAATTAACACCAGCGGCTGACCAGATGAGCAATCAACAACATGCGCCGATGTTCCGACAAAACGGGGTGTACCTCATAGTTGGCGGAGCAGGGGGCATTGGATTTGAATTAAGCAAGCATTTAGCCAGAGAATATCGAGCCAATATCGCTTGGATCGGGCGGAGTCCGCTGGATGCACGGATAACGCGGCAAATTGAAGCTATCAGGGATCAGGGGGGACAAGCTCTGTATTTCCAAGCCGATATTTCCAACTATGCCGAAATGAACAGAGCCCTGCACGCAACCAAGGAGCGGTTTGGTCGTATCAATGGTGCGATTCATTCAGCAATTGTGCTGAAGGATCGGCTGATTGAGTTTATGGATGAAACCGAAATGCAGGCGGTTTTGGCGCCTAAAATGTCTGGAGCAGTTACGTTGTATCATGTGCTTCGAAACGAAGATCTGGATCTAGTGCTGTTTTTTTCGTCGGCGCAGTCATTTTCGGGGAATGCTGGCCAAAGCAACTATGCCGCTGCCTGCACGTTTAAAGACGCCTTTGCCCATTATTGGCGCCAACGCGGATCTACTCCAGTAAAAATTATCAATTGGGGTTATTGGGGAAGCGTGGGGATTGTAGCGACTCCAGATTACAATAGGAAGCTAGCAGAAGCTGGACTATATTCGCTTTCTCCTAGAGAAGGGATGGAAGCGATCACCTATATTTGCGGCATCAACAGGGCGGATCAGATGATGGTAATCAAAGCAGAGTCGAGTTTGCTGCAAGAAATGGGTATTCGCATTGATGACAAACTGCCTTCCTTAGATCTGGATTATACGCGCCATATTCGCAATGGGACTGATCGGCTTAATCAGTTGAGCGCATTCGTACTTGCTGAAGCGTTTCAAACTATGGGCATTTTTTCTGGCGGCAAAGGCCGGTATACGAAAAAGCAGCTAAAAGACAAGCTCTGTATCGTTCCCGGCTATGATCGATTGTTCGACGAACTAATCGACATTTTGTTGGAGCATGATATCATCCACGGCAATGGTTATATGTACGATTGGAATGAGTCTGCATTCGTCAGTAATGAATTAAGAAATCTGGATCGATCGATCCTTCAATTTATTGAAAATTATCCGGAGCTTGAAGATTATATCCGACTAGTGTCTGTATGCGCGAAGCACTATGCCGGCATACTCTCCGGGAAAACGCCAGCAACGGATATTTTGTTTCCAGGCGGGTCACTCGATCGAATCAAAGGCATCTATCGCGGGAATCAGGCAGCCGATTATTTCAATGATTTGGTATTGAATAGAGTGATTGCTTGGATTGAAGCCAGAAAAGACAGTTTGCCCCCTGGTAAACAGTTGAAAATCTTGGAGATCGGAGCTGGTACGGGGGGCACGAGCGCATCTATTCTCAAAGGATTGTCTTTATATAAAGAGATGATCCGATACACCTATACGGATATTTCTATTGCGTTTGTCAATCACGGAAAAAAGGAATTTGGCGCCGATTATCCATTTGTGAATTTCAAAATTCTCAATATAGAGGAAGATCCGGTGAAGCAAGGTTATCATCTGGAAGATTACGATTTGATTTTGGCGACTAACGTGCTTCACGCGACGAAAAACATGACGGTTACGTTAAGACATGTGCAGCAGCTGTTGTCCGAGCAGGGAGTGCTTATTGTCAATGAAGGAACGGAGCGGCAAAATTTCTTAACGCTTACGTTCGGGTTGCTTGATGGCTGGTGGCTTTATGAAGATGAAAACATTCGCCTGAAGAGCTCTCCTCTGCTTTCGGCTGATATGTGGTGCTCGCTGCTTAATCATTTGGGATTTGCCGATGTTGCAGTGCTGGGGACTAACAATTCGGAGCAGCGTGGTACTGGACAGCATGTCATCGTAGCCAAGTCTTTTTTACGTAAACATCAAGAGCTGACTATTGAGAGCCATGTCACTCAGAATCCCGACATGAAGCTGGAATCGCTAAAGCACGCAAAAGATGAAATAAATCTTGTATCCGCAACAGAGTGCATGGAGGCGGCCATTATGGACAGCCTGTCCGAAGTGCTTGAGGTCGAGAGGGAACGCTTTGATATCGATGCTCCATTTACTGACTTCGGGGTAGATTCGATTTTAGCGGTGGAAATCATTGAACTAATTAATGCAAGACTCCAAATGTCGCTGAGGTCGACGGACTTGTTTAATTATGCAACGATTCGCCAGCTAACCGAGTACCTTTGCAAGCAGTGTGAGGATTACCGGTTGTTCGAAGAGGCAGCCAACAGCCGACCTTCCCCGCCAGAGGCTATGTTAATTGAAGATGTTGCGCAAGCCGGAAAGAGAATGGACATTGCAGTTATAGGCATGTCCGCACAAATGCCCGGGACTCGAAATATAAGGGAATTTTGGAGGAATATTTGCAGCGGAATTTCCAGTGTGAAGGAAATCGATCGATGGTCTATGGATTCGTTTTATGACCCCGACCCGGAAGCTGTAGGCAAAAGTTACAGCAAACATGCGGGGCTTATGGAAGATGCGGATAAATTCGATCCAGCATTTTTCAATATTTCTCCAGCTGAGGCGGAATTCATGGATCCACGGCAGCGCTTATTTTTACAAGAAGCATGGAAAGCAGTAGAAGATGCCGGATACAGCATGAGGCAAATGGAGGGAACAAAATGCGGTGTTTATGTCGGTGCTGGTTCCGGTGATTACCATAAATTAATGGAGGGTTATCCCGAATGTCAGGATAGTCATGCGTTTATGGGGAATAGCGATGCTATTCTTGCTTCTAGAATTTCATATTACTTGAATTTAAGAGGACCCAGCATGGCAATTGATACAGCTTGCTCTTCCTCTTTGACGGCCGTTCATTTAGCCTGCGAAAGTATTCGAAACGGGTCGTGCGAGATGGCGATTGCTGGAGGCGTGGAAGTGTTGGCCACACCTCAATTTCATGTGCTGGCTAGCAAAACGGGCATGATTTCTGCCGATGGGGCGTGCATGACATTCGATCGGCGAGCCAATGGATTTGTACCGGGTGAAGGAGTAGGCGCAATTCTGTTAAAGCCACTTGCCACTGCGCTGAAGGATGGAGATCATGTATATGCCGTAATAGCTGGTTCAGCCATGAACCAAGACGGAAAAACCAATGGCATTACAGCGCCGAGTGCTCCTTCTCAAGCAGCATTGGTATGCGAAGTATACGATACTTACGGAATCGATCCTGAGAGCATCGGCTATGTGGAGGCGCACGGAACGGGGACGAAACTGGGGGATCCGATTGAAATCGATGCTTTATCGGATGCTTATAAACGATATACATCGAAGACATCGTTCTGCGCAATCGGCTCTGTAAAGACGAACATAGGCCACACACTGGCAGCGGCTGGTATCGCAGGGCTGATTAAAATAATACTTTGCATTGAGCAGAAGCATCTTGTGCCATCGCTTAATTATAAAGAAGCCAACGAATTTATTCATTTTGAGGACAGTGCCTTTTATGTCAATACGGAACTGCGCCCATGGAAAGTCTCAGAGGGGAGTCCAAGGAGGGCGGCAGTCAGTGCATTTGGTTTCAGCGGCACGAATGTGCATATGGTTGTGGAAGAGCCTCCTTTGATACCAAAAAGGCCGCAGAAGCCGGTAGGTCCTCAGTTGATATTCATATCGGCGAAAACGGATGCCGCATTGCGGCAAAAAGCGGCGGATTTGCAGGCGTGGATGGAGCGGGAAGGACATCATTATGATTTGGATGATATTGGCTTTACCTTAAACACAGGAAGAGACCATTTCCCGATTCGCTGCTGCATGCTGGTACAAGATGGGGCCGGTTTAATTGACAATTTAGAAAAAGTAATCCGCGGTGAGAATTCGCAACACATTTATCGCCTTAATCCGGCTGAACGGAAGGTTAAAATGGAGCCATCCACGATTCGGGAAGGGGAGCGCTTTTTGAAGGTTTTGACCCAGTCAACGGATCTGTCTAGTCGATACGAGATACTTCGTACCTTAGCGGAGATGTATATTCACGGTTGCGATTTGCGTTGGGAGGAGCTGTATCCGGGAGAGCGGCCTTTAAAAATTTCGCTTCCCGCATATCCTTTTGCCAAAGAACGCTATTGGTTTGATCCTAATGCGCATCATGCTGCGCATTCTATGAAGTCGGCGGAGAGCCTGCATCCTTTAATCGACAGCAACATTTCCTCTTTGTACGAGCATAGGTATGAGAAGATATTCACTGGCCACGAATTTTATTTAGCTGATCATGTTGTATTTGGGCATAACATACTGCCTGGTGTGGCGTACTTGGAAATGATGCGAGCCGCGGCCGAATTGGCATCTGACCAGAGGATCTTGCAGTTGAGAAGTGCGGTTTGGGCTAGTCCCATTCAAATGGGCTCCCAACCTCGCAGCGTTTATGTCGGATTGCGTGAGGGAGATGAGGGCTTATTGGATTGCGCGGTATACTCCGTTCGGAAAGACGGCAGCAAGGACATGCATTTTCAGGGAAAATTGAGCATCGGCAAGAGCGGAAGCGGTGCGCAAAGGGAGCTATCGGTTGATTTAGGGGTCATACGCCAGCGCTGTACGATGAATTATTTTACTGGTAGGGAGTTGTACTCCCTCATAAGCGCCAAGGGATTAGAACTTGGTTCCCGCTTCCACGCCATTCAACAAGTGTGGGGCAGCCCGATGGAAGCTCTTGCGAAGCTGCAATTGCCTGATGAACTGTGCCAGCAATTTGACCAATATGTCCTTCATCCGATCCTGATGGATGCTGCGCTGCTATCCATTGCCGGGATTAAGACCGAAGAGGGAAGAAATCAGCTATATATACCATTTTCACTGGGGACGCTCGAAATTATAAGGCCAATGTCTACCTCCTGTTATGTTCATGTCACGTTAGCGGATAGGAGCTCGGAAATTGATTTTCGTGCGACCAAGTTCAATATTGTCATTGCAGATGAACAGGGACGAGTAGCTATCCAGATTCGTGATTTTCTTGGCAGGATTGTGGACAAGCAGAGGATGCAGCTGCAAACCGAGGATATGCGTGATAAAGAACTGTTGAATGTATTCCGCAAAATATATAGCGGAGAACTTGATGTTCATGCAGTTGAGTCTATTACGGGAGTGAGCAAGGTATGAGCAGACAATACGAGTTAAGCGCCATTGCTGACATGCTGAAAAGCCGGAAAATTACTCCTGAACAAGGCTTGGCGCTCTATAAAAAGCTTGACTTGACTAATTCGGAAGCAAATGGGGGGATCAGGAAAGAACCTTCCATTCTTCTTTATCGGCAGCATTGGGCGGAAAGTCGACTGGATGTGGAAGTGGAGACAGCGTCTCCGCTTCTGCTGATTGGTCACGATTCGCAACGATTGCGTCGTATCAATGCCTCAATTGAACATGTAGAAGGTATGATTAATAAGGTTGTTTCCGCTTGTTTCGGAGAAAGATTCGAGGAGCTTGACGGACAAGGCTTCGTTATTGCCCGAAACAATGAAGCTGATCTTCATTCGCTGTTTTCCATTTTGGAAAACCGTTTAGAAATATTACCTTCGAGGATCGTATATATCGCGCCGCAATGGGACGGAGAATTAGCAGAAGCTGCAGCTGCTTCTTGGGCCTATGAAATGATGTCGCTTTTTTCTTTCGTGAAAACGGCTATACGACGACAGCCTTCGCGACAAATACAATTTCTATATGTATTTTCAGATACGCAACAGGGAGCAGCGTTTCATCAGGGGATGAACGGGTTCCTGAAATCAGTGAAGGCCGAGCATCATTCATTTTTAGGTCGTACGATTTCTTTTGCAGCTTCCGATGATACGATGCTGGCTAGTATTATTATGGGTGAGCTGGCGTGTTCAGATCGAAATCAAACAGAAATTCGTTATATAGAAGGCACTAGGTGGATTAAAGAGCTGCGCGAAGTCACCGGACAGCCGATGGAGGTAACAACTACGGCCTGTCCTAAGCTACGAGAGAATGGTGTATATGTTATAACTGGCGGTGCAAAAGGTATTGGTTACCTTGTTGCTCGGCATTTAGCAAAAAAGTATAGGGCCAAGCTCGTATTGGCTGGCAGATCTCGCAGCACGGAAGTAGAGGGAAGCATAGCAGAACTTCAATCCTATGGCTCGGAGGTTATTTATGTCGAGGCGGATGTAGCAACTAGGGAAGATGCTTATCGACTCATTGCCACAGCCCGAAGCAAGTTCGGGGCTTTGCATGGCATCATTCATAGCGCGGGCTCAAATAATGATTCGCTTTTGATTAATAAGAAAATAGAAGAGAGCCTAAACATTTTCGGCTCTAAAATACGGGGAACTATTTATTTGGATGAAGCGTCAAAGGACGAATCTCTCGACTTTTTTATGTTGTTTTCTTCACTTGCATCCATATTTGGCAACCGCGGGCAGAGCGATTATGCATTTGCTAACGGATTTATGGATGAATATGCGCGTTGGCGTGATAGCCTGCAGCGCGCAGGGAAGACAGTATCAGTTAATTGGCCTTTCTGGGAAAATGGCGGAATGAAGCTCGAACAGGACACAAAAGATTATTTATCGAATGTGCTTGGTTTGCATTCATTGAGCGATCAGGACGGAATGTTGATTTTTGAATGGCTGCTGACGCAATCTGATTGTCAAGCGGTTGTATTGACAGGCAATCGAGACAAAATCACAACACAAATTAAAGGCGGGAAAGGGCAGCAGCATTCAAGGGGGAATATTGCGGAAGTGCTACGCCAAAAGGATGACTTCTCACCTTCCGATAAAGAACTGCAGGGAAAAGTGAATCGAGATCTGACTAATTGTGTTCATGAACTGTTAAAAACCGACTTGAAGCGCATTGATCTTGATTCAGAACTCAGCTCCTTCGGATTCGATTCTATCACTTTGACAAGGTTCAGCAACCGTTTGAACGGACTGTACCGCTTGGATATTATGCCCTCGATATTTTTCGAGTTTCCTACTCTGCGGGCGCTTTCTGGATATTTCATATCTGAACATAAGGAACATTTGTGCAGATATTATGGTCTGTCTTCCTTCCCTCCTGAGATGGAGGCGCATGCATCTGTTGCCGAGGCGCCGCCAGTAAATCGAATCGAAGCAGAACAAGTAGAATCGTTAATCCCGGATACGGAAGAGAAGGACGTGAACACATTCGAACCGATTGCCATCATCGGAATGAGCGGCATGATGCCGCAATCGGACAATCTGGACGAGTTTTGGGAACATTTGCGCGACGGACACGATTTGATTACGGAGATCCCCCCCGACCGTTGGGATTGGCGCGAATACTATGGAGATCCAAAAGAGGAAGGCAACCAAACTTATGCAAAGCATGGTGGATTCATGAGAGAAGTCGATAAGTTTGATCCGCTTTTCTTCGGCATTTCGCCGAAAGAGGCGGAACTCATGGATCCGCAGCAAAGACTCTTTATGAACGCAGTTTGGCACGCTATCGAAGATGCGGGATATCGGGCTTCTGATCTGGCTGGATCCAGAACTTCGCTTTTCGTGGGCGCAGCTACGCAGGATTATAATGAAATATTAAAAATGAGTGTACCTAACTTGGAGCCCCAATCCCTGACCGGCATGACGCATTCAGTCCTGGCCAACCGCATTTCGTATCTACTTAATTTGCGCGGGCCGAGCCAACCTGTAGATACAGCTTGCTCCAGCTCCTTGATCGCGATCTATCAAGCGGTGGAATCGATTCAACATGGAGGCTGCGTGATGGCGATAGCGGGTGGAGTAAATGTGATGCTTACTCCAACGCTTCATATTTCTGAAAGCAAAGCGGGGATGCTGAGTCCTGATGGCAGGTGCAAAACATTTGATGACCGAGCCGATGGTTACGTGCGAGGTGAAGGGGTTGCAGTTGTATTGCTAAAACCTTTGCGTAATGCCGTGAGCGATGGCGATCATATCTATGCCGTCATTAGAGGCAGCGCGGTAAATCATGGAGGACGCGGGAATTCCTTAACAGCCCCAAATCCAAATGCACAGGCTGAATTGCTCGTAGAGGCTTACGAGAAGGCAGGCTTCGCTCCAAATACCGTCAGTTACATAGAAGCGCATGGGACTGGAACGAGTCTTGGTGATCCAGTTGAAATAAACGGGCTCAAGAAGGCATTTGCAATACTGCAGAAAAAACATGGGCGGATGCCGGCAACTAAACAGCATTGCTGGATCGGTTCTGTGAAAACGAATATCGGGCATCTGGAAACCGCGGCTGGGATTGCGGGAATAGTTAAGGTTCTGCTTGCCATGAAGCATGCAACGATTCCAGCCAGTCTTCATATGAACAAGTTGAACCCATATATTCGATTGGACGATGGTCCGTTCAAGATCGCTACCCAAACGATACCATGGGATCCGATAAAAGATGATCGTGAACGGGCTATACCAAGGAGAGCTGGTGTCAGCTCATTTGGATTTGGCGGCGCCAATGCCCATATCGTTCTGGAGGAATATGTTTCGGCCAAGAAGCGCGTGCATGATAATATCGATGGGCAAGCTCAAATTATATTACTATCGGCTAAAAATGCAAACAGACTACGCGCGTACGCCCACAGCTTGGGGGTGTACGTAGATCGGTTGCTGGAAGCCCGCTCAGCCGCATGCAATGACTTCACAGAGCCGTTGCTGGCCTTTTTGGCCGAAGCTACGGCCGAAATTTTAGGTATTCGTCAGCAAGATATTTCTTCCAATGAACAATTTACGGATTTGGGACTCGATCCCGTGCATATAAGTCGCTTGGCTGGCATGATTAGCGAGCGATTCGAATTGGAGATGCAAGCATCCATATTGGCGAATTGTGCAACATTGCATGAGTCAGCCGTTTATTTGCAGCATCATTATGGACGGAGCCTACAAAAACATTTTACAGGGGCTGGTCGGCCTACTCGATTTGATGAACCCTCTATCGGAGATATTGCATATACACTTCAAGTTGGAAGAGAAGCTATGGAAGAGCGCTTGGCATTTGTTGCATCCGATCTTTCCCAAATGAGAGAGGCGCTTTTTGCCTATGCATCAGCCGAAGCTTGTCATGATACTGTTTATGTGGGGAACTCGAAAAAAGGAAATCTCCTTTGTGATCTTCTACTGGAGGGCAGTGAAGGAGAACAATATTTACACAGGTTAATCAAGGATAAAAAATATGCGAAGCTGGCACAGCTTTGGGTGGTGGGTGTGTCTGTCGATTGGAAAATGGTTCATATGGGAAGGGAGTCCCGAAGGGTTTCACTTCCTGTGTACCCTTTTGCCGCAGAAAGATATTGGATTCCGCAAGTGAAGCACAAAGAGAAACCGACCGTGGTAACAAAATTGCACCCGATGGTTGGGGAAAATATATCGACGTTGGATGAGTTTAAGTTCTCTACCAAGTTTAGCAGTTCGGATTTCTTTATTCGAGATCATATTGTAAATGGTGCCCCAATGTTTCCTGGTGTAGCGTATTTGGAGTTGGCTAGAGCAGCAGGAGACTTGGCTTCCGGGCGTACTGTATATGGATTGCGAAATGTTGTTTGGGCCAAGCCTATCATCATGGAAGGTAGAGATTGCCCGATCCATACACGCCTAAGCATAAAATTGCCACAGTCGGGTTCAGTGGAATTTGCGATATCCACGGAGAATGAAATACATGCTCAGGGCAAACTGGTATTTGAGCCCGTTACACAAAGCGACGAGATTATAGATATCGAATCCATTAAACGTCGCTGCACGGTTTCTATTACTGGCAGAGAGTGCTATGAAGCTTTTTCCTTGATCGGATTTCGCTATGGAAATGCAATGCGGTCGATTCAGCGTATTTCAGGAAACGAAACAGAGGCAATTGCGGTTCTATCGCTGCCTAAAGAACTGCGCGGAAGCTTTCTGGATTATGTGCTGCATCCGGCATTAATGGACGGAGCGCTGCAAACCGTGGAAGGATTGATGAACGAAGGTTCTGAGTCGAACGTATCAACGTATTTGCCGTTTTCTGTGGGTGCTGTCGATATATTGCATTCCTTATCTGAGACATGCTATGTACACGTTCTGATGAAGACAGCATCTTCCGCTAGCGGCACTAAGAAGTTTACTATCGTTATCGCGAATGAATCGGGACAAGTGGCAGTAAAAATAGATGATTTCGCGGTGCGGGCTGTACGCGACGACGTGCGATCGCCCTCGGTTGTTTATTTAAAACGACAGTGGGAAAAAAGCGATAGAGACGATTCAGAAACAGCTATGACCCGACTTAACGAAGATGTTCTCGTATTGGCGCCAAATCGGGAATTTATTGAGGCATCTAAATGGACGCACAATGCGAAGAGGGTTGTCTATTTGCTGCCTGGCCAATCTTTTGGACATATTGGAAAGAGCATATATGAAGTTAATCCGGGCTCTGAAGCGGACTATGATCAATTATTTCAAGTCCTGCGGGATGATGGGATTACTCCCCGCAAAATCATACATCTGTGGATGCTGAATAGAGACGGCGATGAACGTGCAGACCTTCTGATGGAGCTGAAGAAAAGCTTCTACTCCGTATTGTATGTGTATCGATGTTTGTTCAGAAAAAGGCAGCCAATCAGCTCGGATATGATTTATGTTACAGGCAATGATCATGCCACGGGTACTACGTCTCCTGTTGCAGCAGCGACTTATGGATTATTGAAAACGCTTTCCATTGAGAGTTCAAAGCTTTCCTTTAAATCAATAGAAATAGGAGCATCTGAGTTGCAGGGCGACGAACTATCTATAGCGATGCGGGAACTTCTATACAGTGAAGATGCAGGTAAGGCTATCCGATATGCGGACAGTAGAAGGTATGTCCAAAAATTGCAGCCGGAGAAAGAACAGTCGTTAGTTCCTCGTAATGTCGTCTTTAAGCATCATGGAGTATACGTCATTACAGGAGGTGCCGGAGGCATTGGTCAACACATTTCTGAATACTTAGCCGAACAATATCAAGCGAAGCTAGTACTGGTAGGCAGATCCGATCTTAGCGCCGATCAAAGAAGGAAGATTGATCGCATAGCGCGACAATATGGCACCATAGTTGAGTACAGGAAGGCAGATCTTGCGCAATCTGCTGAAGTTCGCAAGTTGATTCACGAAATAAAATCGGGATTTGGTCAAATTAATGGCGTGATTCATGGGGCTGGAGTAATACAAGACAGCCTTGCGTTGATGAAATCGCCTGAGCAGATCGACAGCGTGCTTGCTCCAAAAGTATACGGCACGATGAATTTGGATAAGTCCTTGGCTGACGAGCCATTGGACTTTTTCGCCCTGTTCTCTTCGGTATCGGCCGTGACTGGAAACCGTGGACAATGCGATTATGCTTTTGGAAATGCATTTATGGATCATTTCATGCTGCGGCGCGAGCAGTTGAGACAGCTCGGCCAAAGGCAAGGCCGAACGGTCACTATTAATTGGCCACTATGGGAAAGCGGCGGCATGCGTGTTGAGGAACATCTGTTGCGCATTATGGAAGAAGAAGCGGGACTTGTGCCCTTACCGACTAAAGAAGGAATCGCCGTATTGGAAGAAGCGCTCGCCTCAGACAGAACGCAGACGATTGCATTGTTCGGACAGAGGAGGAAGATTGTAGCAGCATTATCTCGCAGCGTATCGCCTCGGTCTAACGAAAGTGAAAATTTCGTTGCATCACCAGCGCATTCGGAGAAAGACTTCGAACGGGATATCACTCAAATATGCGCAGAAGCCCTGAAATTAAACATTACAGATTTTCAGCCTGAAGACGATTTAAGCGAATACGGTGTGGATTCGGTGACGATGATGGCGCTTTTGAATCGGTTAGAGCATCATTATGGGGAAACGATCGATCCGAGCGTGATTGCCGAACATCGATCAATCCGTGGAATTGCCCGTTACTTAACGGAAGAATCGAAAAGTTGGAATGTAATGCGGAATCATGAAACAGTATCAAACGTTGTCATGCCTGAGTCTGTACTTGGTGTGTGGGAATCGGCTGTTACGGTTCCTCGTGGTAATGAAGAGGAAGAACGTCGGAAGGCCCAACAGGAGGACGGTCGTAAGCACGGAAGCTCTGGTGTACAGGATCGCAGGATCGCCGTTATCGGGATGGCGTGCCGCTTCCCTGGATCGGACAATCCCGAGCAGTACTGGGATAATCTTCGCCAAGGGAAAGATTTGGTGACCGAGGTTCCCGGTGAACGCTGGGATGCCGAGCTCTATTATGACAAGAACAAAGCCGAACCGGGGAAGTCGTACTCGAAGTGGGGAGGCTTTATCCGTCATGTGTTCGACTTTGATGCCGAGCATTTCGGGATTGAATCGAATGATGCTTTGATTATGGATCCACAGCATCGAATCATACTCGAGCTGGCTGAAGAGTTGTGGTCTAGAGCGGGCTACCAGAGGGATGAAGCCGCCAACACGAGTACCGGGGTGTTTTTAGGTGGCGGAGCCAGCTCATATGTGAAAATTTCAGATCCGGGGCTTGCTGACGAGTATTATAAGCGCTTAGTGGTCAATTCCATTCCTAATATGATGGCCGCTCGAATTTCCGACTATTTTAACCTGAAGGGAATATCTCAAGTTATAGATACGGCATGTTCCTCATCGTTGGTCGCTATTCACCAGGCTTGCCAATCTATTGCTAACGGAGAAATAGACATGGCTATCGCTGGAGGTATTGAACTGTTGCTTGATCCTTCTGTCTTTATTGCTTACAGCAAAGCGGGAGTGCTTTCTGACGACGGAAAATGTTACGTCTTTGATGAACAGGCAAAAGGATTCGTCTTGGGAGAAGGTGCTGGACTTATTCTGCTGAAACATTATGAAACAGCATTGGAGGATGGCGACCCCATTATTGGGGTTATCGCTGGTTCGGCTGTAAATAATGACGGGAAAACGATGGGGCTTACCGTACCTAACATGGAAGGGCAGAAGCAAGTGATTCAGATGGCGTTGGATAATAGTGGAGTCCGACCAAATGAGATCGGGTACTTGGAGGCGCACGGCACTGGTACGCTCTTGGGTGATCCTATTGAGATTCGGGCAGCCACGCAGGTTTTTCGTTCTTATACGAATGAGACCCAGTTCTGCGCGGTCGGTTCAGTTAAGTCGAATATCGGACATTTGGCAAGGGCTGCGGGAGCCGCCAGCATAATTAAGGTTTTATTGGCTCTTCAACATAAAGAACTCCCTCCAACAATCCATTGCCATAGTCCGCATCCGAGGTTCAAGTTCGAAGAATCACCGTTCTACCCGAACCGTTCCCTGCAAAAGTGGGGCGAGAATGGCTGCACTAGAACAGCAGCAATTTCTTCGTTTGGATTCGGGGGAACCAATTGCCATATTATTGTTCAGGAGGCTCCGGACAGGGAGAGACAAGCTGAGAGATCTCCGCTTGCCGTGCACTCGTTCAACCGGAGAACTTACCGATTGAAGACTTCTCCATCTCGAAACTATCATGTGGATGAAACCCCTAACAATCAATCGATTGAACCGAATACCGATCTAGACGCGATAGCTAAAGTACTGGATGAATTGGAAAAAGGGAAGCTTGATATTGAACGGGCGACACAAATTATTGAGAGCCGTCAAATGAACCGGGGGTGAGTTGGTGAGGTTGGACGTGAAAACGGTTTTGGAACGTTTCGAACATAAAGCATTCACGAAAGAGGAGGCTCAATTGCGGATTTCTTCATTGAATAAGGGAGAATTCTGGTTAACTTTTGAATACGGTGAGCCCTATCTGCAAGACCATACTGTCTTTGGCGAGCAAGTTCTTCTTGGCGTTACCCATTGCTCTTTGGCAATAGAGGCAGTTAATCATGTTCGGCACACTTTTCCGCTTCAATTCAGCCGACTATTGTTCCAAAGAACAGCGACGGTCAAATCAGGAGAATCAATTGATATCAGATCCAGATTGACGATGGGGGACGACAAGAAACAAAAATTTACAAGTTTGTACAAAAAATCGTCCGAAAATACTTGGACGGAAGCGGCTGTCGCAGAAATCGAGAGGATGGAAAAGATTGAGCCGATTCAAAAAAATATCCCAGGTGTATTGGACGAACCGGATCGGATTATGCAAGGTCGGGAAATTTACGAGAAGTTATCGAAGTCGCCTGTCTGTCATGGGGAGTCGCTCAGAACCGTTGAGCATGTTTATATCCGCGATCATGTCGTGCTCGGGAGATTATGCCTTTCGGAAGAATTCGCAAGCTCGGAAGGAAATTATATTGCACATCCCGCCCTTCTGGACGGAGCCATCGTCAGCAGCATGTGCGGTATCCGTGAAGCACGGGACGGGGCGTTTATACCGCTGTTCATCAAACGAGTTACCGTATTTGCGCCTCTGTTGCAGCGGTGCTTTTCATGGTCAGAAGTCATAAAAATGAATTCCGAATTAATTGAAACCAATATTTATGTATGTGACGAAGAAGGGAATTGCCTGTTAATGCTGGAGGGTGTAACCTGCAAGCGGGCAGAGTCCTCCGCGCTTTTGGATAGTTCGGAAAAGGAAGCTAATGTAGCTGGAATTCACCGCATGATCAATAAAACGGAGTCTACAATCGTCAGGTCGAATGCTAGTGCTGAGGGGGATTATCACGATCCGCTCAGAAGCAACATTGAGAAGTATTTGACAGAACGGGTTTCGTGCTTGATCTCGGAAGGAAAAACAATTGGCGATAAGAGCAAAAATTTTATGGATATGGGAATTGACTCTACGAGATTGATCGAATTGGCTCGTGAGCTCGAGGTCGAGTTAGGTATAGAATTATACCCAACTTTGTTTTTTGAATATCAAAATATTCTCGATTTATCGACTTATTTCGCTAAGCAATATCCTGAGGTTATGCGATCAAAATTGCATGTTCCGGAATCGGCAGCCAGTCAGATACCGGAGATGGGGCAAAAGGATCGGGCAGCAGAACTGCCGTTCTCAGAACCGATGTTGTCTACGGGTCCCCAAACTAGTAGCGACGAATTTGAAAGAACGTATGGAGCAAAGGAGCTTCGGAAGCAGAGCAGTGAACGGGATATAGCAGTAATCGGAGTGTCAGGCATGTTCGCTGGTTCTCCGGATCTACCTTCATTCTGGAACAACATTCGCGAGGGCGTAGATTTAATGCAAGAAATTCCGCACGAACATTTTGATTATCGGCCATGGTACGACCCGACACCGTATGCAACCGACAAAATGTATTGCAAGTGGGGGAGCTTCATTGATGATGTGGATAAATTCGATGCGGAATTTTTTAATATCTCCCCACGTGAGGCGCAAATGATGGATCCGCAACTTAGACTGCTCTTGCAGGTGCTTTATGGAACGATGGAGGATGCCGGATATGCGGGACGCATAAGAGGAACGCATACGGGGATGTATGTTGGAGCCTGCTTCCAGGATTATAAAGATAGGCTCCCGCAAACGGTTGATCCGCACTCTGGGACAGGGAATGCGTCCACCATGCTGGCTAATCGCCCCTCATTTTATTTTAATTTATTGGGCCCGAGTGTGTTTATCGATACTGCTTGCTCCTCTTCTTTGGTTGCCTTGCATTTAGCGTGCCGGGCATTGCGCAATCAGGAATGTGAAATGGCATTTGTCGCGGGAACCAATTTATTGTTAAGTTCGCATCATTATCGCTATTTCTGCAGCATTGGAGCATTATCCGCTACGGGAAGATGCCATACATTCGATGCCGCGGCAGACGGATATGTTCCAGGAGAGGGAGTAGGGGCAGTTTTATTGAAGCCGTTGCAGCAAGCTTTGCGGGATGGGGATCGCGTTCATGCGGTTATAAAAGGGACGGCGATTAATCATGGTGGATACACTCCATCGATTACGGCTCCAAGCATGTTGCAGGAGGCCAAGGTCATCATGGACGCATGGAAAGATGCCGAAATTAATCCGACATCGATCGGTTATATCGAAGCCCATGGGACAGGAACGAAATTGGGTGATCCTGTAGAAATAAATGCGTTAAAGGAGGCGTTCAAGCCGTACGCCGGGCAAGGCGCAGCATTTTGCGCTGTAGGTTCCGCGAAGGCGCATATCGGACATGCAGAGGGTGCTGCAGGCATAGCGGGCTTGCTTAAGGCGATTTTGTCTTTGCAGCATAAGGAAATTCCTGCAATGCCTCGGTTTCATGAGTTGAATCCGTATATTAAGCTGGAAAGCTCGCCGTTATACATTAATCGTGAAGTCATTCCATGGGAATCGGTCAATGGAGAGCCAAGAAGAGCTGGCGTGAGCTCCTTCGGATTCGGCGGCGCTTACGCGCATGTCGTCGTGGAAGAGTATGTCTCCCCCTCTGTTGACGAGAGCCAGTTGCATACGCTGGCGCCGCACGTAATTGTAATGTCTGCCCTAAATCGGGACAGATTGATAGAGCAAGCGGCACGATTTATTGCTTATGTCGAGAAGTATAATGCAAGTCTGTGCATAGACGATATTGCCTTTACTTTGCAAACCGGGCGGAAGCATATGGAAGAAAGGCTCGCTTTCGTTGCAGCTGATCTTACATCCGTAGTAAGTCGATTGCAGGCCTTTATCAATGGTGGAGGCGTTGAGCAAGGGATCCATTCCGGCAATGTGAAACAAAGTGGATCCTCGTTGGAGCTTATGTTAGGCGGTGCTTCAGGAAAAGACTTCATTCGCTCTATCCAATCTCATGACGAAACATATAAGCTTGCCCAATTGTGGGTATGGGGAGCACAGATCGACTGGTATTCCCTTTGGCCTGAGCGAATAGGCAAAGTCGTATCATTGCCTACTTACCCATTCGCCAAGAAGCGGCATTGGGCTGCAGAGGATCAGCCGCAGCCGCACTCTTCTGGAAGTCTTCTATCGATTGGGAACCTACATGTCGAACGTTCTATGAAAGAGTCCGGTCTCGTGTTCGAAACCGTCGTCGCTCCGGAAGACTCAATTATGTCAGACCATTTAGTTCACGGTTTGCCGACGATGCCAGCCGCAGTATTTTTGGATATGGCGTCTCAAGCGGCAGCGTTGATTGCTAAAGGAAAAGAGTTTCATCTGATGGATGTAGTGCTTGCACGAGCATTGACGGCAGATACCGTGCCCAAAAAAATTGAATTTGTAATGAAAACATCAAATGCTGGAACACAGTTCGAAGTGCGCAGTCCAGGCAAACATTCAGAAATACATGTTCAGGGTCTTATTGGAATGCAGCCCTCGTTAAAATTGCGGAATTCCGTAAATCTGCAGGAGCGAATGGAGATTGCCGATAGCACGATTGAAGCAGAACAATTATATGATGCGTTCCGCAATCTGGGCATTCAGTATGGCCCCTTCTTCGAATCTGTGCGGAAAATATGGATTAAGGGCGATCAAGCGCTCTGTTATCTCGAAGCACCAGAAGGCGGTGCAGGCAGTTTTCATCAAATCCATCCGTCGCTCTTGGACGGAGCATTGCAGGGCATCATTGGCATTTTCGCTGCAAAAGGCATAATAGAGCCATATCTGCCATTCAGTATCGATGAGTTGATATGGTCACACTCAATACAAGGAAGTGCATATGCGTTAGTAACGACTGCAGGGAATGACAAATTCGATATTGAGCTGACGGATGCCCAAGGAAAAGTGGGCGTTCATATAAGCGGCTTGCGCATCAGAAAAGCTAGGGATCCGCTTGCGTCCCTACTGTATGTTCCAAAATGGGAGCGGGATCCAAATGAAATCCGTGAACATGCTGCGACTTCTAGAGGGAAACGGATATTGATTGCCGCTGCTCCGGGGTGGGAAAGGTTCTCTGAGGCTCTATGCCAATATCATCTGGACGATAGGGTGGTCGGATTTCCATTAACTCATGCATCTCTATCGGAACAGCAGGCAGGTGCACATCCTTTTTTCTCGGGAGAGGATGCACCGGAAATTATTTATATCTTGGTGGGCTTCAGCGATACACAGGAACGTGTAGATGCAATCGGCCTGGAGCAAAGCCAAGAATATGGAATTATCGCGCTTTATCGCCTGTTCCGTGCATGGAGCAAACTCGGTTATTTGCATCAATCCGTTCAATTAAAGGTAGTTACAAATCGTGCCTTTGCTGTTGAGGGAGATGAAGCAAGTCCCTTTACCGGAGGCATCTTTGGGTTTGTCAAATCGATTGCTCGAGAATATTTGAACTGGAATATTCATTGCTTGGATGTTAGCCTCGATTTGCAAAATGGGAACGAGGGAGAAAGACGAAGCACTGCTGAAGCGATTGTTAGGGAAAACGAGAGATACCACGGAGAAATTGCATTTAGGAATGGGAAACGGTATAAGCGCCTGTTATATCCGATTGTACTTCCACGGGCCGAGAAGTCTGCCTTCAAACAAGAAGGGGTGTATTTTATCGCTGGCGGAGCTGGAGGAATCGGTATAGAGTTATGCCGCTTTTTATCGCGCCATTACGGGGCGAAACTCGTCTTGATTGGGCGTCGCTCTATTAAAGAATTGACTGCTAGCACACAGTCAATGATTAATGAAATTGGTGCTGATTTGCTGTATTTGACAGCGGATTTAGCGAATCAGGAGGAAATGGAAGAGGCTGCAGCCACAGCTAAACGGCGTTTCGGAAAAATAGACGGGGTCATTCATTCTGCTTTGGTGCTGAAGGACTGCTCGTTAGAAGCGCTCGAGGAGGAAACGCTGCTCGAAGTTATGCGACCGAAGGCCGCGGGCAGCATTGAGCTCTATGAAGTATTTAAAAACGAGCCGCTTGATTTCATGCTCTTTTTCTCATCAGTGCAGTCGTTTTCCGGCAATGCGGGTCAAAGTAATTATGCTGCCGCCTGTTCCTTTAAAGACGCGATTGCAAATTACATTCGTGAAAAGGTCAGTTACCCGGTTCATATCGTGAACTGGGGCTATTGGGGGAGTGTTGGTGTAGTAGCGAATGACAGCTACCAAAAGCGGCTAGCCGCACAAGGATTATATTCCATCGATCCAATGGTAGGGATGGAGGCAATCGTTCGTACTCTCGCTTGGAACATCCCGCAATTAATTGCTATAAATGCGGATGTCAACGTTATTAAGGGAATCGGTGGGAAGCTTGATGCGACCGTTGTCGTTCCCGCAGAACAGTCTGCTTCTATTCCGCATGCAAGACTAAATATCTCGGAACGCCCTAAAATGGGTACGAAGCATGTTAGAAAGTCCCTACATGCACGGGGCATTATCAACGAATTCGGGCAGCAGATGCTGATGAATGCTTTCCAACGCATGGGCGTTTTTTTACCAGATGGAGAGGCTGTCAGAGCAGATGAGTTGCAGAAAAAGCTAGGGATTATTCCGCAATACTCCAGGTTGTTGGAAGGATTGTTGCAAATTGCTGCAACAGCGGGACATTTAGAGGAGCAAGGGACGTATTTGTCTGGCACTTGCACTGCTACCTCACTGGATGAGCTTGCAGAACGCAAGAAGCAGTGGTGTGACTTGCATCCAGACATTAGGCCGCAGCTGGAACTAATATGGGAGTGCGTGCGTCACTATCCGGAAATCTTGACTGGGCAAGTGCCGGCGGAGAACATATTGTTCCCGGAAGGTTCAATGGAACTGGTTGGATCCGTCTATCAAGGAAACGCCGATTCCGATTATTACAATGGCGTAGCGGCTTGGGCATTGCAGCGCTATATCGAATTAAGACTGCCCGATTTGAAGCAAGGCAGCATCATTAAAATATTGGAAATTGGTGCTGGAACCGGTGGAACGAGTTCTCGAATCTTGCCAGCGCTTCAAAAACACAGAGACAACTTATCTTATACGTATTCAGATATTTCAAAAGCTTTTCTCAAATATGGTCAGGAAACGTTCGGAAAGGGATTTCCTTTTGTAGAATTCAAACTGCTTAATATTGAAAAAGAAGTATTGCAGCAGGGATTCGCAACTGGAGAATATGATGTCGTAATTGCGGCAAATGTACTTCATGCTACGCAAAATATTGAGCGCACATTAAGGCATGTTAAAACATTGTTGAAACCGAATGGGTGGCTCGTCATCAATGAAGTGACGTCGAGAATGGATTTCTTGACGATGACATTCGGATTGCTCGAAGGCTGGTGGCTGTTCAAGGATGACTTGCGAATTCCGCACTCGCCACTGTTGTCGCCAGCGTGTTGGAAAAAGCAATTGTCGGTGCAAGGCTTCCGCGGTGTTACGTTATTGGCGGATGCTGAGGAGAAAATGGAGCATAGTCAGCAAGTCATAATAGGTGAGAGCGATGGTCTCTATGTTGTGAATAATCCGGAAGCCATAGAAATATCGGCAACTGGCGCCGCACTAGAAAATGTAGCACCGTCTACTTCTAGGATTGAGCCCCCTTTCCATACGCCCGGTCAAATTGAGCGTTTGGAACAGCCGACGCAAGATACTGGCAGATTGTCGCAAGCGGAATTACAGCGTTATGTAGCCAATAGGCTGGTTTTATTTTTGCGGATGACGTTAAAGCTTACAGACGACGATATAAAGTCGGAAAAGCAATTTACTGATTATGGTGTTGATTCCATAATGGGGCTGGAATTTGTGAAGCACATAAATGAGGAATTCGGCATTACGATGCGGACTACCGCATTGTTTGATTATGGAAATGTTCGTGATTTATCCGCATATCTCTGCAAGGAATATGGCAAGCTCATTGCTCCGCAATCGAAGGAGGGCAGGCATGAAGGTCCTCCGAAGTCGACCAATTCGCTCGTTGAAGAAGTGGGGGAGAGAACGCAATTCGAATTGCTTCAAAATCTGGCGGATGGGAAGATGAGTGGTACCGAAGTGTTAAAGCTACTGGGAGGTATCTGATGGACAACGTTGAAAAAGTGAAGCAGATCATTTCCATGATTGAAAGCCATCAAATGACGCCTGAGGAGGGATATCGGCACATCCAACAGATCAGGCAAGGCATCGAGACCTTCATTGATAAATGCTCAGAATGGTACAAGGTATACTTGACGAAGCCGGGAGCCATTGAAGACATTGTCTTGGATGCTGTTCAACCCAGCGTTCCGTCCAATAGCGAAGTGCAAGTGCTGGTTAAAGCATTTTCGATAAATTTTGGTGATATTTTATGTATTAAGGGGCTTTATCCAACCCAACCGGATTATCCATTTACACCAGGATTTGAATTTTCCGGCATTGTGATGAATACGGGGAGCCGTGTTACACGAGTAAAAATCGGGGATGAGGTCATCGGGCTGACAGGTGCACGCATGGGGGCGCATAGCTGCGTTGTCAACACGGATGAGCATTTCCTCGTTAAGAAACCGAAGCATATTACATTTGAACAAGGCTGTAGTTTTCCCGTCGTTGCCTTGACGTTGCAATCCGTATTTGACAAAGCCAACCTTCGGCCTGGGGAGAAAATATTGATTCAAACCGCGGCGGGAGGAACAGGTCTAGTCGCTGTGCAGATGGCGCAGAAAATAGGTGCTGAAATATTTGCAACCGCCGGATCAAAGGAGAAGCTGGAATATTTAAAGCAGTTAGGCGTGCCACACCTGATTCATTATAAAGAAGAGGATTTTGCAGATAAGATCATACAGTGGACGAATAACTACGGAGTTGACGTTGTCATCAATACGCTGTCTGGAGAGGCAGTGCAAAAAGGCTTGAACTTGTTGGCCCCCAATGGCAGATACATTGAAATTGCCGTCGCTGGCTTAAAGGCCTCCGGTGCAATAAGCTTGTCCCATCTTGTTGACAATCAAAGCTTTCACAGTATAAATATCCGCAAATTACTGACGGGGAGTCCTGACAAGTTATCGCTTTATTTGGAACGAATGGCCAATATGCTGGAAACAGGTGAGGTACAACCTAGTGTGGGCCGCGTTTTTACTTTTACTGAGATTAAAGAAGCATATAAGTATTTGGAAAGCGGTAGCAATATTGGGAAAGTAGTCGTGTCTACGGAAGCTTCCTTACCGACAGCATTCTCTACCAGTTGGATGAAGCCGAAGCAGACAGACTTGTCAGAAGAGGTTCGACCGTTACGGAAGTGTTCGGATATAGCTATTATTGGCGCTGCCGGTAAGTTTCCCGGAGCCAAAAATTTGGATGAGTTCTGGGACAATTTGAAGAACGGGCGCTGCACAATCGGTGAAATCCCTAAAGAACGCTGGGATACCGAGCAATATTATGATCCGGATCCGAAGAAGCTTGACAAGACGTATTGCAAATGGGGCGGCATACTCGAAGATATCGATCAATTCGATGCGGTGTTCTTCAACATGTCAGGGAAGGAAGCTGAGGTCACCGATCCACAGCAGCGTATTTTTTTGGAAGTATGCTGGAATGCCTTGGAAGATGCTGGATATGCGATCGAGTCCATGGATAAAAAGAAGTGCGGTGTATTCGTTGGCGCCAGCGGAGGAGACTATCTCGCCAAAATGCAAGAGGACGGGGTACCGATGGAACCCCAGTCGTTCTGGGGCAATTCCGCTTCGGTTCTTGCTGCCAGAATATCGTACTTTCTGAATTTGAAGGGTCCAAGCCTCACTATCGATACGGCTTGCTCATCATCACTGGTGGCGATTCATTTGGGATGCCGCAGCATACTTGCAGGAGAAAGTGAGATGGCTATTGCGGGGGGCGTTTTTATTTCCTTGACACCCGCCTTCATTATTTTATCCAGTAATGCAGGAATGCTGTCTCCCGTCGGTCGATGCAAAGCATTCGACGATGGGGCAGACGGCTTCGTACCTGGTGAAGGGGCAGGCGCCGTTGTACTTAAGTCGCTAGATGCAGCCCTGCGAGACGGAGATCATATTTACGGCGTTATTAAAGGTTCGGCTATCAATCAGGATGGAAAAACGAATGGCATGACGGCTCCTAGCACACTATCCCAGACGGAGGTCGAGCTTACCGTTTATCGCGAGGCCAATATTCATCCTCGTACCATTCAGTTGGTGGAAGCTCACGGAACTGGAACGAAGCTGGGGGATCCGATTGAAGTGGAAGCATTGACAAATGCATTTCGCAAGTATACGCACGAAACCCAATTTTGCAAAATCGGTTCAGTCAAAACCAATATCGGGCATGCTGCTGCTGCTGCCGGAGTCGCCAGTGTCATTAAAGTGTTATTAGCCTTAAAGTATAAGCAAATTCCTCCTAATATACATTTCAGGCAGCAAAATCGGCACATTCAATTTGAAGAGACGCCGTTCCGGGTCGCTGCCGAATTAGAACAATGGACGGCTTCGGACGTTCCTAGGAGGGCAGCCGTCAGTTCTTTCGGCTTTAGCGGCACGAATGCTCACATGGTAATTGAGGAAGCGCCGCGTGCAGATGCATGTTTATCTCCGGAGCTTCCTTATTATGTAGTACCGATCTCGGCCAAAAACAAACAAGCCTATGATAGTGCATTGAAGAAAATGCTGAAGTGGCTGGAAATAGAAGCAGTTGATTGTTCAATTTCAGATATTTCCTATTCATTGCAGATTTCACGTATGCATTTCTCATACCGTTCGATGCTCCTTGTTCAAACTAAACAAGAATTAATCGAAAAGCTTAAACGATACTTGAACGGTGAACAGATTGAAAACTTCTTCCTCTGCAATCTGAAGGATCACAGAAGTATTGAGACAAAGGTATTTCCGGAGGAATCACAAGAAGTCTTATTTGAGGCCGCGATGCTCTCGACGGATTATGGCAACAAAGTTAAGACAGCGATCGAAATGTATTGCCAAGGTAATGAAGTTCCTTGGCATGAGTTGTGGCCGCTTGGAACGGTTCGTAAAATACCGCTCCCGACTTACTCGTTTAACCGGCAACGGTATTGGTATAGACAAGGGAGAAGGCAAAGCGTAAATAAGGCTTCGAGACGATCAGGGGTAAAGCTGCATCCTCTTGTGGAACAAAATGTGTCGACAATCGAAGAAACTAAATTTTCGTTAACCTTAACGGGTGATGAATTTTATATTCAGGATCATGTAGTGGGCGCAGCTCCGTTAATGCCGGGTGCTGCTTATATTGAAATGGCTGTCGCTTCGGCGGAGCTTGCTTTTCAAGCGCAGATTTCTAGTCTGAGGAATGTCATATGGGCAAGCCCGTTGTCAGTAGAGAATGAGCCTTGCCGTCTTGAAATTCGGTACCGGAAGGAAAAAGCGGGAGCATCTTATGAAATTTATTCAATCCAGCCGGGAAGTGGGGAAATCATCCATTCCAGAGGAAACATCGGGACAGTGACGGTTGATAAGCCTGCAAGTAAATTGGATATTCAAGAAATTGTAAACAGGAGCAGCTCTTCTTACTCTAAAGAGCATTGTTACAACATGTTCCGAACGGCGGGATTTCAATACGGTTCGACCTTTCAATCCATTCAGCATTTATGGGTGAATCGTCAGGAGGCGATAGCGCGCCTAGAACTCGCTGCCGAATGTGATGAGAATGATTCCATTTTCAATCTGCATCCAGCTATGTTGGACGGTGCGCTGCAGACGGTCATGGGAAATTTATTGTTCGGCGATGCATCTGTAGATGAGCGATATCTTCCCTTCTCAGTAGGAACGATAGACATCTATGATCGCATACCGAGAAGCGGTTATGCATATGTTCGGGATAGGACGGATTCCCAGCGGATCGCGGACATGAAATGCTTTGATGTGTATGTTACTGACGACGAGGGACGCCTGATTGTTCATTTAAAGGAGTTCTTGAGTCGTGCAGTGTCTGCAGCGCCATTGTTGCAAGTCAAGCAAAATCATACCGCGAGTCCAGAATGGCTGCGCTTCAGACCTATTTGGAAGCCAGAGGAGCGTGTGTCGATTCCTGAGAATCGGCTCGAGGGCTCCGTTCTTGTATGGAGCCATTCAGAGGGATTTTTCAGAAAAATAAGGGGACAATGCGTTAATCCCGAGCGGGCTGTATGGGTTAAGCCGGGGAACTGCTTCCTTACAACGGATTCCGGCCATTATACCGTTGCGCTGGAGAGTGAGGAAGATATGCGCCTTCTCATCCGTGCGACAGAGCAAAATGAAGTGGAACCAAGCCATATCATCGTTCATTCGCGATCTGCGGAAAAAAAGCCTGATTTGCTTCAGGTGGACGAGCAATTGGAGCAAGTCCTTTATCCAGTATTCATGCTGATTAGAGAGCTTGTGGCAGCCAAGTCCAAGCGCCAATTGAATGTGCTCTATGCTTTCCAGAATGGTGGAGGCCAGCCGTTTCCTTATGCCGCGGCCATTGCGTCCTTTTTGAAGTCAGTTTCCTTAGAACATCCGAATGTACAAACCAAGAGCGTGGAATGGGGAATGCCCGTCGAGGATGATTCTGACTTAATGGTAGAAACGCTGATAACCGAATTGGTTCGTATATTGCCATCAGAGAGGGAGATTCGCTACCAAAACGGTAAAAGAGAAGTTGCGGCGATAGAGGAAATCTATTCGCCAAGTGAGTATTCGGCGTATTCTTTGAAAGATAAAGGCATTTATGCGATAACAGGCGGGATGGGAGGAATCGGCTTTGGAATTGCGGAGCATCTTGCCCGAACGCATCAAGCCGGTCTTGCTCTATTGGGAAGAAGCCCGTTTAATCCGTGTATCGAGGAGAAAATAGCCAAGCTTCGCGCTTACGGTTCCGAAGTGATTTATCTCGAAGCTGACTTGGCAATTTATTCAGACACCGAACGAGCTGTAGAACGTATATGCAGCCACTTTGGTCGACTGCATGGCATTTTCCACTGTGCCGGCTTAACTCGCGACTCCTTATTAGTTAAGAAAACGCTTACAGATTTGAAGGGTGTTCTGGCTGCGAAAGTGTGGGGAACGGTTCATTTAGATTGCGCGTCGCAGCGCCATGTTCCTAATCTTGATTTTTTGATGTTGTTTTCATCGGTGTCTGGAATGCATGGAAATGTGGGACAAACCGATTATGCGTATGCCAACCGCTTTATGGATCGTTATGCGGAATACAGGAGTGTCCGTGAAGGCGGAGGAAGAACCATTTCTATCAGTTGGCCTTTATGGAAGGAAGGCGGCATGAAAATCGATCCACATACGGAGCGCTTATTCATGACGGCGGTAGGCATGTCGGGCATCTCGACTGAGACTGGACTTGCAATTATTAAGGAAGGGTTGCTTTTGAACCATGCCCATATAGCTGTCATCGCCGGAAACGGAGAGAAAATCAGAAAATGGGCAGGCGTGACTGTGACGGAAAACAACCCAGGAAGAACTAAGCAAGGTCACATACGCGAGAAGGATATATCAATTTCGTCCGAAAGCGATGAAACCAGGTGGCATGAACAATATCGTTCAGACGTTGTACAGATCATTTCGTCCGTTCTTCGTATCGATCGCGAGGCAATTGATTATTACGGGGAGCTTGCCGAATATGGGTTCGACTCACTGACATTGACTGAGTTTGCGGCGCAATTGGGAGGGGCTTATCAACTGGAGCTCACTCCGGCTTCTTTTTTCGGACACTCCACGATTGAAGGAATTGCAGAAGCGATATTCGAAGAATTCAAGGATAATATTTTCATTGCACTCCGTGAAAAAGGGAATTCAGTGCATCCTGAAAAACGTGCAAGCTTGGCGAATAAAAAGGAGCCTCCCGCTGACTTAAGCGAGGATTCGGATCATATGATTCACTCTTCTAAGGTGGATAATGAACTTGGCGCAGCGCAGGATGGAACGGTGGCTTCTGATGAAATACGATCTTATGAGCCCATCGCTATTATCGGGATGAGTGGGAAAATGCCAAGTTCGGACGATTTGGACGAGTTTTGGAGGAACCTCGAGCAGGGAACGAATATGATTTCCATTATTCCGCAAGATCGCTGGGACTGGGCGGAATATTACGGGGATCCGAATTCAGAGATAAATAAAACCGATATCAAGTGGGGCGGTTTTATGAAGGAAGTGGACAAGTTTGATCCGCTTTTCTTCGGAATATCTCCCCGCGAGGCGGAACTAATGGATCCGCAGCAACGAATTTTTCTAGAAAGCGTGTGGTCGGCCATCGAGGATGCAGGCTACAGGGCTTCGGATTTATCTGGTTCTGACACCGGACTGTTCGTTGGCGTGGCAAGTAGTGACTATAATGAAATTTTGCAGCATACAACGGCAGAAGTGGAGGCACAGACGTCAACCGGCATGTCGCATGCCGTGCTTCCAAATCGAATTTCATATTTGCTCAATCTACACGGACCTAGCGAACCGGTAAACACTGCATGCTCCAGTTCGTTGGTGGCGATTCATCGGGCCGTAGAGGCTATCCAGAACGGGCACTGCGAAATGGCGATTGCGGGAGGCATTAACGTGATACTTACTCCGACTCTTCACATTTCGTTTAGCAAGGCGGGCATGCTGGCTCGGGACGGAAATTGCAAAACCTTTGACAGCAGTGCAGACGGGTACGTGCGGGGAGAAGGCACAGGCGTTGTCATTCTAAAGTCATTAAAGAGAGCGGTTGAGGACGGAGATCATATTTATGCGGTAATCAAGGGCTCTGCCGTCAATCATGGGGGAAAAACGAATTCATTGACCGCTCCGAATCCTTATGCACAAGCGAATCTTATCGTAAAAGCATTCGGAAAAGCACATATTGATCCTGCGACCGTAACCTATATTGAGGCGCATGGTACAGGCACTCATTTGGGGGATCCAGTTGAAATAAACGGATTGAAAGCAGCATTTTCGCAACTTTATCAAAAATGGGGAAAGTCCACTCCGATCGTTCCTCATTGCGGCGTCGGCTCGGTTAAGACGAGCATAGGGCACTTGGAGGCAGCGGCAGGAATCGCAGGTATTTTCAAGATTGCCTTGTCCATGAAGCATGGAACTATTCCTGGAAATTTACACTTTGAAAGGATGAATCCGTATATACAGCTTGACGGTTCGCCGTTTTACATCGTCAATAAGACGATTCCGTGGGCTAGGCTGACAGATTGCGAGGGGAGGGAGCTTCCGAGAAGGGCAGGCATTAGCTCCTTTGGTTTCGGAGGGGCCAATTGCCATATCGTATTAGAGGAATTCTGCGATGTGGGGTCAGTCGACTCATGCATTGATCCGCAAATTATCGTGATATCAGCTAAGCAGAAGAGCGCGTTGAAAGAATATTGTAAAAAGCTTTATCAATTTCTAACTATTGGACAAACTGGGGAGCCAGCTGGTCATGAGCTGACCCTTTCGCCTACGGCTCATGAGAGTATCCTAAGTGAGCTAATTCGATATAGTTCGGAAATATTGAACGTGGGCAGAGAAGAGATTGATCCGTGGGATCATTTGCTGCACTTGGGCTTCACACAAGTTGAATTGGTATCCTTGGCCGAACAAATTTCGAAAGCCTATCAAATCGACTTTCCTGCTTCTCTATTAGCCGTATACTCTACACTGGAAGCAGTAACGGGATATTTGCTGGAGAGCGTACCTTATTGCGGTGGATCCGGTAAGTCTGCCGGAATTGATTTGCAGCGGCTTGCCCGTACTTTGCAATCAGGACGAGAAGAATTTGGTTGGAGGCTTGCGATCATTGCAGCCGACGAAGCCGAATTGTCCAATAAATTAATGGAGCTTCTGAAGGCAGAGGATATGAAATTGCCGTCTGTCTTCTACGGCAAAGTAGAACGTAAAATTCGAGGGAAAACGGATATTGAATTCGATGAAGCTTCTGATGAAATTACTGAGGCAATAAGAAAACGTGATCTAACAGCTTTAGCCCAACTATGGGTCAACGGAAGCCAGATTCCATGGGAGCAGGTGCATCGAGGCCGTAAGCAGCTTCGCATGCCATTACCGTCTTATCCGTTTGCCCGGGAAAGATACTGGATACCTGAAGCACAGGCCCCGAGTGTGGAGATCGAGGATGAACAGCTCTTGCAGCTGCTTCGCCAATTGGAGAATGGGACATCGTCGATCGAACGTGTGCGGCAGGCCATGGGAGTGATGGAATGAAAGAGCAGAAGATGTTGGATAAAGTGCTTGAACTGGTAAAATCTAATCAGCTCAGTGCTGAACAAGGCATGGAAATGATTAAGACTTTGCGCAAGAAGAAGCAGGGCGATGCAATAGAGAGGACTCCGGATATGGAGCTCCTCTTTTTTGATGATGAATGGGTAGCATCGGATTTGCCAAATACAACTGTGAGCAAAAATACTGTTCTTCTATTTGACAACAATCAGGATTTGAGTACCGTTCTTAAAGAGTACTGGAAGCAACAGGAGATTGAGATTGTTCGAGTCGTACGAGGAATGAAGGCTGAAAGGCGGGGTGATGGGTATTATGCAATGAATCCCGAGAATGATGGTGACTATGAATGGCTGTTGAATGATTTATATCAGTGTGGCAGACATCCGGATATTATCATTCATGCGTGGTCAGATAGTCAGTTCCAGCCGAATATTCATAACCTTTCCGAGCAGTTGGCAAGCAGCTTCCACTCCTTGTTTACTTTATGCCAATCCATGATGGTACGGAAACTAACGCATCCGGTGAAACTGCTTTACGTATTCGAATCCAATGGCAGCGTTCAACCACAGTATGCTGCGATGGCTGGTTTTCTGAAATCGGTGCGCCAGGAAAATCCAGTGCTGGACGTGTGTTGTCTTGAGTTGTGCGATGCAAGCATGAACGAATCAGCAGAGATCATTGCGAAGGAAGCACTCAATCAAGATGGAGAAGTAGATGTTCAGATTCTAAGAGGAGATAGGCATGTTAAACGCCAAATTGTCTGTCCGCTCGAAACAGATTCAGTCCCGTCAGTTCCGTTGAGACAGCGTGGAGTGTACATCATTACCGGTGGATTGGGCGGAGTAGGGTATCTATTTGCCCGCTATTTAGCCGCTACAGTGCAGGCTCGGCTCGTATTATGTGGAAGATCAGCTCTTACTACCGCGCTGGAGAACAAAATAACGGAATTGGAATCGCTAGGTGCGGAAGTGCTTTACATTCAAGGGGACGTATCTGTACCGGATGATACAGAACGTACGATCACCGAGGCCAAACGTCGATTTTCGTGTATTAATGGGGTCATTCATAGTGCCGGTGCCATTTTCGACTCTTTTCTGATCAATAAAGAAAGAGAACACATGGAAGCGGTTGTGAAGCCAAAACTGTTTGGGACATTATTGTTGGATGAGGCGACTCGTAATGAGAAGCTAGACTGGTTTGTCGTCTTCTCCTCCTTGAGCTCGGTATGGGGGAATCCCGGACAATGCGATTATGCATATGCGAATCTGTTCTTGAATCATTTCTGCTCTGCGCGCAGCAAGCTGAGGGAAGAGGGGAGCAGGGAAGGGCTTTCATTGGCTATAAATTGGCCGCTCTGGAAGGAGGGCGGTATGAAGATCGCTGAAGCCTTGCAAACAGAAGATATACCGCTCCTGTCTTTGCCAACAGATGAAGGAATCAAATCCTGGGAGTTAGCCCTCGCTAGCGGGAAATCTCAAATATCTGTTCTTTATGGAAAAAAAGGCAGGCTGGCGGACTGGCTTCAGCGCATGGAGGAGAGGTCACGAAGAATTGGACATCGGAGCCCAACTGGCTTGCAGAACAGCGAGGTGCCTATTCAAGCACTACATCAGTATATTAAGACTTCAATGGGTAACGTGCTAAAGCTGTCTCCAGATAAAATAGACAATTCGACGCCTTTTCAAGAGTATGGGCTTGATTCGATTGCGATCAAGCTGTTCAATTCAAAAGTGGAATCCGATTTCGGGGAAATGTCCAAAACACTGCTCTATGAGTACCAAACAGTTGACGAACTGGTTGACTTTTTCGCAGTGCATTATGCAGATCGGCTTGGAAATGTGCTTGGCCTGGGGAAGGTAAGCACACCGGTGCATCGATCGGAAAGCATTCAAGAATCAAAGCGGAGCGTGCATGAGACAAGTTGTCCTCAAGCAGCTTTTCCTGAGCGTGGAGCCGTTGCGATTGTGGGTATCGGAGGGCAATATCCTGGAGCACGTACAATCGAAGATTTCTGGGATATTCTGAAATCGGGAACATCGTGCTTTACGGAAATACCTCAGACCCGTTGGAAACATGGGGATTATGGACATGATAACTCGCTGCCGCTTGCAGAAGGGGACATTTATTGCAAATATGGGGCTTTTCTCGATGGCGTGGATGAATTTGACCCAATGCTATTCAAGATGAATCCTCTTGAGGCAAAAATGATAAATCCGGAAGAACGCAAATTTTTAGAAACGGTATGGTCTGCCTTAGAAGACGCCGGATATGCCAAAGAGGCTTGGAGCGGAAAAAAGGTAGGGGTATTCGTGGGTGTGACTTCCATGACATACCCATTGTTGGGGGCCAATCAATGGAATTCTCCCGATCGAACGCCTATTCATTCTACATACTTCAGCTTGCCAAACCGGATATCGTATTTTTTCAATTTTACTGGTCCGAGCTTGGCATTAGATACGGCTTGTTCTTCGTCATTAGCAGCGATTCATTTGGCATGCCGAAGCATTCTGAATGGCGAAAGCGAGGCTGCAATCGCGGGCGGTGTCAATCTATACTTGCATCCTTCGAGATATCTGGGCATGTGCCAGAGCAAAATGCTCTCCACGAAAGAACAAACCAGCATGTTCGATGCCGCTGGAAACGGCTTTATACCAGGGGAGGGCGTCGGAGCAGTATTGATGAAATCGTTGGAGCGAGCTATTGAAGATGGCGATTATGTTTACGGAATCATTCGCGGATCTGGGATCTGTCACAAGGGATATTCTTCGGGATTCTTTTTACCCGATCCGCAGTCACAGACGGGATTGATCGAAGAAGTCATGAACAGCAGCGGAATTCATCCAGAAACGATAGGGTACGTTGAGCTTCAAGCTTTGGGCAGCGATATGACGGATACGATTGAATGGACTGGGGTTCGGCGTGCTTACGAGGCAAGGACACCGTTGCGGCAATATTGTGCTGTTGGCTCGGTAAAGCCGATAATCGGACATTTGGAGGCGGCAGCCGGTATTTCACAGCTTACAAAAGTGCTGCTGCAGATGAAACATAAAGCTTTCGTTCCTAATAAAGTGGCTGATTCAATAAACCCGTCGATCTGCTTGGAAGCATCGCCATTCTATATTCCGGCGGAACTGACAGACTGGCCTGCACTGACTATCCATGACGGAGATACGTACAAAGAGCTTCCACGCCGCGCTGCCATCAGCTCTTTTGGAGCAGGTGGCTTAGAAGCGCATCTAATTGTAGAAGAATACCAATCAATTGAGTTGCCGCCATATGCCGAGACGCTTATACCGGGCGAATGCATCGTTCCACTATCCGCTCGCTCCTCAGCACAATTGCGGCGCTATGCCGAGCGATTGTTGCAGCATTTGGAGCGACATGACTATCCTACGGCAAAAATGCCGGACATTGCGTACACTTTGCAGTTCGGAAGAGAAGCCTTTGCGGAGAGGACGGCCTTTGTTTGCCGAACCCCAGAGGAGCTGAAGGAGCAAATTGGTCGATATTTAGCTGTTTCGGCAATGGGAGATAGAGCGGACTGGAAGATCGAATATTCTACTTTACTCGCTTCTCAGATCGAGAATGAACAAATCGTAAAGCTGCTGGAGCGGTGGATGGCTGGCGAACAAATGGATTGGCCGCTTGTGAATGATATCCAACGGAGGAGGGTACCTTTGCCTACTTATCCTTTTGAACAAAGGAAATGCTGGTTGTACAGTGCGAATGATGAATCGGTTCCGAATTACGATGGCAGATTGAAACCGGCGTTGAATGATCAGGATGCCGTAGTAGCCGACTACTATGATGCATCAGTTCGATTATATGAGGAAAGCACCGAAAAGGAAGGTTATTTGACATTCGCCCCGTTTTCGGAGAAGATAACAGGATTTTCATGGCTGAACGTATTTTCCGAGCCTCAGCAATATCCGGCTATGGCCCAATTCGCCTTGGCTAAACAAAAAGAAATGAGAGATATGCTGTATCGGCATGTAGATTTTAGCAAAGTACATCATTTGTTGGATATCGGCTGCGGTTTTTCAACTGATTTGCTCCATCTCGCAAGAGCCCATGAGCATATACATTGCGATGGATATACCATATCAGCCAATCAGGCCGAATTTGGACAACGGCGAGTTGGCCGAGAAGGTTTGGTGGATCGGATTACTATTCATTGCAAAGACAGTGCAAAAGAGGATTTCCCCGGCATGTATGATCTTATCATTGGACTAGAAGTGACAGTGCATATCGCGGATAAACACGGGGTATTCGGGAACATCGCTAGGCATTTAAAGCGGAAGGGAACTGTTGTATTGGCGGATTGCCTCGCTAACACAGTGAATGAAGTACATTTGCCCCATGTCGGACAGTATACGAATACACAGGGGCAGTACAGCCGAATTCTTGCAGAGAATCGTCTGCGAGTAATTGATTGCATCGATTGCAGTCAAGAGATATCCAACTTTTTGCATGATCCGGAATTTGAGCAGAACTTGTCCATACTTAAGGAGAAATATCCCCACTTAGCTGACATGGAAACGGAACACCGTGCTTGGAACAATTTCGGAAAGGCATTGTCTTTGAACCTCTTTCGCTATGTGCTGCTAACCTTGGAAAAAGCAGACGATCTGCTGACTCAAGAACAATTGTTGATGATGAACGAATCGGCTTTTAAGCATGCAGCGAGCTATACGGATGCAGTCGGAAAGTGGCTTGGAAACAGTCTTCATTATAAAGAAGACGTTGTATACAAACGGGCTGAGGAAGCCGCTTTGCCGCATCATGTCGGCGGGATAAACGGGGATACGATTAGAAAGATGGAGGATAAGCTGGCGCAATGGTTCGCGGACACTCTCGAAATGAAGCCGACTGAAATCGATCGTCGCGCAAGTTTTTCCGATTACGGAATCGATTCGCTGATAGGTCTCAAAATATTGGATGACTTGAACCGGAAGCTGGAATTGAATCTGCAAGTTCAAACGATGTTCGATCATTCAAATCTTCGGGATTTAACTCAATATTTGGCGAAAACCCATCCAGAGGTTATCGAGCGCATTATCGGCGTACAAAAGCCTATGGATTGCTCCTTAAAGCGCGATGATCAAAAATCGGTCGTGCTGGAACGATTCGCTAAGAGGGAGCAGGAGAATAAGAATGAATGTCCTACACCAACAGAAACTGCAATTAAAAAGGAACGCACGGGACTATCCGGTGCATCTTCGGATGTTGCTGTAATCGGCATATCGGGGCGTTTTCCAGGAGCGGAAAATGTTCGCGAGCTTTGGGAGAATCTCCGACAAGGAGTCGATTCAGTGCGCGAAGTGCAGGCTGACAGATGGAACCCGAATATGTTTTATGATCCCGATCCGCTAGCTCCCAACAAAACGTATGGAAAATGGGGTGGCTTCGTCGCGGACATGGATAAGTTCGATCCGATCTTCTTCCAAATATCCCCTGCTGAGGTGGAAATGATGGATCCACAGCAGCGGTTATTTCTTCAAGAAAGCTACCGTGCGCTGGAGGATGCCGGTTACGCACCTGAAAAGCTGAATCACGTCAAATGCGGGGTTATCGCAGGGGTATTCGGCAACGAGTATAGTGCAATCGCGGAGGGAACAGCCGCGGGTTATAATGCACAGCTGATGCTCGGCAACACGAACTCAATATTGGCCTCACGCATCTCTTATTTTCTGAACTTAAAAGGGCCTGCCATCAGCGTGGACACAGCTTGTTCAAGTTCTTTGGTAGCCGTTCATTTAGCATGCAAGAGCTTGTTGAACGGGGAAACGGATATGATGCTCGCCGGAGGGGTTACATTGTATTTAACCGAAAAGCCCTTCATTTCCATGAGCAAAGCGGGCATGCTTTCCAGAGACGGAAAATGCAAAACATTTGCGGACGATGCCGATGGAATTGTTCCTGCGGAAGCTGCCGCAGCCGTCGTATTGAAGCGCTTGGATCGAGCTGTTGCTGACGGGGATTATATTTACGGCGTGATTAAAGGGTCGGAAATCAATCAGGATGGACGCACCAACGGAATTACTGCACCGAGTGCCAAGTCGCAAACGGAGATAGAGTTGGAAGTTTACCGAAAGTACGGTATTCATCCTGAAACAATCACTTATTTGGAGGCGCACGGTACGGGAACCAAATTGGGCGACCCGATTGAAATAGCGGCATTGACCCAAGCTTTTGCCACATACACCGACAGGAAACAATTCTGTGCGATTGGCTCGGCAAAGAGCAATTTAGGACATACATCTGCTGCATCAGGGGTAGTGGGACTAATCAAAATATTGCTATCTATGAAATATAAACTACTTCCTCCCACGCTGCACGCCGCGAAGGAAAATGAGCACATCGACTTCAAGGCTACTCCGTTCTTTGTGAACCGAGAATTGCAGGAATGGGCATCGGACGGAGCACCGCGGCGAGCGGCAATTAATTCTTTCGGCTTTAGTGGAACAAATTGTCACATGATCGTCGAAGAAGCGCCGCAATCATTAGATGTCGAACCATTACATGCAGTGGAATCGAATGCGGCTGATTTGTATATCTTTCCTCTTTCGGCAAAAAACAAAGAGCGCTTGCAGGATTATGCCCTGCAAATTGTACGCTTTATAAGCGGAAATGACGGCAGTGAACAACCTAACATTGCGAATCTATGCTATACCTTCCAAATCGGCAGGAGAATGCTGGAGGAGAGAGTTGGATTTGTTATCGGTTCCATATCGGAATTACAGGAGAAGCTTTTGGCTTACGGCAAGGGCGAGCACAATATCGAAGGTATGTTTACCGGAACGAGCAAACAGACGGATGAAAAATATGGCTTATTGCTCGAAGGTGAAGAAGGGCGGCAGTTCGTAGAGGCAATAATACGAAACCGGAAGTTGCATAAGCTGGCACAGATATGGGTATCCGGAGTTGATTTGAACTGGGAGTTCCTTTATGGATGCCAGGCTCCACATCGGATCCCAGCTCCCACGTATCCGTTTGCTAAAGAACGATATTGGCCAGAGGATCGGGCAAAGATCAGTGCAGCACTGCCTCAACGGATGGAATCCTTGTTCCAGACCGGTTCCAAAGAGGTTGCGGACGGAGAGGAAGACTCCAGAGGCACGGACTATACTTACGTACCAAGATGGAAGCAGGCGCCCACACCATCGGCAGAGGGGCAAAAATTCCAAATTGGCAGTAAACAGGTGCTTATCATGACTTCCGATAGTTCCGACCCGCTTGTGGCTGCAATTCGTTCCCTGCATTCGGCGGATGAAGTCTCAGTAACAGTTCTGGGAAGAGATACAGCAGAGATTTATCCATCCCAAACAATTATTGACGCTAGTAATCCGTTAGCGATTCATCAGCATATCAGTCAATATTCGAGACTGAATACGGTATACTTTTTGGCGAATTTTAGATGCAGCGCTGGAGAACAGATAAGCATGCTTGAGGATAGTCAAGAACAGGGGACGCTATCTTTATTTCGCTTGGTAAAAGCATTGATGGCTGCTCAGCTTGATCTTGGCTTGGAATTGAGAATCGTAACTTATAATCATTACGACGTACTGCCGGATGATATCGTGACTCCATTTGGGGCAGGGGTGCATGGACTGGCACGTACATTGGCAAAGGAGCTTCCGCAACTGCGCTTGACTCAACTAGACTTGAGTTGGAGCGACGTAGTGCAGAATTCAAATGGGAACGCAATAATGAGCCTTGCCAAAGCTATTGCGTACGAGCCTGCTCAGGCGCGTGGAGAAACAATAGCCATTCGTGGATTCCAAAAATTCAAACGAATTCTGGTTCCCGAAAAGATAACCGTTTCAACTACGCCAACGCGTTTTAGACATCAGGGCGCTTACGTTATTGTCGGCGGTTTGGGAACGGTTGGCTATATATTTGCTGAGTATATGGCGAAAACGTCAAATGCTTCTCTCGCTTTAATTGGAAGAAGTGAAATGAATACTGATATGCAGAAGAAGATAGAGCATTTGGAATCACTCGGGGGTAAAGTAATTTACTTGCAAGCGAATGTTGCTGATTATGATGCGATGAGAATAGCAATAGAACGGACAAAGTCGCAATTCGGAACGATTCACGGCATTATTCATTCAGCTTTAGATGTTCAACCCCAAGCGGTGCAAGACATGTCAGAAACGGATTTGCGAACAGCCTTGGAGTCGAAGGCAAAAGGAAGCGTGGTGCTGTATACTCTGGTTCAGCATGAACCACTGGACTTTTTCCTCTTCTTTTCCTCGGCTCAGTCATTTATCGGAACGACTGGATGGGCCCATTACGCGGCAAGCTGTGAGTTTAAAGATGCTTACGTTTCTTATCTTCAAACAGAATCCCACTTCCCTGTGTATATGGTTAACTGGGGGTATTGGGCCAAGCGCCGCGGGGAGTCTAATGAAGAATTAACTCGATACATTGAGCGACAAGGGGCTTATCCGTTAAGCGAAACCGAAGGCTTACAGTTGATCGAAAGTCTGTTGGGCACTAATATCCGTCAAGTTGCAGCCATTAAGGCTCAACCATACGTATTGGAGTTAATGAATGTAGATCACAGTCATTCCGTTACATTTGAGCTTGAAAAAGATAACATGTCACCAGGACATGATGACTCTATGAAGATTGCGGGCAAAGGAGCGGGAAAAGAAGAGGTTACGGAACTGATTACCCGCAGTGTGGCAGAAGTGCTGCATATGGATTCAGCAAGTATCAATCTTGAATTATCTTTTATGGAGCTTGGCGTGGATTCGATTTTGGCATTATCAATTGTAAAAATAGTAAATGATGCCTTGCAGACTGATTTGACGCCAAAGGATATATTCGATCATGCAACAATTGGACGATTAGCTGATTATATTGTGGGTGTAGGTTCCGAAGAGGATGAAGATGAAAGGCTTTTCCAGCTTTTTAAAAGCTTGGAACGCAAAGAACTGGATGTGGATGCGGCAGGCCATCTGCTGAGGGGAGCATCGTCATGATTGACATTGACGCGTACAAGAAGCAAATTCTTCAAATGGTGCGAAATCAAGAACTAACGGCAGAAGCCGGGTTGAAGCTCTATAAAATTTTGCAAGCGGATGAATTCTTGACGCAATCGCGTATAAGCGATGAAGGTATTGCCGTGATTGGTATTTCTGGAAGATTTCCAGAAGCTGATAACGTTCATGAATATTGGACGAATCTTGCGTCAGGAAGGGATTCGGTAAAAGAAATAACACGCTGGGATGTGAATGGTTTTTACGATGCAGATCGGAAGTCAAAAGACAAGAGCTACTGTAAAGACGGCGGTTTTTTGTCGAATATAGACAAGTTCGATCCGCTGTTTTTCAATATTTCACCTAGACAAGCCGAATTGATGGATCCCAGACAGCGCTTATTTCTGCAAGAAGCGTGGAAGGTTTTTGAAGACGCAGGCTATTCCAAACGAGATGTGGCGGGCAAGAAGATAGGAGTCTATGTCGGCTGTGAAGGCGATACCGATTATTTTGCATCATGCGAAACAGGAAGCGAGATTGGTTCCGAATTATTTCTGGGAAACTCCAACTCAATTTTGGCTTCGCGCATTTCCTATTTTTTAGATTTAAAGGGACCCAGCATAACGCTCGATACAGCATGTTCATCGTCATTAGTTGCAATTCATTTGGCCTCGGAAAGCATCCGTTCCGGAGAGTGTGAGATGGCGATTTGCGGTGGAGTTGCGCTATATACAACCTCTCAAGGTTATGTGCTGGCCAGTCGTATGGGAATGCTGTCTCCGGATGGTAGATGCAAAGCTTTTGATGATCGGGCCAACGGTTTCGTTCCTGGCGAAGCAGTCGGAGCTGTACTGCTTAAGTCCGCAGCGAAGGCAATTCGTGATCGAGATCATATATATGGCATTATCCGAGCCTCTGGAATAAATCAGGATGGCAAAACGAACGGCATAACAGCTCCGAGTTCAATGTCACAAACGGCACTGGAAACGGAAATTTATCGGAGATTTGGAATCGATCCCGCTACGATTACTTATGTGGAAGCTCATGGGACAGGGACGAAATTGGGAGATCCGATAGAATTCCATGCGTTGCAGGAATCGTTCAAATTGTTTACTTCCGACAAGCAATTTTGCGGACTGGGATCTGTCAAAACGAATATAGGGCATACAGGGGCGGCTTCCGGATTAGCCGGTTTCATCAAAATTTTACTGGCGATGAAGCATCGTCAGCTTCCGCCTACCTTGCATTTTGAAAAAGAAAATAGCCAGATCTGTTTGCGGGAAAGTCCATTCTATATGGTTACTGAGCTGACCTCGTGGTCAGCAGACCCGGGGAACCCGCGCAGGGCCGCCATCAGTTCATTTGGACATAGCGGAACGAACTGTCATATGGTGCTTGAAGAGTATGATATACAAGTCGAGGAGCCGGATGAATATCCGGCTTCAATGCAGCTTTTCCCGATTTCGGCTAAATCCAAGGACAGCCTTCGCCGAAAAATTTCTGACCTTCTTGCTTGGTGCCAAGAGAACGGGCGCTCGACATCTGTCAAGGAAATTGCTTATAGCTTGCAAACAGGCCGCAGTCACTTCGATTATCGCATTGCTTTGCTCGCCAATAGTATGGAAGATTTTGTTGAACGGTTGAATAATGCTGCGGCAGGGCACAGTCATCAGCATATTTTCTGTGGTATGGACAAATCAGCAAGAAATAAAGAGGATATCTCTTCAGATGAAAAAAAAGAATCAATGCGGCTCGTGCAGGCTTTGCGACAATCCGATCCTGTCGGTTCTGAGAGAGAGAACCTGCTGCAGCGATTAGGACAATTATATTGCGACCGAGTATATATTGACTGGAACGGCGCTTATGGCGATACAGAAGTACGAAAAGTTCCTTTGCCGTCATATCCGTTTGCTATGAAGAAGTATTGGCTTAGTGAAACTGCTGCAGTCAAATCAGAGGCGGTAAATCTCGGGCATTTGCACCCGCTGCTTGATTCCAATGAATCCGTATTCGGTTTGCAAAGATACAAAAAAACATTTCATCTATCCGAGTCAATCATCAAGGATCATGTCATTGGAGGAAACGTAGTGGTGCCGGGCGCTGTTTATTTGGAGATGGCAAGGGCCGCGGGTCAATTGTCCTATCCCGAAAAAAAAGTAACCGCGATTTCAAATATATTTTGGTTAAAGCCACTGCAAGTTTCAACTCCAACGGAAGCGTGGCTGCGATTGGAGCCGACGGGAGAACAGACGGCCGAATTCCAAATTGCAGCAGGTGCCGATGATAGAGAGCATATTCACGCACGCGGTAAAGTACGCTACGCGTCGAAGGGAGAAAGTGAACCCGACTTGGGTGAACTCCCAGTGGATGCTATTCGTGCTAGGTGCGTGGAAAGGTTGAGTGGACTCGATTGTTATGGAATATTCCGCAGCATGGGATTCCATTATGGAGTTTCCTTTCAAACGATAGAAAGTGTAAGTGCGAGTGAGCATGAGGTTCTTTCCCGGTATTGTCTTCCCAATCATTTAAAAAACTCATCGAAGTCTTATCTACTGCATCCGGTGCTACTCGACGGTGCCTTTCAATCATTGATCGGTTTTGGCGGAGCAGAGGAAGATGGAGAAGAGATGTTCTTGCCGTTTTCAATCGGTGAAGTGAAGTGGAGCGGAAGCGTATGCGATGTCGGCTATGTCTATGTGCAATATCGAGATGTCCAACTTCCAGGTGGGGAACAAGCGAAGCGATATCGTTTATGTATAACAGATATAGAGGGTAAAGTTCGGGTATTAGTAACGGATTACTTGGTTCGCAAGGTACCGGTGTCGAAAAAGAGTGCTGCCATGAGCGATGCGGAACTGCTGGAAATGTTGAATAGTGTGAAAAAGGGAACCGCCAGTTCTTTGGAAATTGTTCAACTACTGGGAGGGAACAGAATATGACGAAGTTCTCGTCTTTGCAGGAAGTTATCGAGGGCATTAAATCAGGCATTGTAAGCCCGGAAGAAGGGCTGATTTATGTAAAACGTTTCAAAGAGAAGCAGCTTGCAAGCTATCGTTCGGATAATCTTTCACTTGAGACAGAAGAACTGATTTATTACAGCAGTAAATGGGAGCCGAGACCGATTGGCGACTTTGAGAAAACACAAAACAAGCGAAACATTGTTATTTTCGATCTCACTCCGCAACTATATCGCAATTTTTTGGCGATTCTGAGAGAGGAATACAGCGAGTCGCAATTATACTGGGTCAAGGATGGAGACATGTTTGACCAAATAGATAGTCAGGAATTTGGATTGAATGTAAGGAATCCGGAGCATATGGATCGACTGCTGGAGCTAATGTCAAATGAGCGGCATACCGAGTGGGTGTGGATAGTCAATTGGGACTGGCAGGATTGGGAAACGGAAATGTATGAGAAGGAGAACAGGCTGGATGAATATATCCTGAATTTATTTCATCTAACAAAAGCCTGGATGAGAAGCGGGAAGCCTCAGGCTCTTCGGATTATGTGCATGTATGAAAGTGAGAGCGATGTCCCAAATCCTTTTTTTACGGCAGTCGGTGGTTATGCGAGATCGGTTCGTAAGGAATTTCCGAGCATTATCATTCAAACCTGCCACATTCAAGATTCGAAGCGGCGCGGCTGGGAGCAAAGGATCAAACTATTCCAGCAAATCCTGCGAGAGTTTGATGGTGAAGCAGATGAAGTAGAAATAGCATGCTCGATTCATGGACGACAGGTACTAACCTTGCATGAAGTGAAGGATTCTCCATCTGTCGTAATCAATACTGTCCCTCCACAGAAGAACGGCGCTGTCATTATAACGGGAGGAGTCGGAGGCATCGGATTTATTGTCGCACAATTTTTGGCGAGAACGCGGAAGACTAGCCTCGTCCTCGCTGGTCGATCTGAGGAGGATGTACGGATTGCTGATAAACTTAGTCACCTTCGCTCGCTTGGATCAGAGGTGCTTTACGTTCAGACTGATGTAACCTCACCGGATGAAGTAGATAGGTTAATTGAACGAACCAAGAATAATTTTGGATTCGTTCAAGGAGTTATTCATGGTGCCGGCATCGCAGAGGACAGCGTAATCATAAATAAGACAAGCGCTCAGTTCTGCAGAGTGCTGGCAGCAAAAGTTGCCGGAACGGTGCTGCTGGATCGGGCGACTTGGAATGAACCACTGCAATATTTCGTGTTGTTCTCTTCAATTACGGGGAAGCTGGGCAATGTGGGACAAGCCGATTATGCTTATGCTAACCGCTTTTTAGATGGTTATGCTCAGTATCGTAATCAAGTTGGTCGCTCTGGACACAGCATATCCATCAATTGGCCTCTCTGGACAGAGGGAGGAATGTCTGTAGATTCGCAGATGGAAGAATACATTTATAAAACTTCCGGAATACGAGCAATCAGTGCCGATACCGGGTGCCGAATTTTTGAAAATGCTCTCTATTTGAGTCAGGTGGAAATTATGGCGCTCGCAGGTAATCATTCAAAAATAAAAAGTTGGCTGGCGGCCAAAAAAGAAGAGGAGCAACCGGAGAGAATGCCGGTGCAGCAAATTGCCTCCTATTTGTCATCATCCCAGCCTGTCGGCAATAAAACGGATATAAACGCGCAGACAATCGATGCATCGCTTAATCTTGACCGATTGAGGAATGAACTCTCGATTTTTGCAGCTGCGATCATTAAAATCGACCGCAATGAATTAGATGATGAGACGAGCCTGGCGGAGTATGGATTCGATTCGATTACGTTCGTGGAACTGGCCAATCAGATTAATGATCGTTTCGGAATTGAAATGAGTCCCACCGTGTTTTATGGGTCACCTACGATTCATAGGATTGCCCAAAATATAGCTGAAGAGCACGGAGACACAGTTCAACGCAATTATTATTCGGCTGGTGAGAGCCGTAGTTCATCGGAGTTTGTTCAGGAACTACAGTCTGGTGAGGGGAATATATCCTGTACAGTTCACCACGAACAATCGGATTTATTGAACGGTGCTTTATTGGATGCTTTAGAGAAAGACGTTAAGACGATTATTTCCGAAATCATTCGATTGGAATTCAGTGAAATTGAGATGGATATCAGCTTAAGTGAGTATGGGTTTGATTCCATTACTTTTGTCGAGCTGGCTAACCGAATAAACGAAAAATATACGATAGAATTGACACCAACCGTATTCTATGGAAGTCCTACTGCATATTCTATCGTTCAATATTTGTCTGATCATCACCGGGGGGAAATCAGAAATGTTTATTCTTGTATGGCGGAGGAGCGATACCAGTTGCATTCCGATAACTTGAGCCCTTCGGAGGAAACGGAACAACCTTACATGTCACCGATGGAGTATGACGTATCAAGGGAAACTGAAATACCAGCGATGATTAGCGAATATGAACAACAGTCCACACAAGCAGTTGATGGAGCCACCATCCCTGTTGCCATCATTGGAGCAAGTGGGGCATTTCCTCAATCCGCAAATGTGGATGAGCTGTGGGGAAATCTTGTTGCTGGCCGGGATTTGATTAGTGAAATTCCAGAGGATCGTTGGGATTGGAAAGCTTATTTCGGAGATCCGCGGGTTGAACATAATAAAACGAATATTAAGTGGGGCGGATTCATGCATGAGATCGATAAATTTGATCCCCACTTTTTTGGGATATCCGGCAGAGATGCCGAGATGATGGATCCGCAAGAACGCCTCGTTTTAGAGCATGTATGGAAAGCGATAGAAGATGCAGGTTATCGGGCCAAGCAATTGTCAGGAACGAGTACGGGCGTATTTTTAGGAGTCTGTACCGCGGATTATAAGGAGTTGCAGCTTCAGGCAGGGATTCCTGCAGCGATGTGTCAATGGGGGCTCACCAATCGGATTTCTTATATGTTTAATTTCAGTGGTCCGAGTGAACCTATCGATACTGCGTGCTCCAGTTCCTTGGTAGCTATACATCGTGCAGTTGAGGCGATTCGTTCAGGCCAATGCGATATGGTTCTGGCGGGAGGCGTGAACGTGATTGCGAGTCCGAACCCTTATTTGATGCAGAGTAAAGCAGGAATGCTGAGCGAGGATGGCAGCTGTAAAACCTTTGATGAGAGAGCAGACGGTTATGTCCGTGGAGAAGGCGTTGGTATCCTGCTGTTGAAGCGATTAGATCTAGCTAAAGCGGACGGGGATCACGTTTATGCCGTAATTAGGAGTTCTGCTGTTAATCATGGAGGACGGGCCAGCTCATTCACAGCTCCCAACCCGAACGCTCAAGCGGAGGTACTTGTGAAAGCTTACGAACGCGCGGGAATCGATCCGCAGACGGTATCGTATATTGAGACGCATGGCACCGGAACCAAGTTGGGAGATCCGATTGAAATTGACGCTCTGAAGAAAGCGTTCAGAATGTTATACAAAAAGTGGAATAAGCCTGTGCCCGAAATACCTAATTGTAGGCTGGGTTCTCTTAAAACGAATCTTGGACATCTTGAGGCGGCCGCAGGAGTTGCTGGCGTAATAAAAGTTATGTTGGCGATGAAGCATTGCAAGCTACCCGGCCTTGTCCATTTTAATAGTCTTAATCCATATATTCAGTTGACTGGATCGCCTTTTGTGTTGGGAAGGGATGTATCGGACTGGTGCTCTGAGGTTGGAAATGGTGGAAATCCGCGAAGAGCTGGGATCAGTTCATTTGGCATAGGTGGAGTGAACGCCCATGTCGTACTAGAAGAGTATATTGAGGAAGCCTATTCACAAGAGCAAGAAGAAAATGCATACATCGTTGTTCTTTCGGCAAAGGAAGAGGATAGGCTGCCCGAATATGCGAGACTCCTTGCAAATTATGTATCTAGTTGCGAAAGAGATTGCAACAGTTCCGTTCTTAAGCGACTTGCCTATACGATGCAGTTGGGCAGGGAGGCTCTTGATCACAGAGTGGCTTTTATTGTGTCTGATGTGATGGAATTACACGGTAAGCTTACTTTATTCGCTGACGGAAACACAGAAATTGATAACGTTTACAAGGGATACTCAAAGAGTGGTGGCGCCAATCTTACGCAATTGATTGCCGGACCGGAAGGAAGCGAATTCATACGTTTGTTAATTCAAAATCGTAATTTAGGAAAGCTCTCTCAACTGTGGGTATCGGGTGTGGATTTGGAGTGGGGACTATTCTATGATCGGCAGCGGCCGAAACGATTGTCATTGCCTACCTACCCATTTGCTAAAGAGAGATATTGGATACCAAAAGAAGCGGACATTGTGCTTCAAGCGGCGAATAACAAAGACGAAATTCTGAGAAAAGCCGACAGTCCGAGTCCCGAGGAAAGCCTGCTTCTCCTAGAGGAAGAAATTATTCATATGATGGCAGATACATTGAAGGAACCGATATCGAGAATTCGTCTTGATGCCGAAGTGGCCGAGTTGGGATTCGATTCAATCTCACTCACGGAATTGACGGCACGAATCAATCGAAAATACGGGCTGGAGCTGAAAATAGATCTGTTTTTTAAATATACGCCCATTTCCCGCTTCATTTCCTATTTGTTAGAAGAGTTCGGGGGGCAGATTACCCAACATAACCAAGTGTTCACCTCCAGCCCGAAGAGTATTGACATTGATAAGGATGAAACGTCAGCAGGAAATGAAGGCAATGGAAATGCTGAGGGTGGCATACCTAAGCTCCCTGGAAATTTGGAAATTTTGGAGATGGGTCCTTATTCGGACAAATCATTTCTTTTGAAATGGTACCAGATGAGAGAACGGGGCGGCATCCAATTGCGAAGCTTTAATTTTATTGAGGAGTATATGCAGCCTAGTCGGAAGCGGAGCCCGAAAATGCTGCATATGTTGGCGAAGGATTCCATTGAAGAGCAGACGGAAGTCATTGTGATTGGTAAAGGCAAACCGTTGCTGCTCATAACCGGATTTGCGCTTACAGCTCCACAATTCATTTATCAAATTAACGAGTGGTCATCCCAGTATCAGTTGATCATTATTCATCTTCCGGGATGCGGCTTGTCAACCGGACGCCACGATTTATCCGTCGGGGGACTCAGCAGGAGATTTGTTCGAGTGTTGGAACGACTTGGTATACAGGAACCAGTCCATATTATTACTACCTCATGGGGTGGTTTAGTTGGACAGAAGCTAGCACAGGAGAATTTTCAATTGGTGGCCTCTCTTGTATTGACTGGAGGATTCTTTCACGTAAAGCAAGATTTAGACATAAAAGAAAAGCTGCAGATGGATTTTGAAAGAGTTGGTCATGGACAAGCTTTTGAGATTATCGAAAAAAGCCATCAGATCAATCCCTCCATTTCCAAATACTTTGATTTCTTCAATGAAGAAGCCTCTACGGAAGAGGTGCTGTCAGATGTTCTCGTACCTGCGCTGATCGTTAGCGGTGATATGGATTCGATCGTATCCCCAGAGCATGCCATTGCATTGAGGAAGAGACTTCCACACGCTGAATATCATGAAATAAAAGGGGCCGGACATGCTCCATTTATTACGCATTACAAAGAGTTTAATCGTTGTATCAGCGACTTTATTGCTCGTGTTCAAATAGAAGGAGAGAAAAAGGATGGCACGCAGAACATTTGATGATTTGAAATCTACTTATTACGAAGCGTATGATCGAACCTTGACTCTTTGGAATACTCCATTCACTTCGGTCGAACTGGAGACACATTTTGGAAGAACTCACGTGATTGCAAGCGGCAGTGAGGATGCCCCGCCGCTTGTGTTGCTTCACGCTCATGAATTCAGCTCAACGATGTGGTACCGCAATAGCTTGGAGTTATCAAAGCACTTTCGAATATACGCGGTAGACATTATCGGCGATAAGAATAAAACCTTGGTGACGCGTTTTCCGAATAGTCGGGAAGAGTATGCACAATGGCTCTGTGAAGTATTGGACGCATTACATATTGAACGAGCGGATATTGTTGGAATCTCTTTTGGAGCATTGCTGGCATTAAATCTCGCAATTCATTTCCCTGAACGCGTTGGCCGAGCGATAATAATGAGCCCTTCATCAGGACTAGTGGGCTTAAGCGGCAAATTCATTGCCAAAATCATCTGTAATTCCCTTATATCCACCCGGAGACAATTCGTATCGAAGCTGTTTCGCTGGAACCAGCATGAATCCCATACCCATTTCTTCGAACAGGTAGTTGCCGGAGCATTGTGGAGGAAGCCTCATCCGAATGTAAAGGCAGGAAAAAGAGTATGGCCGCATGTTTTTAAAGACGAAGAACTGAACACTATTACATGTCCGCTTTTGATCATGTTGGGAGAACAGGATATTACCCAGAATCCGCAAGCTGCGATGGCTAAAGCGAGATCGTGCTTACCTAGCGCCGTCATGGAAATGTTGCCGGGGGTGGGACATTTTTTTAATCTCCAAATTCCTGAAATTGTAAATGAAAGAGTTATATCCTTTATGAAGGATGATAACCCTGCGTCAAAGGGGGATGTAAGACATTGAAAAAAATCGTACTGGCCAGTGAAGGTTCGAACGGAGACCTGTTTCCGATGCTTGCCCTCGCAAACGAATTAATGCGATTAGGTCATGACGTTGTCGTATGCGCTCCGCCCAACAATGATTCTTTCGTGCGCAAATGCGGTTTTCAGTTTATTCCTATAGGCGTCGACTTTCAAGCCCTGCTTCAAGAGCATGCTGATAAAGTCATGGGGAAAAACCCGATGCGAATCATGAAACTCACGGTAAAGTTATTAAGGGAGCAGGTGCAAAGACATATTAGCCAGTTAAAAGAGGCTGCTATTGATGCGGATATCATGATCGCATCAGGTGTTATGTATGCGGCGAGGTCTGTAGCAGAATATTACCGGATCCCATTTCGATTATCCGTGGCTATCCCGCAAGTTTTGCCTTCTCGGAGTTATCCGCCATTGCTTATCAACGCTCTTGACTGCCCACAGTGGGTCAATCGCTTTTTGTGGTGGGGAGACAGCAAATTTCAAAATCGAATGATATTGAAAACGTTAAATGAGGAAAGGGATAAGCTGGGATTACCCCCGGTTCGCGATATTCAACACTATTTGTTAAACGATATTATCATTCCGGCCGATCCGGTACTGGAGCCTGTACGGGCCAATCCTGCATTTCGCTTTACTCAAACTGCATATTGGCATTTTGAAGACGGGGCTGATCTTGATCCAAGCATATCCCAATTTATCGAGGAAGGGGATCCTCCCGTCTTCATTGGATTTGGCAGCAGCACGGATCCAGATCCTTTGCGTACAAGAAATATACTAAATGAAGTAATTGAGAAAAGCGGGCAGCGATTTATCATCCTAAAAGGCTGGGCTGAATTGGGAACAGGCTTGAATCATGCCAATGTTCGTACGATAGATTTTGCCCCTTACTTGAAGCTGTTTCCTAAGATGGGAGCCATCATCCATCATGGCGGTTCGGGAACGACGCATTGCGCAGCGCGTTCAGGGGTTCCGCAAATTATTATTCCGCATGCGATGGATCAATATCGATGGGGGAGTACGATCGCAGCTAAAAAGCTGGGGCCCGATCCGATCAATCGTTCTAAGTTAACTGCCGACAAGCTGTTGCACGCCATTAAAGAGGCCGTGACCAACTCCGAATTCAAGAAACAGGCTAGCCAGGTGGGACACTTAATGCGACAAAAGAATGGGGTCGAGGAGTTCATTCGTCAATTCCCATTGTAGCAAGTACGATCCTGAAACACCAAAAACCGAGCACATAATCGTCCCCAAAAACGGGGGGAGGTCATTGGATGAGAGTATTAATTACCGGAGCGCACGGCCAACTAAGCAGCGAATTAATTCGAAAATTGAGCAGCGAACATGACGTATTTGCCTATTCAAGCAAGGACTTAGATATTATTTCATGGTCCAATACCAGTTCTGTTGTGAGGGATGTATCTCCGGATGTGGTAATTCACTCTGCCGCAATCACAAATATCGACAAAGCGGAAGGCGACCCAAAGAATGCTTACTTGGTAAATAGCTACGGAACCCGCAATGTGGCGGTTGCTGCTGAGCAGTGTGGTTCCTCGCTGCTCTACTTAAGTTCGGCTTATGTGTTTGACGGTACCAAAGCTGAGCACGGTGAGTATGATAATCCTCGGCCTTTAAATGTTTATGGCGAGTCGAAATTAGGAGGGGAGTTGTTCGTGCGCTCTTTCCACACTAAATACTGGATCGTACGCACCTCTTGGCTTTATGGGGAGAATTTCATTCGATCGATTATAGATGTGTTGAATCGTCAGCAGTCCTTGAAGGTAAGTCCGAAACAAATCGGATCTCCGACTTCCGTTATTGATTTGGCAGCCTTCATACAAGGACTGATCCGAACCGAATCCTATGGAATTTATCATGTTACAAATAGTGGGAGATGCAATAAATTCGAATATTACAGGGAAATTCTCCGACTGTTGAATGTCCAAAACATAGATAAACGCTTGATCGCATCGGAGTCCTTGTCGAGCGTTCCTCGTCCTCCGTCGTGCTCATTGGGTCAGTTGTCAATTATGTTCCAAGGCTTCGAGATGCTGCGACCATGGGATGAGGCGTTAGAGCATTTTATGAGCACTAGGCAGTTTGTTGACTTGAATGTGATATGAGTTATGCAGTGTTTCGGATGTTCGATGACCGCCCCATTCTTTAAAAGGAGATGAAAATCGTGAATCAATTGAAAGACGCAGGATCATTAATCCATTCTGGGAACTCCACGCGATATCCATTCGTGGCACAGGATAGAGTAAATTCATTATTTGGGCATCAAATTCATTGTGTTCTTCGCTTAGTTGGTTTTGTAGATATGGAACTCCTTGTTCAGGCCTATCGCGTGACGTTGGATATCGAGCCTGTACTAGGCTGTCGGTTAGCGGAAGAAAATCAAGAATGGTTTTGGGAAAGAAGAGCCGATTTGGACATGTTAAATGGCGTCTCTATCCATGAAACGGATGATGTGGAGACTCAGCTTAAAGCTTTCATTTGTGCACCTAGTGATGCGCGAGTTGATCCCTTAATAAGCATTCGTGTATTCAGATCTACTTATGATTTAATATGCGTCAAATGCAATCATGCTTGCTGCGATGCTGGAGGAGTGAAGGATTATATTTCATTGTTGTCATCCACGTACAATCATTTAAGTTCGAGTCCGAACAGCCCACCAACAGTCCCAAATAAGGGAAGACGTGATCAAGGGATCGTGTTCGATCAGCTCGGATATCATAATCTTTTAGAGGCATGGGATGCGTCAGAGGCACAGCCTATTGCCAAGTGGGCATTTCCTTTTGATCCGAGCACAGAGCAGAAGCTTTGGACGTCTGCATATCGTTTTCAACCGGAATGTTACCGTTCATTTCAAACATTTAACCGTCTACACGGAGTATCGTTTAATGATTTGCTTTTGACAGCTTATTATAGGGCTTTATTCAGCATCACCCGTTCGTATGGCGCGGGATCTATGCCTTTACCTGTTACTATGGACTTGCGGCAGCACTTACCGAACGGCAAGGCTAAAGCCATATGCAATTTGTCGAGCTCGATGAATATCGAAATAGAAGTACTTGAGCATGAACCGTTTCTCGATACCTTAATGAAAGTAAACAGGCAGACAAAGAAAGCGAAAAATCCAAGGCTTGGTGTCAATGGGATGGTTACGTTAGAAACACTTGCAGCACTTAACTACGAGGAGTTGAAGAAAACATTTCACATGTCAATGGAAGAAGGGATAAAATCGAAAAAGTCGAACCCGATTTTATCGAATGTCGGCATAATTAGCGACCAGCCCATTTTCTTCAGTGATGTGGAAGTGATTGATGCCTATATTGCAGGTCCGATTATGATGCCGCCAGGTTTCCTTTTGTTAATTAGCAGCTACAACCAGAACCTTACATTATCGACAGGATACGATGCTTCTTCGGTAAAAGAGGAACATGTAGAATTGTTGTTGCGGACAATGGCTTCAGAGCTAATCCTTGCAGTGAGTTGATCGCGTTAGTGAAAGGGAGGCGTCTACAGACGCCTCCCTCAGGCTGTCGAGAAAGTCTCGACAGCTATTTTTATATTCATTTATTTCAACACGACACCGCGTTAATGTTGTATAATTACGGTAATAAATGAGATCGGGAAGGTGTTCAAGAATGCTTCGTTCAAATCGGGATAAACAACAGGCTTATGAATTTGTGTCGATTGAGGAACTTGTTCCTCAAGATCATCTACTACGCAAAGTAGATAAATATATCGATTTCTCATTCATTGATAAAAAGGTACGTCCTCTTTATTGTGCAGACAATGGACGACCTGCTATTGACCCTGTTGTGCTGTTTAAAATGATCTTTCTTGGTTATTTTTATGGCATTCGTTCGGAACGTCAGCTTGAACGTGAAATTCAGACTAATTTGGCCTACCGTTGGTTTTTAGGCCTTGGTCTAACGGATAAAGTACCAGACCATTCCACCATCAGTTGGAATCGTCGCACTCGTTTTAAAGACACAAATATTTTTCAAGATATCTTTGATGAGATTGTGCTTCAAGCCATTCAGCATCGTATGGTTGGTGGCCGTGTACTAGTCTCAGATTCCACGCATGTAAAGGCTAACGCTAACAAACATAAGTTTACGAAAGAGCAGGTTTTACAAAATACCCGTGACTATGTGGACGAACTGAACGCAGCAGTGGACCAAGACCGAAAAACTCACGAAAAAAAGCACTAAAACCTAGAGAGGACGTGGTAGAGGAAAAAGAAATTAAGGTAAGTAAGACCGATCCAGATAGCGGTTATATGATCCGAGACGGTAAGCCGGAGGGATTCTTTTATTTAGACCACCGCACAGTAGATCTGAAATACAACATGATTACGGATGTTCATGTCACGGCAGGGAATGTACATGACTCGATTCCCTACTTATCTCGATTAGATCGTCAGCAAAAACGATTTGGCTTTGAAGTGGAAGCAGTTGCACTTGATTCTGGGTATTTAACTTCACCGATCTGTAAAGGGCTGCAAGAGCGTGGGATTTTTGCAGTTATTGCTCACCGAAGATTCCATCCGACGCAAGGATTATTTCCAAAGTGGAAATTCACTTATGACGCTGAACAAAATCGTTATATTTGTCCTGCAAAAAACGAGCTTATTTACCGAACTACAAATCGCGAAGGATATCGGCAGTATGCATCTGATCCAAAGCATTGCAAAAACTGCCCGATGCTGAGCGAATGTACCCGATCTCGCAACCACCGGAAAGTAGTGACCCGACATGTCTGGGAAGACAGTAAAGAATGGGTACGTGCAAACCGGCTAAGTAGATCCGGCAAATATTTATACCGAAAACGGAAAGAAACGATTGAGCGAAGCTTCGCGGATGCCAAAGAGCTCCATGGGTTTCGCTATTGCCGTTTGCGCGGATTACAGAATGTCAGGGAACAAGCTTTGATGACAGCGGCTGTACAGAACATGAAGAAGATGGCGATCCACCTGGATCGCCTAGAAAGACGAGGATAACCACCAGCGGTTCTCTTTTCATCCCTAGATTGCAAAACAAAAGAAACCCTTGCCTTTAAAAAGACAGGGTTTCTCAACAATCTGAGGGAGGCGTCTACAGACGCCTCCCTTTTTGTGTATTAAGCAGTTGTGATATGTAATTTCTGCAATCCATATACATATGGGCTTTCGATAGGGAGCAATGGCTTTGAAAGATCTAATCTCATATGAGGGTACTTCTCAATTAACGCATTTACTGCCACCTTTGCTTCTAAACGGGCTAAAGGAGCTCCAAGACAGAAATTTTCTCCCTTACCGAATGTTAAATGCTGATTAGGTCTTCGATTTGGGATGAATCTGTCAGGATCATAAAAATGCAATTCATCACGATTGGCGGAACCGATCCAGACGACGATGAAGTCACCTTCCTTCAGGAAAGTCCCTCGCAATATCGTATCCTTTCGAACGACTCGATTCATGGCCTGCACGGGTGAGCGGAAACGAAGAGTTTCTTCCAGAACGGATGGTAGCAGTGATGAATTGCTCTTTACGTTATCCACTATCTCTTCGTTGTCTAGCAAGCAATAGATAGTGTTACTAATGAAATGAGATGTAGTTTCGCTGCCCGCGAATATCAGCAGAATGCAGAAGTTTAATATATCATGGGAAGTAAGATTATCGTAGGTGGATTGGGCTTGAACTAAAGCGGAAATGACGTCTTCACACGGATTACGTTTTTTTTCTTCAATAATAGCGGAAAAGTAATGGTACAGCTTACGGGTTGTTTGGTGTTTATGAAATATTTTAGTTTTCATTTCTTCAGGCGAAGAGCTTGAAGGGCTGGATGCAATGATTTGGGCCGATTCTCTAAACATAAGCTGATCCTCTGTTGGAATTCCTAACAACTCAGCCATTACAATAGCAGGGAGAGGTGCCGATATCAAATTTACCACATCGACTGTAGAATTGTTATTATTGTCTTGTTCCAAGAGATTGTCGACGATTTTTTTAATTTTCGCCTCCCATTTATTCGTAGCGGATGGATTGAAAAAATTGCTCACGATTGATCGCATCTGGGCATGCTTCTCTAAGCTAGCGGGATTACCGTTGTTCTCGACACGGTGAAGTGAAAAATACTCTCTATTTTCTAATATCATTTTAACATCTTCGTATAAGAAAATATCCCATGACTTGCGCTCCTCGTCATATTTGACCGGGGAACGGCTTCTCATTTCCTGGTACCAGAGGAAAGGTTCAAAACTATTATCGAGCTGCTTCGCTTTCTTTAAATAGGTCTCCCAAGCATTGTTCATTGGCATGCACTCTCCTAACTTATACTTTATTCACTTATGGTACTACTATATACTATTTCTACATAGATTTATTACCTACCTTCTAGTTTATCTATGATTTTCACAATAAGGGATATTATTCAATTCGTGTGGCAGAATTGGGCACAGACGAAAGGGGGGAAACCACAATGCTTGCAAGGTGGATAGAAATGATAGATAGCTTAAATCCGTGGCTTATCGGCTTTGCAGGAAGTGTTGTCGTTGCGGGAGCTGCACTATGGAAGTGTGCCTTGACGCGATCCGGGGCAGCAGCCGCTGTGGTCATGGGGACCATCTATTATGGGTGCGGCGACCTGGTTTGGTTTGGATTGCTGCTCACCTTTTTCACCACATCGACATTCTGGTCAAAATGGAAAAAACGAAAGAAATCTCATCTGGATCATATTTACGAAAAAACGGGAGAACGCGATGCTGGCCAGGTATTCGCAAATGGCGGGATAGGCATGCTGCTATGTATGGCGAATGCGGTATGGCCAAGTCCTATATGGCTGTGGCTGTTCATCGGGGTAATGGCCACAGTGAATGCTGACACATGGGCAACAGAAATCGGCAGTTTAAGCAAGCGTTTGCCCTGCTCGCTTCTGAAGGGCAAGCAGGTTGCTGCTGGCACGTCAGGGGCAATATCGCTGCTTGGTACGTTTGCTTCTGTGGCGGGGGCACTTACGATAGGCCTAGCGGCAGCCGGTTTGATGGTGCTGCAGGGTTTGTTGGGAACTCTTCCGGCAGGTGACGGATTGGGCTGGATCACGCTTCTTATCGTGATCGCTGCTGCGGCAATTGGCGGGACAGTTGGAGCATTGTTCGATTCCCTGCTGGGCGCCACTGTGCAAGCTGGGTATCAATGCACAATTTGTGGAGTATCCACAGAGCGATTATCACACTGCGAAGAAGCGACGAATCATATACGTGGTCTTGTTTGGTTAAATAATGATCGTGTGAACTTGCTGGCTTCATGTACCGGCGCGATTGTTTCACTTTTTGTCGCTTTGCTTTTGTAGTCCAAAAGAGATCTACAATTGTCATGCAAATGAAATCGACAACATTCCTGTCTCATGTTATAGTCGAAGCAGAATGTAAGTAACCATGGCAGCAGCGTACAAGGAGGTGAACCGAGTGAGTTATGGACAGGGTGACAAGCTGCAGTTGATTATGGACGCGGCTTATGAACTCTTCGGTTCGAATGGTTTTTATGAAACGAAAATGTCGGATATAGCTGACAAGGCAGGTATTGCCAAAGGAACGCTATATTTATATTTCGAGAGCAAAGAGCAGCTGTTTACCGTAATGATGATGCAAGGCTTTGAGCAATTTCTGCAAGAGTTGGATCAGGGGCTTCTTGAGCGGGACTCCTTGGAGGGAAGTCTAGGGTTCGTTGCCGAGCATCATTTGGAATATTATTATAATCGCAGGGAGTATACGAAGTTGTTCTTCAAGGCGCCAAATAAGGATCCGGAAATGATGGAGGCGCTGTGCAACTTCATGAAGAGTTATGTACAGCGAATCGCAAGCTCGATGGAGGATTTCAATTTGCCAGATCCTCTCCTTCATGCCAAATCATTTATCGGTATGCTCGATATGCTCAAGATGGATATATTATTTAATCCGACTTTCTCTAACCAGGATTTGCGGCAGCGGATTCAGTTCGCATCTGAGTTGTTTGTGAATGGCTGTAAGCAGGGCATACCGCTATAGCAGCTTCATACCTGATCGCGTGCAAGGGGGGAACCGAAGGTTCTCCTCTTTCGATGATGGGAGCGGAGATAGGCGGATATACCCGAGCGGTCATCTCGGCTGTTTCAGCCTGAATACGATCATGGTCAGCTCGTGTCCGCTATGTTCTGTTTACATATATTAACAATTTAAGTGGACAGGGTGTATGCAGGGGGCTAGTCCATTGCAAGGGAACGGATAGCGGTTCACCAGAGGATGAGTAGGGGCACGAATATAGCCCCTTCGTTTTTTGTATCGTTGTAAGCGTTCATTTCTAGTACAATGATTGTCTGCAATAACTGATACGAACTGTCGTCGCTGGCAAATGAAATATTATGATAACATAGAGGATAAAGAAGGTTATAAGGGGATGAAGTAAGCTTAGTTCGCTTGCAGCTTCACCTTCGTTATAGATGGCCGATGCTTGATTGGAGGAACGGAATTCATGCATGTAATGACGATTGAACAACTAAGTAAAAGTTACGGGGACAAAACTCTATTTAAAGACGTTACATTCGGAATCGAAGAAGGGGATCGATTCGGAATTGTGGGGGTAAATGGGACGGGTAAATCCACATTCCTTCGTACGATTATGGGATTAGAGCCCATCGAGGAAGGCAAGATCATGGTTGGCAGCCGCGTTCGGGTTCAATTTGTGCCGCAGGAGCCGGAATATGATCCTCACGCAACTGTATTGGATCAGGTAATGGGCGGGGATGCTCCAGAAATGGTTGCAATCCGGACGTATACCGCGTGCTTGGAAGCAGCATCTTCCCAACCGAATGATGAGCAAGTACAGCAGCGCTTGGTGCGCGCGAGTGACGACATGGATCGCCTCCAGGCATGGCAGCTTGAGAGCGATGCGAAGTCGATCCTGTCCCGTCTGGGAATTCAGCGCTTCGATGCCCGAATGGGCGATCTCTCAGGTGGTCAGCGTAAGCGTGTGGCGCTTGCGTCAGCACTTATTCATCCTTCGGATCTTCTCCTGCTGGACGAACCTACGAACCATATTGATAATGAGACCGTAGCGTGGTTGGAATCATTGCTTCAGAAGCGCAGCGGTGCATTGATTATGATTACGCATGATCGCTACTTCCTCGATCGCGTCGCGAATCGCATGATTGAATTGGATCAAGGACGCGCGTATTTCTATGAAGCGAATTATACGCGTTTCCTAGAGTTGAAGGCAGATCGTGAGGCGCGTGAAGCGGCCTCGGAGGATAAGCGTCAGAATTTGCTCCGTAATGAGCTGGCATGGATTCGGCGCGGGGCACAGGCTCGGTCGACGAAGCAGAAAGCGCGTATTCAGCGCTTCGAGGAATTGCAGGCCGATAACCCTGCCGCGAAGAACGGTCAAGTGGAGATATCTGCGATGTCTGCACGTCTAGGGAAGAAGATCATGGAGATTGAGTCTCTAGGATGTTCGATTGATGGACGGGAGCTGTTCAAGGATCTCAGCTACATCGCAGTTCCAGAGGATCGCATAGGTATCATAGGGCCAAACGGAAGCGGAAAGTCGACATTGCTTCGTGTCATTGCAGGCAAGCGCGAACCGCAGCATGGGACAATTGTGCTCGGCCCTACTGTTCGGATTGGATTCTTCACACAAGAACATGAAGAGATGGATGAATCCCTTCGTGTCATCGAATATATACGTGAGGGAGCAGAGACCGTGCAAACCGCCGAGGGGTACACTGTAACGGCTGCACAAATGCTCGAACGGTTCATGTTCAGCCCTACAATGCAATGGACATTGATTGGCAAGCTGTCCGGTGGTGAGAAGCGACGCCTTCAACTGCTTCGTATCTTGATGGAAGCGCCGAATGTGCTGCTCCTTGACGAGCCTACGAATGACTTGGATGTACAGACACTTGCTGTGCTGGAACAGTATTTGGATGACTTCCCTGGCGTTGTTATTACGGTATCTCATGATCGTTATTTCTTAGATCGAGTGGCAGAACGTATTTGGTCGTTTGAGAACGGTCGTGTCTCCCAGCATGTTGGCAATTACTCCGAATATATGGAATGGAGAGCTAAGCATGCACATGCGGCGAATACAGAAGGCGGCATGCCGTCAGTGAAGACAGCAACTGCTGCAGATCCTGCGGGCCGGTCGGAGCGCAAGCCTAAGCTCAAGATGTCGTACAAGGAAGAGCGGGAGTATGAACAGATTGAGGAACGAATCATGGAAGCGGAAAGCAATATTGAACGTATCCAGCAAGATATGGAACAAGCGTTCAATGATTCGGTACGCTTGCAGGAGCTGATGAAGGAAGATGCGGAGGCTCAGAAGCTTTTAGAGCATTTAATGGAGCGATGGACCTATTTAAGCGAGCTAGCGGAGCAAATCGAGGCCGAGAAGTCGAAATAATGCCGCCGGTTCGAGTGAACGTAAATACACCATAGTTCATCGATGAATACAGCGATTGAACAACTACGATGGAATATCAGCGGAGTGAAGGGAAGCGTTCGTATGATGGGGAAGTATGAACCAGAGCCACATGATATAGTGATATATCCTAGCAAGCGCAAGTTAGTCGTCATGTTCTTATGTTCCATAGTGTTTATTGCGATTGGAATGGTCATGCTCATGCAAGATCAAGGTGGAGTCGTGCTTCTAGGGGGAGTAAGTGTCGTATTTTTCGGTATGTGCGGTGTATATTGCGCATACCGCATGTTAGTCCCCAAGCCAGCTGTCATCCTGACAGCGGATGCCTTCTATGATCAAGCCTCGCTTGGGGCAGCAGGGAGAGTATTGTGGTCAGAGGTAGAAGAAATTAAAGTGTACGATATGATGGGCCAATCCTTCCTGGGAGTGAAGATGGCCAATCCGGAAGAATTTCTTGCTCGGTGTCCAGGCTGGAAACGTTCGCTCATGTCAGCGAACCGAGCATTCGTTGATACACAGATCAACATCCCTAAGGTTGGCATTCGAGGCTCCCTGGAGCAAGTGGCCCAGGAGATGCTCGGGCACTGGGAGCGTGCCAAATCCCAGCATAATTAAGCGCATAAGAGAAGAGCAGGTAACCTCAGTGGGGAGTCCCCATGTGAGGTTCCTGCTCTTTTTTTCGTATGGCAAACCGTTCAGCAAGTATGCAGATCAATCGCAATTCATCTTGTTATTCATCTTTGCCAATCTTGACGACGGCTCGCCCAGATGATTGGCCCTGGAGCAACTGGTTGAGATAGGCAGGGACATCAGTCAGTTGCAATTCATGAATCCAGTTCGGGGTGTGGGTGAAAGACTTCCACTCCGCGGCGATTCGTGACCAGAGGCGGACACGATCTGTACTCGGTACGAATACAGAATCGATGCCATATAAGGCTGTCCCTCTCAGGATAAATGGGAAGACAGAAGCCGGCAAAGTTCCACCAGCCGTCATTCCTGTTGCAGCCACAGCCCCGCCGTAATGGAGAGACGCTAGGACAGAGGCAAGAATCGCGCCGCCACAGACGTCAATCGCCCCTGCCCAGCGCTGCTTATCGAGAGCCCGAGGCCGCTCTGGAAGAAGTTCCTCACGTGCAACAATCTGCTTGGCACCTAGAGAACGAAGTAACTCTTCATACTGGGCTTTACCTGTAGAAGCGGCAACCTCATATCCGAGTTGTGCCAGCATAGAGACTGCGATGGAGCCGACTCCGCCTGTCGCACCAGTAACAAGGATAGGGCCTTTATCAGTTGTAATACCATGGCGTTCTATCCGTTCGACAGCGAGAGCAGCAGTGAGACCCGCTGTACCGAATATCATCGCTTCCCTTAGGCTAAGCGAATCGGGGAGTGGAACGATCCAATCGCCTGGTACGCGCACAATCTCACTGAGACCGCCTGTATGGGTCACGCCTAGCCCATATCCAGTTACCAGTACACGCTGTCCTGCCGAATATCGTTCATCCTCTGATTCAATGATGACCCCAGATACATCAATTCCGGGGATGAAGGGGTATGATTTTACGATATTCCCTGTCGGAGAGCAGGCCAGCGCGTCTTTGTAGTTCAATCCAGAATACGCGGTACGAATCGTTACGGTTCCCGCTGACAATTGCTCGGTGGTACATTGTTGAACACTTACATCCAGTGTCCCATCCGTTTGCTGGTTAATCCATAACGCTGCAAATTGCTGTTGCATCTTACCTCGAACCTCCCTTTCATTCCATACTGCTTATGTGTAATTAATGTTGAAGACAGACTGATATCACTCGCTTCAGAGTTGGCATTTAGACAGCATTTATTATAAGGGATCAGGTTCTTATTCCTCTGTGATGTATGCAGCAATCAAGCGTGCTGTATTGATTACTGCACGCTGATGAGTGCGTTCCATCGCATGTGAAGCATGAACGCCTGGCCCAATTAAGGCAGCACGGATGTTGTTGCCACCGCGAAGCGCAGCTGAAGCATCGGAACCATAGTGAGGGTAAATATCAACTGCATGTTCGATGCCCTCTCGTTCTGCCAGAGCAATAAGAGTGCCCGTCATCATATAATCGTAAGGCCCGGATGAATCTTTCGCACAGATGGACACGTCCGTCTCCTTGCAAGACAGATCATCGCCCATAGCTCCCATATCAACAGCAAGCATCTCCGTTATTTCCTGGGGAATGTAGGATGCGCCATGTCCGATTTCTTCGTAATTCGTAATGAAAATGACAATATCGTGCTTTGGCTGCCAAGCGTGGCGCTTCATGCTCTCCAGCAATCCGAATAAGGCAGCAGCACTAGCTTTGTCATCCAGATGGCGCGACTTAATAAATCCATTTGGCAAGTGTACAGGACGTGCGTCAAATGAAACGTAATCACCTGTGCGAATGCCAAGTTCCTCGGTATCTTTCTTGGTATGTACAAGCTCATCGATGCGCACAATCATGTTCTTCTCTTCACGTGCGTATTCGCGTGCGTCGCTGTATACATGCACGGAAGGGTGGTTCGTCATAATTGTACCTGTGTATGTACGACCGTCACGAGTATGTATGTGGCAATATTCATTCTCCATGGAACTAGACATATATCCGCCTAGGGAAGTTAAGCGAAGTGTGCCATCAGCATGGATGGATCGTACCATAGCACCCAGCGTGTCGACATGGGCAGACAATCCGATGACTTTGTTCGAATCGTGCTTCTCTCCTGCTACCTTAATGACGCCACAGCCTTTTTGAGTCTGCTCGAATGGGTATCCGAGTTGTTCCGCTTCACGGCCAATGCGGGCCATAATATGGTGGGTATAGCCTGTTGGACTCGGTGTATTAAGCAATTCGAGCAGGAAGGAAGTTACGTATTTTTCGTCAATTATCGCTTGGAAGGGTTGTGATGAAATAGTTGAATGATCGGGTGCAGTCATGACTGTATTCCTCCTTGATATGATAAATGGGTACGATTTAATCGCTAAACGCTAAATATCAGTGTTAATCAGTGTTAATGCAAATACTAGTTCTGAGACTAGTACTAATGTAAGTACTAATGCAAGTACTGATGCAAGTACTGATGCAAGTACTGGTGCTAGTGATCAATCTTGTCCGAATTGGCTGTGCTTGATGTGAGTCCTGTTAAATCCTCATTTGTCGTGCTGTCGCCATGAGGATGCAATTCTTCGAGGTTGTTTGTCGATTCATGATTCTCGAACAAGCTAGTGTCAGCGTCGCCTGTATATTGAGCAAGCTGATGCTCCAATTGCTTAATCTTCTTCTGGGAGCGGAACTGCAGGTAAATGCTGTATGAACCGACAATTACAGCTCCAAGCAGGGTGCAGCCCAAAATGAGAAGAATGAGCGGTACATCGAATGTGCCGAACAAGAGATTCACTTGTACTGGATTCACGTTAATGACTGCAAATATCGCCGTAATGAGCGCAAATATAAGTCCTGCTAGCAGGGACCATTGAATACGCATTGCAGGTAGCCTCCTTACCATTATGTTTATGTATCTATTCTCAGTATAATGTTCGACTTCATTCGCCACAAGTTGAATGGTTGCTCCAATCAAATATTTTCATTATGGATCAAGGATTCAAAATACAGACCTGTCATGATATGATCATGGGGAGGAATGATCTGGAAGTGAATGGGGAGGGACATTCATGAATACGAGGAAGGCAGACGTTGTCATTATTGGTGGAGGGCTTGGGGGAACACTGGCAGCATGGACACTGGCGAATCGGGGCCTAGAAGTGATCATGACAGAAGAGACGGACTGGATTGGCGGCCAGCTTACCAGCCAAGCAGTTCCACCAGATGAACACCCATGGATTGAACAAACAGGATGTACTGCTGCTTATCGAGCATTCCGCAATCAGATTCGGAGTTATTATGCTGCACTTGTGAAGCCGCAGCTGCTGAAGGATCGAGATGCATACGACAATACTTTCAATCCGGGAAATGGATGGGTAAGCCGACTGTGTCACGAGCCGAATGTTGCGCATGATCTGCTGCAAGCTTGGCTTTGCCCTCACGTTGAGGAAGGGCGTCTGCACATTTTGTATCATACGGTTCCGCTTGAAGCGCACACGCAGGGCGATGCTGTACAAGACATCACCGTGCTCAATCGAATTACAGGAGAGAAGACAGTACTCACTGGACAATATTACGTAGATGCAACAGAATGTGGTGACGTGCTGCCGCTCGCAGGTGTTGAATATATCGTTGGTGCTGAATCACAGCAGATGACAGGGGAGCCTCATGCGTTAACAGAAGCAGACCCAGCTGATTTGCAAGCGTTTACAGTAGTGATGTCGCTGGAGAAGCTGGATGCCAACGCTGCTGAACGCAATGAGCCGATTGCCAAGCCGGCAAGTTATGATTGGTGGAGGAGCTTTCACCATGAAGGATCGCCTTATCCTTTGTTAAGTTGGTGGGATACAAAGCCGAATGCGACTCATAAATTGCGCAAGTTCATTTGCTTGCCCGACGGTATAGACCCGCTGCCTCTGTGGACGTATCGCCGTACTGTGGACGCATCGCAGTTTCGGGACGGCCATTATGAGGGAGATCTGTCCTTAATTAATTGGCCGCAAAATGATTATTCCATTGCATCTCCTGTTGAGATGAGTTATGAAGAGCGGGATGCGATTGTTGAGGAGGCTAAGCAGTTAAGCTTGTCTCTGTTATACTGGCTTCAGACAGAAGCGCCACGTGAAGATGGTGGAGTAGGGTACCCCGAATTCCGCTTGTATCGTCCATCTGTCGGCACTGACGATGGCCTTGCTAAGTCGGCTTACATTCGTGAATCGAGAAGAATTCATGCCTTATATACGATAACGGAACTTGATGTGAGCAAGGAGCTTCGCAAGGGGCAGGGACTAGGTATTCGTCGATATGAGGATAGTGTAGGAGTAGGGCATTATTCTATGGATTTGCATACAACAACCAAGACTGGACGAAGCTGCTATATTCCGACCTTGCCTTATGAAATTCCACTTGGATCTCTCATTCCGAAGCGGGTCACGAATGTTCTGCCTGCTTGCAAAAATATCGGTACGACTCAGCTCACTAACGGGTGCTATCGCTTGCATCCAACCGAATGGAATATTGGAGAATCCGTCGGTCACTTGATCGCTTATTCGATTGAGCAAGGGATCATTCCGCGCAAGGTCTATGAGGATAAGCAGCATCTCAGCGCTTATCAAGCGGAGCTGGATGGGGCAGGCGTACAGCGAAGCTGGCCGTTCGATGGAACCGAAATCGCATAGCGCAGCTATATCAACTTCTTCGCTTCTTACCTATTAGCACGCATCGTGTCCCTAGGTTTACTCAATTTGATACAAGAGTGAATGTGACAGGATAGCTGACAAAAAAGAGACGCCCAGACAGCAGTTAGTTAGGCTGTCTAGCGTCTCTTTTACATTTATTTTGCTGCGAGCTGTTCCATCTCTTTGATAAGGGATTCAAGCAAGCTCATGCCTTCTTCGATTGGCTTCGGAGTGGACATATCTACGCCGGCCTTCTTCAGAATGTTGATCGAGAAGTCGCTGCCGCCGCTCTTCAAGAAGCCTGTGTAACGATCGACTGCCGGTTGACCTTCTTCGAGAATTTGCTTCGCGAAGCTTTGTGCAGCCGAGAAGCCTGTAGCGTATTTGAACACGTAGAAGCTTGTATAGAAGTGAGGAATACGTGCCCATTCCATCTCGATATCTTTGTCGATGACCATGTCATCTCCGTAGTACTTCTTATTCAAGTCATAGTACACGTCACAGAGGAGCTGCGGTGTCAGTGCTTCACCTTTCTCAGCGTGATCATGGATAATCATCTCGAATTCAGCGAACATCGTCTGACGGAATACAGTTGTACGGAATTGATCGATGTAGTATGCAAGCAGATACATCTTTTCTTTCTTATCCGTTGTCTTCTTCAGCATATAATCCATGAGCAGCGCTTCATTCAATGTGGAAGCAACCTCTGCCAAGAAGATGGTATACTGCGCGTCACGATATGGCAGGTTGTTGTCCGAATGGTACGAATGCAGTGCATGACCCATTTCATGTGTCAATGTGAACATGCTGTTCAAATTGTCTTTATGGTTCAACAGCACGTAAGGGTGCGTGCCGTATGCGCCCCAGCTGTATGCGCCAGTACGCTTGCCTTCATTTTCATAAACGTCAATCCATCCGTTGTCGAAACCATCTTGAAGCACATTCAGATACGATTCACCAAGCGGCTTCAAGCTTTCCTTAACAGTTGCCTTCGCTTCTTCGAATGTAATATTCATGTCGAACTCATCGACAACCGGAGCGAATAGGTCGTACATATGTAGTTCCTTCACACCCAGAAGCTGCTTGCGAAGCTTCATGTAGCGGTGCATAAGCGGCAAGTGCTTGTGGATCGTGTCAATCAGATTCGTATATACTTCCTTCGGAATGTTGTCGCCGTACAGATACATTTCCAATGTGGAAGGGTATTTGCGTGCGCGAGAATAGAACAGGTTCTTCTGTACGTTCGCATTGAGTGTAGAAGCAACTGTATTGCGAAGCTTGCGATATGTACCGTATACGCCTTCAAAAGCAGCCTTGCGAACTTCGCTGTTGCGGCTTTCAAGGAATTGAATGTAGCGGCCATGTGTCAGCTCTACATCCTTGCCGTTCTCGTCCTTAATCGTTGGGAACTTCATGTCGGCATTGTTCAGCATGCTGTAAATGGTCTCGGGCGACTTGGACATGCTTCCAACTTGCGCGAGCAGGGCTTCTTCTTGTTTGGACAGAATATGTGCCTTTTGGCGCAGCATTTCAGTCAACGTGAAGCGATAAGCAGCCAGCTTCGGTTCTTGAATAAAGGCATTCAATTGCTCATCAGACAAGGACAGAACTTCAGGCGTAATGAAAGAGAGTGCCTCCCCAACTGTTACGCTTAATTGCTTGGCCTTCTCGGACAATGCCTGATATCCAGGTTCCGCTGTGTCTTCATGATGGCGCATGCTCGCATATACGTACAGGCGCTCGGTATGTAGGGAAATATCGTCTTCCAGCTCAAAGCAATTCTTCAGTGCTTCCGCATCATTCAACTTGCCTTGATATTGCTTCATCTTATCCAACAGCTGGTTAACCAGCGAGAATTCTTTGTCCCATTCTGCTTGTGATCCGAATAAGTCCTCCAATTTCCAGCGGACATCCTGTGGGACTTCTGAACGTTTCCATACTTGTTCCATATGTACCCTCCTCATATATTGATATTGCGATAATGGCTTCGCTGTCGCTTGCTTATAACTAGCGGCTGTTGAAGCGGACAGTAGGCTGGTCACCATGATGGCAGAGGTGACCAGCCCGATAACCAATTGGCGTGTCGTGGCCATATATCCCCCTCCGGTAGCGTTGCCGTGCGGCAATGGTGCTGTGTGCACTCACCGATTAATCTGTAGGGTAGTATGACCAGAGAACGCCAAACTATTTGTTGCGGACGGCTGTGCTTGTTCCGTTGAAGAAGCTAACTGCCGAGCGCAAAGAAAGAGTAGACAATTAGGAAGAAGGCGAATGTAATCAAGCATAATGCAGTAATCGCCAACGGCCTGCGCAGCTTCTCCGGCAGCGTGTCTCTCTTCCAGACTAGGATCACTCCAAGTGAAAATGCAAGCAAAATAAAAATAAGGTTCGTTGATGAATTCATAAGCATCCTGCCTTTATACTTGCTTGAATTTGTCCATGATCTCGTTCCATTCTTCTTCCTTGCCTACGTAATCTTCTTTAGGAAAGCGTTGTTCAGCCCAATGCATCAAGGCCGGACGGCTCAAGAAGTTATGGCATTCTTCTCCCCATTGTTCGGATATTTCACGTAATACGATATAACGGCCCTGTACTTCAACCGTAAGCATATTCCAGTTATCCTTTTTATAAATAACATGTTTCTTCATCATAATTTGGTTCCCTCGTTTCTTGGTGCAGGGCACTGTCACTCTAAGTTGTAAGCGGTATTGCCAAGCAGTTTGTCTTACCGATCATGATACCTTAGCCATTAAATGAAATCAAATCTGATTTCACTGGAAAGCCGCAATATAGACCACATTATTTGCAATTTTTTTAGAAATCTTTTTTGTGGGAAAAGTTGCGTTTGACTTTTTGCTTAAGTATAATATTACTATTCGCCTGTCAGGGCGAAGAAGTGAGGAGGTTTTGACTTTGAAAGGTACTGTAAAATGGTTTAACGCAGAAAAAGGCTACGGATTTATCCAAGTGGAAAACGGCGAAGACGTATTCGTTCATTTCTCCGCAATCCAAGGCGACGGTTTCAAAACACTTGACGAAGGCCAAGAAGTAGAGTTCGATATTACTGAAGGCAATCGCGGTGCGCAAGCAGCTAATGTCATTAAATTATAATGAATTGTCCCGTTAAGGGCTGTCATTTATAAATAGTGCACTAGCAACGCCAAGCAGCCATGTTCATGTTGAGCATGGCTGCTTTTTTATGTTCTCATTTGATCGCAGTAGCCTGAACCCATTATTTTGTTATTCTGTGCCCTGTTTGTTCATCAGGCTTGTTCTTAAAGATATTTGCTCGATCCGAGAGTCTTGGATTTGATTAAGATAGAATACCGCTGTTCACGAGCCGCGCAAGTTGCCTCGGAGACAGTGTCTCACAGTTGAATGGGATCACTTGTTGGCTGAATGACATGTCCTTGCACTTCAATTCATGCTCAGGGAGCGCTCTCGGGCCGCAGCTGTTGCTACCAAGACCATTCTGTGCTTTGTCCAGATGGAGAACAATATCGCTTCGAGGCACTAGATCAGCATGATGGGCGGCATTCTCCAAGTCCATGACCGAGTAGCGATGGGCGCTAAAGTCAAAGGTGTCCACTCCAGAACTGCTTGTAAAGAATAGTCCCGTGCCTTGAGCGTTCACAAAAGATACCCATCTTGTATCTGTACGATTGCCATTCTCCTGCGGCTTCTCGTATGCCACCATAAGATCATCGACCTTCGCTTCGTACCAGCCAATTGCAGCTGCTTCCTTGCTGTCGACATAGCTTTCGCCTGGACCGCGTCCATACCAGCTGCAGGAATTCAAGCCGGCAGGGATGCCAAGCTCGTAGCCAAAACGAGGGAGAACCTCTGGATGGCATCCTTCAGGCCGTACGTCAATGTGCAGCTGTATGATCCCATTTCCTTGTATGGTCATGATCTGCTCACAGGCCAATCCCCACATAAAGGCGGGTGCTCCTAACCGGAAGCAGGTCGTTACGGTAATCATCCCCTCTGCTGCGCGTGATGAATCGATGGTCACCTGTTTTATCCGTTTCTTCAATTGATGTAGTCGAGCATTCCGCCAATCCGTCACTAGATAGCGATCATTATCGATAACGGCACGCCATAATTGAAGGCGGGGACTGCCAGTTAGCAAATCTGTGTTATGGAAACGCCAAGAGAGAAGGCTTCCGTCTGACCGATTGATCTCCATTATAAAGCTGCTGCCTGTAAGGATGAGGCTAGCTCCTTGGTCATGGATCGAAATGGGCTTCAGCGACATCATGCCTGCAGGGGCAGTATTAATACCGAAGCCGGATGTCAGGCTGCTCTTAGACGATGATATGGTAGAGGAAGCTGCTGTCTCCTGTATGCAATCGGTATGCTGTAGCTTAAGAACCTGCGAAGGCTCAAGCTCAAATTGAGCCCATGCCACTTCATGACCCACAGGAAGCCAGGGGATTGTGCCATAAGTGCCGCTACCCGAACGGAAGGAGAACCGAAGCCACATATGCTGAAATGCCGGTTCAGATATCGTATGGCCGAACGCGGCTCGAATCGCTGTCCGCGCATCCCACCGCCATGCAGCGCGCTCACGTGGAGGTACTTCGGGCACCTCGAATGTCCCTTCGGCAATTAGTTCACCATCGGCAATGATGGAATAGTGACCGCGCAAGCATGATAATGGAAGGAAGTCGTACCGGTTCTCGATGATATATTCTCCTGGTTCACTGCTGGCATAGACTTTGACAGGCTCGATCGCTTTTTTGTATTCATGCAGAGCGGGCCACGGCTTACGGTCTCCGTCGATGAGTCCATTCAAGCAGAAGTTTCCGTCATGAATAAGCTCGCCGAAGTCACCGCCATACGCCATTTCTTGGCGGCCATCCTCTCGCTCACGCCGAATGCCTTGATCGACCCAATCCCAGACGAACGCACCTTGCAGCTTCGGGTAGCGATAGAACATTTCCACGTAGTCCTTAAGCGCTCCCGGGCCGTTGCCCATTGCATGCGCGAATTCACATAAAATATACGGACGATCGTCATCAGACTGGACAACCTTCTCAATGGCTTCGAGTGTTGGGTACATCGTTGAGCGGATGCCGAGTTCAAGCATGTTGCTCCAATCGCCTTCGTAATGAACGGGGCGAGTCGGATCATATTGCTGTGCCCACTCAGCCATGGCTGCATGATTGGGCCCACAGCCGGATTCATTGCCAAGCGACCACATGATGACGCTCGGCGCATTTTTGTCACGGATTACCATCCGCTGCATTCGCTCCACATAGGCCTGTTTCCACGTCTCATCCTCACTGAGCAGTGACCAACACCCAGCAGCTTGAAATCCATGTGTTTCTAAGTCCGCTTCGTCGATTACGTATAGCCCTGCCTCATCACATAAGGCGTAGAAGCGCGGATCATTCGGGTAGTGTGAGGTCCGCACAGCATTCAAGTTGAACTGCTTCATTAAGCGCACATCTTCGACCATTGTGGCATAGGGAACCGCACGTCCATGATCCGGATGGAATTCATGCCGATTGACGCCCTTGAACATGATGGCCTTCCCGTTTACGAGAAGATTCTTACCGGTAAGCTTCACTTCTCTGAATCCGATTCGCTGCGAGATTACTTGAATGACCTCTTGGTCCTTGTCTCGAAGTTCCAGAACAAGATGATACAAATAAGGGGTCTCCGCTGACCATAGTGTAGGGGCTTCCACGGTAGTGCTTACCCGGATGAACGGGTCTGATTGCTGGCATTGATCACTTACCAAGATCGTGTTAGTCGGCGAAATTGGCTGGCGGGCAGCATTCAATAATGTCCATGCAAATGTATGTGACTGCGCAGCCTCCTCGCTGATGCAGAGCTCGACATCAACGTCCAGTTGAGCACGCTCACCATTGTCGAGCAGGTGTGTGCGAACCGTAAAGTCCCACATATGCTCCGTCGGGAAGGCTAGCAAATACACATCGCGGAAAATACCGCTTAACCACCACATATCCTGATCTTCCAGATAGGAGCCGTCGCACCATTGGTATACCTGAACGGTAATTTGATTCAAACCTTGCTGCAGCGTGGGACGGATGTCGAATTCAGCAGGAATGCGGCTTCCTTGACTGTAGCCAATATAGTGCCCGTTCACCCATACTCGAAATGCACTGTCCACACCTTCGAATCGAAGGACGACTCGTTGCTCCATCCAGCTTGGTTCAATCCAGAATGTCCTGCGGTACGTTCCAGTAGGATTCTCATGGGGAACAAAGGGAGGTTCAACTGGGAACGGATAGAGGATATTCGTATATTCTGGTTTTCCGTAACCGTGCATTTGCCAATTTGAAGGTACCGGAATCTCGTCCCAATCGGAATCATTGTACTGGGGCATCCAGCACGCTGCCGGCGCTTGCTCGGGACTCGCTGCGTAGCTGAATTTCCAGGTGCCGCTCAGCTGCTGAAAATAGGTCGATGCACCGCGCTCGTACGTTAGTGCTTCGGAGGCGCTTGCACAAGGAATGAAGTAGGCACGGTCATGGAGGCGTTGTTGATGCAATACAGTAGGTGACTGCAATAATTCATTCAGTGTTAATGCAGCTTGTTCATTGTGCGGATTTACCAGGTTCATTCGTTCTACTGACATTCTCATCTTCCCTTCAAATGCTATTGACTCAATATCACGATATGAATGTAAAAGGCTGTTGATTGTATATATGATAAAATGAAAAAAGACGCGCAATCAATCTAACGATTTTATTTGAAATAACAATATATGAAACTCGAAACAGGTGAAGTCAATGCAGCATTTTCATTTTCCAATGATCAGCGAGCGTGAGCGGTCGTTGCCACTCGTTGTAACCACGGTAGGAAGCTGGGTAAGCCAACAGGAAATTGTACGACTGAGCGGATATCCTGATTACCAGTGGCTGCAATGCACGTCCGGCCGCGGCGAGTTCTGGTGGAAGGGGATGAGCGAGCCTATCGTTGTAGAGACTGGGCAGGGTGTTATCTTATATCCTCATATACCGCATGAATATAGGCCAATTGAGGAGCCATGGGGAATCTATTGGTTTGGATTTCAAGGAAGCTTATCGCAGGAGCTGCTGACTGCGACTCAATTGTATCAATCGACAAGGATTACTCCAATGAACCCTGAGCTCACGCTAGAGCCAATCAAGAGGGCGATTGCTCTATTGAACCGATCCTCGTTCAATGAAGGACACGGCACAATGCTGTCAGGACTTGCCTATGAGCTGATTATGGCGTGGACTCAATCCGGATGGGAGACTCTTGTCAGGGAAGGGCGGCACGTGGATAATGATCCGTTAACGCCGTTGTTGGAGTGGATTCAAGAACATGTTCATCAGGAGCTTACACTTCAGCAGATGGCCGACCAGATAGGTGTTACTCCGCAGTATGTATGCAAGCTGTTTCGAAGAACACTTGATATGCGGCCGCTTCAATATGTGATACGTCTGCGGATTCGTAAGTCGAAGCAGCTTCTGCTCGCTTACCCGAGGCTGTCTGTCCAGCAGGTGGGACTGGAGGTTGGCTTCATGCACACGAGTTATTTCATTCATCGATTCAAGCAGCAAGAGGGAATGACGCCTGTCCAGTTCCGTCTCCTTCATGCGGGGAAACAGATGGGTGATCATCGTGTATTTGATGCTACAGAAGTGAATGGAACATAGATCCGGCAGTAATATCAGATCTTTATAGTAGGAATAATACGAATCTCCCAAAAGAGAAGCCCCTTGCTCCGCCACAGTTATTGTGGGGAGCTAAGGGGCTTCATGTGCTATTGGTACGTGGACATGCCCTGTTATTCAATGATGCGCAGTATCTCTTCGACCGGCTTGCGTGGGAGCTTGGCCGGTGATTCCAGCGGATAGCCGAGTGCAAGCACCATGTTGACCTGGCGGTCTTCTGGAATGTCAAGCAGTGACTTGATTGCTTCAGCAGCCAGTAGGACAGGGCCAGTCATTGGACAGGTAGCCAAGCCCTGCGCATGAGCGGCTAGCATCAGATTTTGAATGGCCAAGCAGCTGCTCTTAACGCCCTCTTCATCCCATACCGCAGTCGGCACCAATTGAATCGGATCGAAGATGCGCTCACGGAATTTCGAAGTGTAAGGCGTCGCTAAGCATACAATGAGTGCTGGTGCGTCTGAGAAGGCTGTTGCATAGGGCCCGAAGGACTTGAGCAGCATTCTCGCTTCCTTGTTTAATCCTTGCTCTTCCGCTATTTGAGCCTTGGCATGCAGTGCATCCCATGTAAGCTGCTCGATTTGCTTGATCATCGAACGATTCACAACGGCGATGAACTCCCATGTTTGGGAGTTTGTGTCGCTTGGCGCGTAACGCGCACAATCCACAAGCTCTTTAATGTCGTCGACAGACACGGGACGTTCATCGTAGCGACGAACGCTGCGGCGCCCATGAATGACTTCCTTTATTGTTTCATACGTTGTTGTCATATTGGTGACCCTCCACCGAACGAGTAGTATGATTGCTTTAAGACCTTGTATTAAGACCTACTACTATTATACGGTACAGTTGAAAAAATGCAATTAGCTCTGTCTGCTGGACGCTCGAATTGTCGCTGTTTCACTACGACTGGCAATAATGGACATTGTTATGAAGCCGAGGCAGGCTATGAATGAGAAGCCTGCTGCAACCTCATATAGCACATCCTTGCCGAAGGATTGCATTAAGATTCCACCGAAAGTTCCGCTTATGAGCCCTGCGATGCTGGACCAGACGATCGTATACAGTGCAAGCCCTGTTGAACGATATTCGTCAGGAATGACACGGCTTATATAGCGAACGGCAACGAAATAAAAGATCCCGAATGACACGCTGTGCAGCAGTTGCGTAGATACAATCCATGTTGGATCTTGCAGCACTGCAATAAGCAGAAGCCGAATGGTATAGGTTAACCCGGAGAATGCTAATAGCGGCAGTTCCTTGAATTTCTCCCCATAGGCATTCAATAAGAAGAAGATCGGGATTTCACTAAGCGCTGAGAGCATCCAAGCCCATCCAACCAAAGATTCATCTGCCCCAATCTGGGACAATGATAATCCGAGGAAGGCTTCATTCAGACGATGTCCAATGGCAAGCAGCAGCACGAACAAGAAGAACAGCAGTACTTCTCGCTGCCGCAGGACAACCCACAATCCAGACAGCTCCATCTTCTTCATCGTGGCGCGCTTATCGGTAAGGGGGAAGGCAAGCCCCAGCGACAGTATGCCAAGCAGAACAATGACCCATATGCTGTACGAGGCACCTACCGAACGTAATATGAATCCGAATACAAGCGCAGATACAGCGAAACCGATCGAGCCAAAAACACGAATGCCGATGAAGCTCTTGCCTTGAGCCTGTGCAGTCATAATCGCGAAGCTGTCGTTCAGTGGATATATCGGAAAGTAAAAGAAATAAAAGCAAACGAGAAGCAGAGCAACCAACCCGTACGAGGATACTTGAGCAAGTGCCACAGATAATACGATTTGTGCGACCAACAACGTGATGAGCACTTTTTTCAACGTACCGAGTTTATCGCTGGTTACGCCCCAGAATAGGTTGGAAATGATAGAGATGAGCGGTCCAATGGAATAGAGAAGCCCGATCTGGACACTTGTAAACTGCAATGATTTGTAGTAGAGCGGCAAATACGATACAACGACCGAAGAGGTCATAAAAATCATAAATGTAAAGGCGCGCAGCCAATGCGCTTCTGTGTTCCGGGGTGCCGGATACGCCATGTGTGTTCCCTCCATGAAGTAATTGAATGTGTATAAATCGGAGTTGTCAACTCAGCAAGTAAAAATGGAATAATCCCTAGTATAGCATGCTTCCTGTGGATTGGGGCGGTTTCGTCATTTACATCCTCGCAAGCGGCATGGTACATTAACAGCATTAATGATGCATCCTAATTTACCGGAGGTACGGCAGCATGGTGAATGATTGGTTCGAATTCGATGAACGGCTTGGTATTGAAGTGCCCATAGTTGAGGATTCTTGGGATGGAATGAGCTGGGACGAACAAGTGCTCATTATGGACAAGTGGGAACACACTCGCGGCAGAATTCCCGACCGTATTAAAGAGCTGGAACGTACGATTGTTTTGAAGCAGAATGCGCTGAATGAGGAGGAGCAATTTGAGGCTTCCTGCCGGCTGAATAGCGAGATCGCAGAGCTTGCTTCGCAAATTATTGATTTGAATTTGTGGTACCGGGTTCATCAGGACGTAGATGCCAAAAATCACCACTAGTGATTATCGCATGCAATCGTTTGTGCAATTAGTCACTTCGTAATATAATAGGTGTGATTAAAATGGGTACGCAATAAATGTGAATCACATCATCTCGTAGAAGTTGACCTACACAGAGGACGGAGGATTTTCTTGAATCAGGTGAGGCAACGCCGTACGCGAGCTCCGAAAGAGCCGCTCGGACTCATGTACCGCGTATATAAGTATATATTGCCGGGGGTTCGTCAATCGTTGGCAAGCTGGCAGACGCGGGCTGAACGAATTCCGAACGAGGAGCTGCGCAAGCAGGCGCTCGCGAGCATCGCTAGCAAGCAATTTCATTGTGAGGGCGGTGCGGTATACGCTGCGGCTAGATTAGATGTACGCCATATATTGATCCCGCTCATTGTTGCTTTTCAGACGATCAGTGACTATTTGGACAACCTGTGCGACCGAAGCACCTCGATGGATGCGGATGATTTCCGCTTGCTCCATCAGGCTATGCTGGATGCGGTCCAACCGGACGAACCGCTCAAAGACTATTATGCGCTCCGTGATGATCAAGAGGACGGAGGCTATTTGCGTGATCTAGTACAGACGTGCAGAGATAGTATTGCTTCACTGCCGGCGTATGGAATCGCACAGCCGCATATTGTTCGTCTCGTCGGACTGTATACAGACCTTCAGGTGTACAAGCATATTCACCCGGATTCCCGGGAGCAGGCGCTGCTGGATTGGTGGAGTCTGCATGAATCGGCTTATATGGAGCTGGGCTGGAATGAATTCGCTGCGGCGACCGGCTCCACACTAGGTGTGTTCCAGTTATTTTTGGCTGCGGCGGACGAGAGTCTGACGCAAGCAGATGCAGACCGCATTCTAGAGGCATATTTTCCATATGTATGTGGACTGCATATTATGTTAGATTATTTAATTGACCAAGAAGAAGATCGTGCCGGCGGAGACTTGAATTTCTGCAATTATTACGACGATCAGAGCTTGGTCGTGAACCGGATTGGCCACTTTGCAGACCTTGCAACGGTGCGAGTTAGCTCACTGCCGGATGGACGATTTCATCGTATGATTATAGAAGGGCTGCTAGCTCTATATTTATCAGATCCGAAAGTAAGGGAACAGGCCGCGGTTCAACAAGTATCCAAGCGCCTCATGAAGAATAGTCCGCTTATGCGATTATTTTTCTGGTTGAACAGCCTCTGGATACGTAAACATATGTATTGAGGATTATGAGGGAGGAAACGAATCATGACTGCTGTAAAAAAGATTGCCGTATTGACAAGCGGCGGAGACTCACAAGGTATGAACGCTGCAATCCGATCAGTAGTGCGTGCAGCTATATTCAATGGAATTGAGGTTTATGGAGTTCAGCGCGGTTATCAAGGGTTATTGAATGAAGATATTCGCCCAATGGATATTCGCAGTGTAGGTGACATCATTCAACGTGGCGGAACGATTCTGCAATCCGCTCGCTGCCAAGAGTTCAGAACTCCAGAAGGCCAGCAAAAGGGTGCAGACATTTTGCGTAAGCACGGCATCGATGGCTTGATTGTTATCGGTGGCGACGGTTCTTATCAAGGTGCGAACAAGTTGAGCAAGCTTGGCATCAAGACAATGGGTCTGCCTGGAACAATTGATAATGATATTTCCTTTACAGATTATACAATTGGCTTCGACACAGCTGTCAGCATCGTAGTTGACGCAGTGAACAAGCTTCGCGATACGATGAGCTCCCACGAGCGTTCTTCCGTCGTAGAAGTGATGGGTCGCCATTGTGGAGATATAGCGCTGTATGCAGGTCTTGCTAGTGGTGCGGAATCGATTCTTGTACCTGAAGTTGACCATAACATCGATGAAGTTGCAGGTCGTATGCGTGAGAACTTCGAATGCGGCAAGCGTCACAGCATCGTTATCGTAGCGGAAGGTGTTGGACGCGGTGAAGATGTCGCGAACGCCATCATTGAACGCTGCCCAACTGTTGAGCCGCGCGTTACGGTTCTCGGTCATATTCAGCGCGGTGGTTCCCCAACAGCGTTCGACCGTATCTTGGCAAGCCGTCTAGGCGACTTTGCAGTTCGCAAGCTGATGGAAGGCGAATCCGGCAAGGCTTGCGGTATGATTAAGGGTGAGCTGGTCGCTACAGACATCGATCTCGTTGTGAACACGAAGAAGGAATTCAATATGGAGCTGTACGAATTGGCTTCGCGTCTGTGTCAATAAGACGCTGCTGGTTCACGCAGCTTTGGATAAGCCCGGCGAAGCCGCATCATGCGGTTGGCCGGGTTTTCTTGTATATTTGCTAGATGGGCGGAGAGGGATAGAGGTTATCAATTGTTGTGACATCTTGACGCATGATTCTGGTTTTATGTATGATGTGCGATAGGGAAGGGGATGGAAAAATGTACATATATCGGTTGGAAGCGTCCTCGACGCAAGGAACGTTCGTATGTGTGCTGACAGCAGATACAGAAGAACAAGCATTTCTGCAAGCAGAAGCACATTTCGAGCGGGAGATCCCAGGTGTTACTTGGGAGGGCTTGACTTTGCTAGAGAAGAAACGCTGCGTGAATGGCAGCGGATATATCATCCCCGTTCGAGATTAACAGACGTAATAGACGCTTGTCAGCCGAATGATGATGGAAGGGGAGTGCGATCATGCGTATCGTATGTATTTCAGGCAGCAATCGTAAAGAAGCAACAAGCACGAAGCTCGTTCGTTATCTAGCAGCAAGTATTCAGGAGAAAGGCCATGAGGCTCAAGTCATTGACCTCAATGAACTGCAGCTTCCTCTTTACAGCCCAGACGATGCAGAACAGCATACGAATGTGAAGCTGTTAAGAGAGTCGGTTCTCGCAGCGGATGCCATTGTGTTGGCTACACCTGAGTATCACGGGAGTATATCCGGCGTATTGAAGAACGCGCTCGATTATTTGAGCTTTGACTATTTCAACAATAAGGTCGTTTTGTCGGTCAGCTCTGCTGGTGGTGCGGTTGGTATCAGTTCGTTGACGCATTTACAGACAATCGTTCGCAATGTGCACGGAATTAACTGTCCAGAATGGATTTCCATCGGCGGTGATGCAAGACAATTCACAGCAGAAGGGCAGCCTGTTCAGGAGCAAGTGATTCAACGAGTTCAGAAGACGTTGATCTATTTCTTGAATCTGTCTGCGAGCACTCGTGAGCTTGCATAAGCAATTGATGTAGTTGGAAGCACCTCAGGCATGCACAAGGATACGCTTGTGCAGGGAGGCACGTGAGGATGTCAATGGGATACCCCGCCTCACGGCTTCCCGATAAGGTGTTCGTATTTGTGTGAACGCTACAATAACTCCCAGCATACCCCCTCGGTTACCGATTATCATTTCTTCTACTCCATATGGTTACAATCTAGTCTTTCGTCTCAATGAGCTTAATCTGCTTTTATATTTTCACATTTGTGTCAAGTTTGATTGGTCTATTACGTAGTAATAGATATACATCAGTTGGATGGCAACAAGAGGGACAAGCCCTAACAATCAGAGAAGCGGGGGATGCCTTTGATGTGATGCGAGAAACATTGGTCAAGACTTGCGCGTCAATAACATGTCAGCGTGGCAACAAATACGAATGATGAGAAGGAGACGCGTATATGAGAGTAAAGACAAGTTTCTTTTCCGTTAGCGCCATACTTTTAGTTGTAGTGTTTGTATTGATTGGTTGTTCAGGTTCACCTTCAAAGGGTGAGGGTTGGGTTAGCACTAATTTCTCGCAGCAAGAAGCAGATAATTTGCAAAAACAGGTGGATGAAGGCCATAAGCCTGGACTAACAGACTGGCAGCAAGTATCAAGAGAGTATCTCAATACACAAGAAGGCCTCGTTGTTAATGAAGACATTGATGTGAAGCTTATTGTAGATGAGAAAGCCAAGAAAGTTGTCCAATACACACTCAAAGACGGGAGAAGCATTCAGCTAGAGCTCATCCAACCGAGTAAAGAAGGTCCTTCTGGCATATTTGTCGTAAGCCGGTATCGTTTTGCGAGTAATGAATAAGCACGGATTACATGCCATGAAATATGGAGGCGAAGCTTATGTTAAAAAGGAATATGACCATCATGTTGCTTTTTACTCTCATTTTGTCTCTCTTTGCTTCGACGGGATCTGCTTATGGAAATGCAATTGATGAACAATCGAACCCACTGCTGGACAGCAAGGAAGTATTGAATTATTTATTTTGGACCAAGGACGACAAGCTGAAGGCGGATGTAGCCTCACTTCAGTCGGCTCTGGGATTGTCCGATCAGCAAATGACACAACTAAAGGATATGGGGCTCAAAGAACGTGATTCAGCCAGAGCACTGCAGCTGCAGGCGCAGTCGCTAACGGTGGACAGCTATAACGCGAAGGCAGACACCTTATTTCAAGTACGGAATGCTGCCTTACAGAGTCTGCTCCAAGATAAGCACATTGCCTTCGAAGAATGGGTGACGAAGTGGTGGGCAGACGAGAAAGAATATAGAAATACATGGTTGAAGACAAAATACGGTGCAAATGCTGACGTACCGCGAATCTCTGGAATTTTTGCAACTCAATATGATCCAGATATAAGCGGCTCCTATGAGGTCGCACTGCCTGATAAATATATTAAATTTGCGAATAAAGGCTGGATTAGTAATATCCCAGTCCAATTGCGAGGGACGTATGGCAATCCGAAGTATGTAGTCAATGTTTATAATCCAAATACGGTTAAGTCTGCCCTTGGTGTAGAAGTGAAGGATGTTGGTCCTTGGAATGTCGATGATAATTACTGGGATACTGCCAACGGAAGCAATCCTAGACGATTCGGCTCTGGATTAGCATTGGGTACTCCTGCTTCAACAGCTGCCTATTATAACAATTGGAACAATGGCAAGGATGCACAGGGTCGCAAGGTGCTCAATCCTGCCGGGATCGATTTGTCGCCAGGCGTTGCTGCAACGTTAGGTCTTGCCACAAACGAAAATGCTTGGGTTGACGTAAGATATGAATATTTGCCTTAAGAAACGAGAGGAAGAGTCATGATTACAAGTAACAGATAACATATACGTTGGGGAGAGTGATATCGAATGTTCGCAATAAGGGAGTGAATCATCTTAAAACCAGTGTGGAAATAACTTGTGTAATTAGAGATTAGAGGGTAATAACTAGAATGTTGTTATACATGGAATTAACCTTTTCTTGTTATATATTATACCAAAAATAATTTCAATAAAAGAGTTGACATTAGTATAAAATGGAATTATCCTGAACTTGCAAGTGGCAAACAAACCAAATTATGGAGGTGAATCAAATGGCATTTTCAGTTGAAAAAGAAGGCGAAGAAGGCGGATCCAAGACAATCAACATTTTCTGTTAAGCACTCATCCCAAACGATTACAAAATAGGCTCCAGCCTATTTTGTAATCGTTTACATTTATTTGAACCGAGGATATCCTACTGAATCGCTTGCACTAATGAGCAGGACAGTTATCCATATAGCAACAGCAACAGCAATGATGAGCGAGTACTTATTTCTCAATTTGGTAGGTATTTTAAATAGCTGCGGAGGGATTCAATTGGTATTAAGAGGAGAAATAACGATCCAGGACAGCAGCACGCTCAAGGCATCTCGTTTCAATGTACGTGTCGCAGACGGCGAATATTTGCGACTATATAATTCATATACCGGGAAAATAAGTAGGTTCACTGGTGAAGAGGCAGAGATCGTAGAAGAGCTGTTGAAAGTCAGGGAGCTTGAGGCTGTAGAGTCGCAAGATGAGATCCGCAGTGGGTTAATTCAACATTTACAAAACAAAGGTTTTTTAGTTAAGAATCGAGTGAATGAATTTCAGCTGGCAACTGCGCAAAAGTACAATATGTTAGCTGAGAACCGTATGCTTCAATTGATTATACTGCCAAATGAGGATTGCAACTTCCGTTGTACATACTGTTATGAAGACTTTCTGAAGTCCGAAATGAAGGAATCAGTGCAGCAAGGAATATTGAATTTTTTGGAGAGGAACGTTAAAAATTATAGCCGGCTGCTCATTAGCTGGTTTGGCGGGGAGCCGCTCAAATCATTCGATGTCATTAAGCGCATGTCTGCTCCAATCAAAGAGATTTGCGCCAAATACAACGTGCAATATCACGCCAATATCACAACAAATGGCTATTTGCTTAATAGTGAGACTTTCGAGGAACTGCTAGAGATGAATGTGAGAAGCTTTCAAATCACATTGGATGGGACTGCGGAAACGCATGACAGCTATCGAGTTGGCCGATTCGGAGAGAAGACATTTGATACGATCTTCTCGAATTTATTGAAGATGAAGCAAAGCGATAAACCATTCAATGTTGTACTGCGTTCCAATATCAATCAAGAAGTGTCGACTGTGATGGATAACTATATTTCGTTAGTCAGCAGTGCATTTGTTGACGATCCCCGTTTCATGCTGCATTTCGTGCCGATACAGAATTTGAAAGGGGAACAGACAGCTGACATCCATTTATGCGATACGAAAATGCTGTTTCCGTTCTATAAGAAAGCGAAAGAAAAAGGATTTAATTTCGATTTCTACAAGCAATACTTGCGTCCAGGAGGTTCTGAATGCTATGCCTCCAGTCCATCCTCATGTGTAATCGGGTCTGACGGGATGATCTACAAATGCACAGTTGCATTCAATAATCCAATGAATCATGTAGGCGATATTCTTGAAAATGGGGATATGGTCATTGATCAAGAGAAATGGAGCTTGTGGGTTACAGGCGGAGTCAATGAGGATGCTTCTTGCACCAAATGCTTCTTCAGACCATCATGCCAGGGTAATGCATGCCCGCTCGAACGAATTGAGACTGGCGCAACACCGTGTCCTCCAGTCAAGAAGAGTATTAAGAAGTACATTACACTAGTAAATGAGGATTATGCTTATGAGCCGAGCGTATAACAAAATCTTAATAGGGATAACAGGTACAATTGGCGCCTTGAACGTACATAACTATATTTTCGCGCTTAAAGGCCGATTTCAGTGTCAATTGGATATTGTGGTTACCGATAATGCCAAGCAGTTCGTGTCTACGCTTGCACTAGCCAATTTGTGCGACCATGTCTATGATGACTTATTTACGACAAATCTCAAAGCTCCGCATGTCAACGCTGTTCAGGATGCCGACATATTCCTCATACTTCCCGCATCTGCGGACTTCTTGGCCAAGATGGCGCACGGGATGGCAGACGATCTGTTAAGCTGCTGCGTGTTGAACTATACGAACTCGATATACATTGCCCCGAATATGAATAACACCATGTGGAATCAGCCGAGCGTGCAGCGGAACGTGGAAATCCTCAAGAAGGATGGACATTTGTTCGTTAATGTACAGGCAGAGGGCTATAAGGCTTCAAGCGGTACCTATACCGGTTCAGATGCCGCTCTTCCGCAACCTGAAGAATTGATTCAGTTGATCTTGCTTGAAGAATCCAGAATGAATGAGCCTGCCTATGAATACAACAACTAATCTCCGTAGCAACAGGAACTACATGCTGCTGCTGACCGCCGCAATTCTAGTTAGTCCTGGGTATTATATTTACATTGTTGCTGTCGAATGGCTGACAGTGACCTTATTTGACTCGCGCAGTTATTTGGGTTTAATCCTTTTCTCCTCTTCCGGTGCGAGACTGCTGTTCATGATATACGGCGGAGTAATCGCAGATCGCGTCAATCGAAAGATCATTATCCTCTCATCGCAATGGATGAAGGTGCTCTCGATTGGGGTATTGCTGACGATGTACTGGCTGGATATGATCACCCCGTTATTCCTTATCATCGTCTCCTTCTTGTTCGGTGTCCTGGATGCATTTGCTGGCCCGGCGTATGACTCTGTTATAACGTCTATCATTGATAAAAAGGCTTACCAAAGAGGCAACGCGCTGCTTCGTATGGCTAATCAGTACAGTTTAATCATAGGTCCCTTAATCAGCAGCACGTTTATTATCACAATAGGCTTTTCCGGTGTCTTTCTATTTAGTCTTATTTCTATCATTATTTCGACTACGCTTATATCCTTTATTCGGATTCAATCGCATGATTCCAGTACACCAAGGAAATCAAAGTGGAGGGAATTGACTTCCTCCTTCGAATATATTCGAACGCATCGCGCATTGCCCACGTTAATGGCAATTGGATTTATTATGAATTTTTTTGTGACTGGTCCAATGGGGGTAATGCTTCCGATTTTGGCTAAGGATATTTTCAAGGGTAACGCAGTTGTGTTAGCCATATTAGAGGTCTCACTGGGAGTTGGATTTATATTGGGATCCGTTATTGTATCACTGCGAAAGTCTTTCGCAAGACCGGGAATCGTTATTTTATGCTCGTTGTTTCTGATCGTTATTGCTTATACGTCTCTCGGATATGTGCATCATTTAGTCGTTTCTATGCTTGTGCTGTTTTCGATTGGAGTATTGATTCAGGTTATGAATATCCCATTGTTCACTTACATTCATTCAAGTACTCCCCATCATATGATAGGGAAAGTAATGAGTATTTTCATATCGATTGTAACCGGATTAACACCGCTTTCTTACGCATTCGTTGCTTATTTGCTGCATGCTGGGATAGGTATCCAGTTTGTTGTGCGTATTTTTGGGATATTTTTGTTAGTCATTGTATTTGGTGCCATGACGCGGCCAGCATTGCGTCAATTAAGCTATACAGATTCAGAGTCAAGCGAGCAGGAACATGTACAACAGCAGACCTTGTCCAATTAGTCAAAAAGAGATGAAAGATTAGACCCGTCCTTGCTGGACGGGTTATTACTGTGTGATTACATGGAAATGAACGTTTTAAACATTGAATAGCGTCTGATTAATCCCCGTTCTGTTATGGAATGGGGTTGTTATGCTGCGAGTACCGCCAGTATACAGGAGCACAACAGCAGCGGAATCGAGTACAAATATAATATTTTGTTGGACCATTGGTTTGTGCGAATCAATTCAGCATATTGATGCAGGGTCATTCTCTTTCTGGGCTGCTCAGACGACGAAATGTTACTGGAATCGTAATGAAGTGCCTGTTCTTTTTCCTTCTCCTTGCGATGGAGATGATAGCTCAATGATTTAAAGAAGCCGATGTTCCTCACGTAAGCAAGCAAGGCGACCAATAAGTAGATAAGACCGATGATGAAGAAGGAATTCGATATGTTTATAAGCAGGGAATTATGACCGTTTAAGATGGAATAACCAGCTGTAAATAAGAGGGTTACAACAAGCAGCAATCGTTTCATGCCGAAACTCCTTTCTCAGTAAACTCGTTCGATGTCTAGCTGTATGGGAGGATTCTGATGTGACGAGTAAGAAGATATTTTGATCTGACGACTAGGAATGATTCGGCATAATCCATCATTTATCCTCCTATTTCTGCATTTCCTTGAGTATTCTAAGGAATATTCTGTGATTTAACTGTTGACTATGGGTATTTAGTTTGATAGATTTATAAAAAAACTATACCATAATTTACCTCACAAGTATGCATTTGATCGTTGTCGATTCGTGGTATATACGCATTTATAGCAACCGACAAGTAATGATCTTCCTCAATGAATCGGCTCTCAGTCTAGTATCAAACCTACAACAATGTGAACGCATCCATCCAATCCAAAGGCACATTATTTCACAAGGTGTCAATTTTGTTGGCATAATCGACCCAACATTCTATTTCCTTTGTTACCCACATATTTTACATAATGAATGAAAAAAATGAGAAAATCAGGAGGGGATTGTATGAAGCTGCCAAAAAAACCGTTCTTGGTTGTTTTGGCTATCATGATGATGCTTACGTTCGCGGGTTGCACGAGCGGGAGTGGGAATGCCGGACAAGAGGGACAAGGGAACAAAGAGAATGATGGGAAGGCTGCAAGCGAACAGAAGGAGACTGCAAGCGATAAGCCGAAAGTCTTGCGGATTGCAACTTTGGGTGCGGATACGTTCAACCAGCATACATCCGAAAATGCCACTAACTCGGATATGATGGAGTATATTTACGGAAATTTATTGGAGCTTATCTATGACGAAGCAATTGACAATATTAAATTTGTTGGCAATCATGCGGTTGATCTGCCAACGACAACGGATCATAAAGTATGGACGTTCAAGTTAAAAGAAGGAATGAAGTGGACAGACGGCACGCCGATTACTGCGAAAACTTATGAATACTCCTATAAAATGCTGCTCGATCCGAAGCTAGCCAATAGGAACGCTTTCGTATTGTTTAACAATATACCTGTTGTAAGCGCTAACAAGTACTTTAAGGGCGAGGCAAAGTGGGAAGATGTTGGAATTAAGGCCAAAGACGATACCACGCTGGAAATCACATTGGAATCCGAAATGCCGGACATCGATATCTTAACCCTCTTTGCGGGCGGTGGATCGACATCCCCCGTTCACGAGAAATTGTACGAGGGCGGCATGAAGCCTGATCACAGCGGGACGACATATGGAACGACGCTGGAGCAGGTTCCTTCTTCTGGGACGTATCGCTTGACGGAGTGGGTTCGCGACCAGCATCATACGTTTGAAAAGAACCCAGATTCGCCATTGGCGACTGTCTACAAGCCAGACCGCATCGAAACACGCGTTGTATCGGAAGTCTCGACCCGCGTTCAATTGTGGGAAAAAGGCGAAATCGATTCGGTTACGATTAGCGGCGACCAATTCGACAAATACGGCGAGGATCCGCGAGTCGTCTATACAGAAGCTGAAGGAGTATGGGGCTTCTTTGTGAACTCTACATCGGACAGCAACCCAATTTTGAAAAATAACGATTTCCGCAAAGCGCTGTACTATGGAATCGATCGCGATAAAATTACTAAGGGCATATTTAAAACGTATAAATCGGCACCATATTATGTCTCCTCGATATGTATGGTTGGGGACTATACAGAGGGCAAGCGCTATCGCGACAGCGAGGAAGCGAAGTTAGCCGTACCTCCAGGGTCGGGCTATGAGCCGGATAAAGCGAAGGAATTTTTCGAAAAGGCGTATAAAGCGAACGGCAACAAAAAAATCACGGTCGAAATCACATACTTCGATTCTCAGGAAACGATGAAGCGCACAGCCGAAGTTACGCAAGAAATATACGAGAACCTGTTCGGCAAGGATAAGCTCACCATTAAGCTCAGAGCGATGCCGCCGATGTCTGCTTACGATGCTTACAAAGAAGGTAAGTTTGATTTAGGCATTGGCTCCATGACCCAAAATGCGTTCAATCCGTGGAGCAGCATGAAGGTATGGAGGAAGGACTTCCCGAATCGCTCTAATCGCTTTGACAGCGACGCATTCGAAGCATTGCAGGAGCGGACTTCGATAGGGGATTTGCTGTTGAAACCGGAGGAGCGATTGAAGGCATTAGGGGAGATGGAGAAGATGCTGGCCGATTACGTGCCGCAAATTCCGATCTTCCAAAACAATAATGCGGTGATCTATCAAGATCGAATTCATTTGGCTACAAAAGGAAAATACTTCCCAGGAGTCAAGTTTGCCATCCTGCAAGCTGACATTGTGGACTAATACCAGAACTAAGGAGACCTTGTGGTAGCACAAGGTCTCCTACCTTGCGGAAAAGGAGTCCCAGGCTTATGTTACGATACATATCGCAAAGACTGATTGCCATGGCTATTACTTTATTTCTTATCATTAGCCTGCTGTTTTTCCTGATTCATTCCATGCCCGGCAGCATCGTAGACGATCCCATGCTGCCTAAGGACGTACGAGAACGGATCGAAGCCAAATATCATTTGGACAAGCCGCTCATTGTCCAATATGGATATTTCATAGGGGATTTCCTTACATTTGAATTCGGGGATTCGCTTAAAGTGCAGCCGAAGGTTCCGGTGTTCAATATTATTAAGGATAAGCTTCCAATCACGATCCAGTTAAATGTCATGGCTCTAATATTTACGATCCCGATCGGTATTATATGCGGAATTATAGCGGCATTAAAAAAGAATACGATGACTGATCATGGGATCAACATGATGGTCGTGCTGTTCATTTCGGTGCCCTCCTTCGTATTTGCGGCATTATTGCAATATATGGTGGCTTACAAGTGGGAGCTGCTGCCGATCTTGCTATCAACGGATCAAGGAATGACTTGGGATAAAATAAAATCAATGATCATGCCGGTGCTGGCGTTATCATTTGGTGAGATCGCGATCATTACCCGGTATTTGCGGGCCGAATTGTGCGAAACGATTAATTCGGATTATATGCTGTTGGCAAGAATGAAGGGCCTAACGCATATGCAGGCCACCGTGCGCCACGCGATTCGCAATTCGTTCATTCCGCTCACCAATATTCTTGTTCCGATGATTTTCTCCATATTGTCGGGAGCGATCGTAATCGAGAACATTTTTGGCGTGCCGGGTCTCGGCTCCTTGTCCGTAAACTCAATCAATTCATTGGATCATCCACTTACGATTGCCGTCATGTTCTTCTATTCCTTAATCGGTTTAATCAGCATCCTGGTTGTAGATTTATCATACGGAATTATTGACCCGCGAATTCGAATGGGAGGGAAGAAGTAATGAAGACGAGCAAGAATACAGAGCCCAACATAGAACGGAACCCATTCGAATTCGTTCAACGGGACAAGCCTATCGCGGACGAGAAATTCGAAGGCAAGGCAATTGGATTTCTACAAGATGCGTTATTGCGATTCCGCAGGAATAAAGCTTCTACCATCGCGGCGATCGTGATTGGCATTATCATTCTGCTTGCGATCATTGCTCCGTTGATCAGTTCATACACTTACCGGGAACAGAATCTTGAATGGAGCTTGCTGCCCCCGCGCGTCCCGGTGCTGGAGAAGCTGGGGATTTGGGATGGAACGAAAGTGATGGACGTGAAAAAAGCGAGCTTGGAAGAAAAATATAAAGGCTCGATCGTGAAAGTGCTTAAAGAGTATGAAGTCGACTACCGCGGCAACAAAATTCCAATGGTGCAAGCGAAAGTTGATATTTATCAGTTAAAAGAGGCGAAAGATAAATATTTTTGGATGGGCACTGATGCATTGGGGCGCGATCAATGGACGCGATTATGGAAGGGTACCCGCATTTCGTTGATTATCGGCTTTATGGCCGTGACCATCAATATGCTGATCGGTCTTACATATGGTTCGATTTCCGGGTATTATGGCGGTGCGGTCGATATGATTATGCAGCGGATTATTGAGATTTTGAGTGGAATACCTGGCTTAGTCGTCGTAATTCTATTTGTCATGCTCATGGGTGCAGGTATAACTCCGCTAATATTAGCGATGGTGATTACGGGCTGGATTGGCATGAGCCGCATGATTCGGGCGCAGTTTTATAAATATAAAGGTCAGGAATATGTATTGGCATCTCGCACGATGGGTGCGCGAGATCGTCTATTGATTTTCCGGCACATTATGCCTAACGCAATCGGTCCGATCATTACACAAGCGACGCTCGCGATTCCAGGGGCTATTTTTACAGAGGCATTTCTCTCCTATTTGGGACTCGGTATCGCTGCTCCCGAACCTTCCATTGGCGGCTTGCTGTCAGAAGGTCAGAAGGTGCTGCTCGATCATCCTCACTTGACGCTATTTCCTGCAATTATCATTTCGATCTTAATGTTGTCGTTCAATATGTTCGGCAATGGCTTGCGGGATGCATTCGATCCGACTTTGAGAGGCCAAGAATAATAGCGAATAGCGGGGGGAGCTAGGATGACGACACAGAACGATATGATTCTTCAAGTAAATGATCTGCATATCTCGTTCAAAACGTTCGCGGGAAAGGTGCAGGCCGTGCGCGGGGTTGACTTTGAATTACGCAAAGGCGAGACGCTGGCTATCGTCGGTGAATCTGGCTCGGGGAAATCCGTAACGAACAAGGCGATTGTCGGGATATTATCGAAAAATGCCGTCATTGAACGCGGCAGTATCCTATATCATGGACAAGATGTGACGAAATATACGGAGAAACAGTTTACCGAAATTCGTGGTTCTAAAATTGCAATGATCTTTCAGGATCCGCTCTCTTCTCTCAATCCGGTAATGAAGATCGGCAAACAGATTATGGAGGCGCTCCGTGCACAGCAGCTAAGCAAAGCGGAGGCCAAAGCCAAAGCACTGGAGTTGATGGAGGCTGTAGGCATTCCAAATGCGGAGAAGCGATTCCATCAATATCCGTTTCAGTTCTCTGGCGGAATGCGGCAGCGTATCGTCATTGCGATAGCCCTGGCATGCGACCCAGAAATACTGATATGCGACGAGCCTACAACGGCGCTCGATGTCACAATTCAGGCGCAAATACTCGATCTGATCAAGAAAATTCAGCAGGAACGGCAATTGTCCGTTGTATTCATCACGCACGATCTTGGTGTGGTGGCTAACGTGGCGGATCGCGTTGGCGTGATGTATGCTGGCAAAGTTGTGGAGCATGGAACGGTAGATGAGATTTTTTACAATCCAAAGCATCCGTATACATGGAGCCTGCTCGTATCCATGCCTGATCTGGACACGGGTGCATCTGACGAATTGCTTGTTATACCGGGGACGCCACCCAACATGCTCTATCCGCCGAAAGGAGATGCCTTTGCTCCACGCAACCGATATGCGATGCATATTGACTTTGAAGAAGAACCGCCGATGTACAGAGTAAGCGACACGCATTATGCCGCGACCTGGCTTCTCCATCCGAATGCGCCAAAGGTGGAGCTTCCGGATGTATTGAAGAGACGGATAGAGCAGCAAACGGGAAGGCTGGTGCGATAAGATGACGAATGTAATCACTCGCGAACCTGTGCTGGAAGTTAAACATTTGAAGCAATATTTCAGCAGCGGTTTTGGTAGGAAAAAAACAGTGGTCAAAGCGGTCGATGACATTAGCTTTACGGTGTATCGTGGTGAAACGTTTGGGCTTGTCGGTGAATCCGGCTGTGGCAAGACGACAACGGGAAGAACGATTATCCGGCTGTATGAGCCAACAGACGGAGAAATTTATTTTAATGGAACGCTCATTTCAGGAGCTTTGACTAAGGAAATTAAAAAAGAAGTAACGCGCGGCATGCAGATGATCTTTCAGGACCCGATTGCTTCATTAAATCCTCGGATGACCGTGAAGGAAATCATCGCAGAGGGATTGAAAATCAATAAGCTGTGCAGCAGTGAGCAGGAAAGAATAGATATGGTCTATGACATCTTGGAGACAGTAGGATTGACCCGGGAACACGCGAGTCGTTATCCGCATGAGTTCTCAGGAGGACAGCGGCAGCGCATCGGAATTGCGAGAGCGTTAATTACGAGTCCCGATCTTGTTATTGCGGATGAACCGATATCTGCGCTCGATGTATCGATTCAGGCGCAGGTATTGAATTTGCTCAATCGGCTTCGGAAGAAGCTTGGGCTTACCATTTTGTTTATTGCCCATGACTTGTCTGTCGTTAAATACTTCTCAGATCGGATTGGCGTTATGTATAATGGAAAGATTGTGGAATTAGCCAAGGCGGATGATCTATATCGGCAACCAATTCACCCGTATACGAAATCCCTGCTGTCAGCCATTCCTCATCCAGATCCGCACTACGAGCGGAATCGCCAACGCATATATTATAGTCCGAGTATTCATAACTATGATGTCGAGAGTCCAAGCTTAGTTGAAATAAAGCCGGAGCATTATGTGTTTGCTTCTCCATCCGAAGTCGGGAAGTATCAGCAAGAGATGACTCTATAATTAATAAACGATGCATATTCGCATAGCATGTCCACATCCAGCGTAGAGCATCCGAGTCATTCCGATGTAATTATAAATTTTATTCGCATAAGAAAGCCCGTCCAAGTAAATGGACGGGCTTTCTTATATCGCTGACAACGATTCATATGTACGTCTGGCAACCGAGCGGCTTACCTATTTTTCGGCCTTCGGAAATTCCCGATGACACCAGCAGTCTCCACAATATTTACAAAAGCCTTAGGGTCATTTTCACGAATAACACGTTTTAACTCGGTCAATTCATAACGTGTAGTAACGGTCATCAACATGTCTTTCTCAATATCGGTAAATGCACCTGTGGTTTTTATAACGGTAACTCCATGCGGCAAGACCAGCAGCTTGTTAATAAGTGCTTCCTTGTTCCGCGTAATAATGAACACCGTTACTTTGTAGTGGTTAATATAGATGGTGCCGATTACTTTGCCGGTCGTGAAAATGGAAACCATGGAGTAAAGCGCCAGTTCCCACTCATTCGATAAATATCCATGGGTTACAATAACAGCTGCGTTCATTCCAACCAGAATGTTCGAGATTGAGAAATCGCGATATCTGGTTACAATCGAACCGATAATGTCAAATCCGCCTGATGAGCCGCCTACTCGTAGGGAAATCCCGCTTCCGATACCTACTAGTGTGCCCCCAAATACAGCAGATAAAAGCGGTTCGTTGGCAACAGCTTTAACTGGGAAGACGGATATGAAGTAAGTTGTCGCGACGACGCTTAGCAAACTATATCCAATAAAGCGTTTGCCAAGCACGAACCAGCCCCATATGATTAGCGGTAAATTATAGGCGAAATATAAAAAGCTCGGATTCCAATGAGTCAAGTAATTCGTTACGAGCGATAATCCAGATACGCCGCCACTAAGCAAATGGTGGGGCATTAAGAACAAATTAAATGATGCAGCGATGAGCGCTGCCCCGGCAATTAACATGATGAAATCAAAAATTCGTTTCAAGCAATGTCACCTCAAAACGTAGTATTAGTTAGTTCGGATCTGGTATTCTTCAATATTTTTGTGTTATAATATTCTGGATATTCTTGAGTAGGCTTTAGTTACCAACGATGTACATGAATTTGACGCGGAGTTCACGCTACACAATAAGAGTGTCCCTCCGCATTGTATATGAGAAGACGGTTGACTGAAAGTGCCATTCGTCACCATTGTCGCGCTACTTAAGAATACAGATAAGGCTGTGGATTGTCCACAATGAAGGAGTATGAATATTTTGAAGACATTTGCAGAATTTGGCTTGGAGCCGAAAGTGCTTCAGGCGATTACGGAATTAGGGTTCGAAGAATCGACTCCAATCCAAGAGAAAGCGATACCTGTAGCGATGACCGGACGAGACCTTATCGGACAAGCGCAGACGGGTACGGGGAAGACGGCGGCTTTCGGTATCCCGTTGATCTCGAAGATTGACCCAACTGAAGAACGTGTAAAGGCTCTGATTATGACACCAACGCGCGAATTGGCGATCCAAGTTGCTGAAGAAATCGGCAAACTGACTCGTTTCAAAGGCGTCCGTTCATTGCCGATTTATGGCGGACAAGATATTGGCCGACAAATTCGTGCTTTGAAAAAGCACCCACAAATTATTATCGGTACACCAGGTCGTTTGCTTGACCACATCAACCGCAAGACGATTCGTCTTGATGATGTTGCAACAGTTGTATTGGATGAAGCAGATGAAATGCTGGATATGGGCTTCATGGAAGATATCACTTCCATCTTGAGCCTAGTACCTGAACAACGCCAGACAATGCTTTTCTCCGCTACGATGCCACCGAACATCCAAAAGCTTGCTAATCAATTCCTTCGCGAGCCAGAACATGTATCGGTTATGCCTAAGCATGTAAGTGCTCCACTCATTGAACAAGCATACATTGAAGTCCCTGAACGTGTGAAGTTCGATGCATTGAGCCGCTTGCTCGATATGGAATCTCCAGAGCTTGCGATCGTATTCGGCCGTACGAAGCGCCGTGTAGACGAATTGTCTGAAGCATTGCAGAAGCGTGGTTATTCTGCAGATGGTTTGCATGGCGATTTGTCCCAAAACCAACGTGATACGGTTATGCGCAAGTTCCGCGATGGCAGCATTGATGTTCTCGTTGCGACTGACGTAGCTGCACGTGGTTTGGACGTTTCTGGTGTAACACATGTAATTAACTTTGACTTGCCGCAAGATCCGGAATCTTATGTACACCGTATCGGCCGTACGGGTCGTGCTGGTAAAGAAGGCAGCGCATGGTCTTTCGTAACGCCTCGTGAAATTGACCATTTGCACTTCATCGAGCGTGTAACTCGTCATCGTATTCCACGCAAGCCGATTCCTAGCCTTGCAGAAGCAATCGAAGGGAAGCAACGTATCATTGCAGATCGTATTCTTGACGTTCTCAAGGATGGCGAGCTAAATGAATACAAAGGAATTTCCATTGAATTATTGGAGCAATACGACTCCGTACAATTGTTGTCTGCTGCATTCAAGATGCTGACAGGGGATAAGAAGGATGTTTCTATCAACTTGACTCCTGAAGATCCAATCCGTGCGAAGCGTCGCAAGCCAGACCTTCGCTCTAGCGGACGCAAGATGTCTGCACCTTACAACCGCAATGGTCGTTCCGGTGGCGGACGAGACTATCGTGGAGGGCGCGATGGTGGTCGTGATGGTGGACGTGATGGCAACCGTGGCGGGTACAACCGCGACGGACGTAGCGAGCGTTATGGCCGCAGCGATTCCCGCGACCGCAACAACAATGGTGGTGGTGGCGATCGCCGCCCAAGACGTTTTAACAACGACGAGAACCGTAATAAGCGCGACGAGTAGGACGAGGCACATTCGAATGATGAATGTCTTCCGTTGATCATAGAGACCGCCCCAGTTGGAGCGGTCTCTTTTGCATGTCAAGGATGATTAGCGTGAATCTGAATTGCTGCAACAGTTCATTATATAAAAGAGCGACTTATAATAACTAACAAAATAAACAAGACAAGAATTACCCCTGTGGAAGTAAAACCAAAACCTCCACAGCTACCACAGCTACCTCCAAAACCTAATTGCCCCATACGGGAACCTCCTTTAACACTGCGATGTTTGGTGTTGTCACTTAATATCCTATGCGGAATCCCATTTCTCGTGTGGACACGAACCTAATTGGATACAAAATAGGCACTGGCACTAAGGTAGCAATTTGTATTATAGTAGTAGAGACAGGATGATGAGGGGGAATGACCTTTGGAATTTCGAGGGATTATGGGCGGCTTTTACCGCATTTCAGAATGGATCATGCGTTTTTCGGTCACGAACATATTGTGGCTTATCTGTTCGTCACCTTTTTTTATCTTTTTATTCATGAAGCTGATGGTTGATCAGCAGAACTTTATCAATGAATCCATTACGATGAATTGGGCGATGGGACTTGTGGCACCGTTTACATTGTTCCCAGCGACAGCTGCGATGTTCTCCGTTGCGCGGAAGTGGATCATGGGGGACACGGATGTAAAGCTCCTGCGTACCTTCTTCAAATCATACAAAGATAATTATAAGCAGGCGATGGTAGGCGGTATCTTCTATACGCTGCTGTTCGTTATTATGTATATCGACTATTACGTGTATATGACTGAGTTGAAGTCTATGCAGTTTATCGGGTATGCAATGCTAGGTTTGCTGATATTGCTGTTCGTTTCACTGTTTAACTTCTTCTCGATGGTTGCACATTTACAAGCAAAAACAACACATATTATGAAGAACAGTGTGCTGTTAACGATTTTCACTCCTGTTAGCAGTATCGTAACGATTGTATTGAGCTGCATCATTTTATACTTTAGCTTGACGAAATGGCCAGTTCTATTGTTCTTCTTCACAGGTTCACTTATTGCATACTTATCTTACTTCAACTTCAATAACGCCTTCACGAAGATTCAGGACAAGTACCAGCGCATGGTGGCTGCTCAGGAAGGTGAAGGTGAAGAAGCGGCTGATACAGAGAACGGCGAGACATCAGAGGCTGCGCAATTGGATGGAGAACAAGCGGGTAACACGACTAACAAGCAGTAAGAGAACTAGGACTTGCATTGCTTTGAAGAAATGTGATATGATGTTGATCCTAACGGATGAACTAGAATGTTTGGGTAGCTTTTTAAGAGTTTATCCGCTACTGAATGGTAAGAAATACGCAAGGCGCAAGGTTTACAATACGTGAACAACACAGTATAATAAACAATACATCCTGCGATGTACGTGTAGGCTTACGTTGTTTTGAACCAATGTTTGTTTCTAGGGAGTTCAACATCTAAGTATCGCTGGCAAGCCCTCTCCGAAGGGAAGTCAAACGTACTTATGCGAGCACCCACCTGCGAGAGCGGGTTCAGAAGCATAGGAGCTGAACGGCATAGGCGGGTTTTCTTTCTAACGAATCACCTTCTTTCGTGAATGACTTCATGGGAGGAGGTGTTTTCTTTTTCTATGTAAATCCTCTTTCGTATCCTTACGAACAATGTTACACTATAGATAAGTGAGCATCGGCTGTCTAGAAAAAGGAGGAACACACTCTTGTCACTCAAACGTGTACTGGTCGGTATCGTTCGCAGTTTTGAATCGAGCGGCGATCGTGCAAAGGACCCTAAATTGAAAACGCATTATTATCAAATGTCCCGAGAGAAAGCTTGGGGAGAAGCTACATCCACGCTAAAGAAAATTCAAGGGTACAAAGTGTTGCATGAGGTGTCTTCTGTAGGCGAGATTACGCTAGAGAAGAGAACAATGACGGGGCGGACGATGGATATAACCGTATCTGTCATTAACGTAGGACCAAACAAGACCGCAATAGATATCTATTCCGCGTCTCGCGGTGGACTTGGTGATTTTGGAGCTAACTATCGTGTTATTCTTGATTTGTATGCCATATTGGACAAGAAGTTGGCATCTTACAAAATGAATAGCTAATGAGCGGAAGTGAAGGTAGTAGCGGGCTCCGTAGGGTGATATATGAATACTCGTTGATAGGATCATGAAGCGAGAGAGGAGCCTTCACTCTTCTCTCGCTTTTACTCTAGTTGATTTGTGTTGCGGTGTTACAGAAGAGCTTGGACAGCTGACAATGCTTGCTCATAACTAGGGTGCTCTGTCATCTCGCTAACATATTCAACATAACGGATCGTATTATCGGCATCCACTACGAAGATGGAGCGCATATCGAGGTGTAATTCCTTAATCAGCACACCGTAAGATTTGCCGAAGTTGTTGTCCTTGTAGTCAGACAGCATGACGACATTGTCTACACCGGCAGCTCCACACCAGCGAGCTTGTGCCATTGGTAGGTCAACACTAACGGTAATAATTGCGGCTTTGTCGCCAAGCTTGGAAGCTTCCTCGTTAAAGCGGCGCGTCTGCGCATCGCATACACCTGTATCGATGGATGGGATTACACTGATCAATTTTACTTTACCAGCGAATTGTTCAAGCCCAACTACATCAACAAGCGATTTATTCAATTGGAATTCAGGCGCTTTATCGCCTACTTTAAGTTCAGGGCCGATCAATGTGATAGGATTTCCTTTTAATGTTGCCACACCTGTACGTTCTGCGGACATGGTTGGTAGCCTCCTTCTTACATATCATGCACATAATTGGTAAACCTATTGTCCATTATACGGTTTGCACATAAGGTTGTCCAATGTCGCTTCGTGATGAATTCGCTACACGATTGAGAATGATTCCGAGTAGCCGAGATTACATGGTTGGGGCAAGTACGCCTATGAATGTGAACTGGCAGGTGAAAGTGAGGAGAAACTCGATGATTTTTATTCGGTACGAGAATTGGCGCACCTATGTCAAAAGCTACCCGATTACAACGCTGCTTATCATCGCCAATATCGTGATGTTTATCGTGCTGATGGCTAGTGGTGGTACAAATGGTGAAAATCTATTTCGACATGGGGCAATCTGGAAGGTAGAGCCGTTCAATAAGGAGACATGGCGCATTGCCGCTGCCATGTTCCTGCATGGTGGGTTTGAGCATTTACTGTTTAATATGTTCGCCTTATTTGTCTTTGCACCGCCGCTCGAACAGATGATGGGATCGTTCAAGTATGCCGTCCTGTATGTCATAAGTGGATTGCTAGGGAATGCGACTGCACTGTGGCTATCGGAATGGGGGACGCTTGCGGTTGGAGCATCAGGTGCAATATACGGCATTTACGGAGCCTATTTGTTTATTGCCCTGTTCCGGCGTCAGACACTTGATGAGGCATCCCGTCGAACATTGCTTATAATATTAGGGATTGGTATTGTTCAATCCTTTGTCATTCAAGGCATCAGCTGGAGTGCCCATTTGGGTGGCTTAGCCGCTGGATTTTTCGTATATGGTGTATTAAGGCTTATCCGGTGAGCAGAGCTTGCATATCATGCAGCTCTTGTTCAGAGGGTGATGCACTCCTCTTGAATTGCAGGTAGAAAATGATATTGATGAAATAGCATAATTGACAGAACGGAGCGAGAAGTCGTGGAACTTAGGCAATTGCACTACTTTGTGAAAGTGGCGCAAAAAGAGCATGTCACGCAAGCTGCTGAAGAACTGCATGTGGCGCAATCCGCCGTCAGCCGGCAAATCCATCAACTAGAGGAAGAGCTAGGTGTTAAGTTGTTCCTTCAGAAGGGACGGAACCTTCAGTTAACACCTGTTGGTCAATTGTTCTGCAAGCGGGCGGAGGAAATCTTGAAGGATCTTGAGCGATCGATTCAAGAAGTGCAAGAGTTTATGGATCCAGAGTTGGGGGAAGTTCGGATTGGGTTCCCGCATAGTCTAGGTGTGCATCTCATTCCTAGCATCGTAGCAGAATTCCGCAAGCGTCATCCGAATGTAAAGTTTCGTTTCAAGCAAGGCATGTATCCGTCACTAATCCGGGATATCGTATCCGGCGAAGTGGATCTCGCGTTCATTTCTCCTTTCCCGAAGGAGTGTGAGCATGTAACCGGAGAGATTGTGTTGACCGAGGAATTGTTTGCAATCTTGCCGCCAAATCACCCGTTGTCGAATGAACAAGAAATCACATTGCCGCAGTTGAAAGAAGATACTTTTGTTCTGTTTAGTCCAGGGTATTCCCTACGTCCCATTGTATGGGATGCTTGCATCGAAGCGGGCTTTACGCCGCGTATTGGCTTCGAAGGTGAGGAGACTGAAACCATAAGGGGACTTGTCGCTGCTGGTATGGGAGTGAGTTTATTGCCGGACATGGCGCTTCAACATACTTCTGAGCTTCAGCCTGCCAGAGTACGGGTTGTAAAGCCGGAAGTTACGAGAACAATAGGCATCATACGCCGAGCAGGGGAGAAATTGCCTCTTGTCGCGCATACATTCCATGCCTTTTTACTTCAATATTTTGCTCAGCACGACTTACAGCAACTAGCTAAAACAGCGGCGGCTTCATCTTCTGCTAGCTCATCATAAATAGGCTTGTCATGATACAGAAGAGCCCCATTCCATGCGTAACCGCATAGGAATGGGGCTCTTCGATTCTTGGATCATTGGCTCACGTTCGAGATTAGTCGTTGCGATTTGTAAAGATCATAATGTACTTCAATAGCTCCAGTACAGAAATGGCAGCTGCTGCAACGTAGGTTAATGCTGCTGCGTTAAGAACCTTCGCTACGCCACGCTCTTCTTCGTTCGTTACGAATCCTTCAGCGATCATCAGATCGCGTGCGCGTCTGCTTGCATCGAACTCAACTGGCAAGGTAACAAGCTGGAACAATACCGCAGCAGAGAAGAAAATAATCCCTAACAGAATCAAATTGCTCCATTGGAAGAGGAAGCCTGCGATCAACATGAAAGGCGCAATACCAGATGAGAAATTAACTAATGGGAACATGCGATGGCGCAAAACAAGCATCGGATAGGACTGCTGGTGCTGAATCGCATGGCCGATCTCATGGCATGCCACTGAGATTGCAGAGATTGAGTTCTCATAATATACGGGCTCGGACAAACGTACAACACGGTTAATCGGGTCGTAATGGTCAGTAAGCGCACCTTGAATCGGCTCGATTGGAACATCATGCAGGCCATTCGCGTCCAGCATGCGGCGCGCTGCCTCGTAACCGGTTAGACCACTCATTGCTCTTACTTGAGCAAAGCGTTGAAAGGTTCCTTTAACGCGGAACTGCGCCCAAATTGAGAGCCCAAAAGCGATTAGAATCAAGAAATCCATCGGGTGAAAAAATAGCATGTACAAACCTCCTAAACATCAAGAGTACGGTCAAGCAGCAATCTAACTTACATCATAAAGTGATTGTTGCCCTTATCGATCAATGTGAGCAGTACTTCTACACAAGCCGCGCTTTGAGCTGCTAGACGATTGAACAATGACTGCGCTTGTGTTGGTTTGAGCTTATCCAGCATTGGGCTGAGCTCTTTTGCTTCACGTTCGAGCTTTTGCAAATGGATTTGCAATTCGGTAAGTCGTTCTTCCAATTCACGTTCTGCAGTCACGCTGTTCAATTGCGAGAAGTAAAGCTTGATTTCATCGAGACTATACTTTTCTTGTTTTAATTGATTAATACGTTCGATTCGTTCAATCGTTTCATGACTGTACAGACGATAGTTTGTATTTGTGCGCTTCACCGGTTCAATCAGGCCTATCGTCGTGTAATAGTCAATCGTTCGTTGACTTACATTCGCGGCGCGTGCCAGCTCTCCGATTCGTATTAACTTGTTAGTAGCCCCCATCGTCATCACCTCACTTATTCATTCTATGATACAAGATTGCAAACCATACAGTCAAACGTTATGGTTCTGAAATTCCTGCTTGAACATGGCATTTATATGACAATTTACATTCTTTCCTGGAGCAGGGTTCAACTTAGCGAGAAATGGAAGAAAGGAGCGGCCATAGAATGGTGTCCGCTCCGAGGCTTCGCTTATCTTATTTAGGGGATGATGGGAATGATCATTGAACCTTCGCATCCGGCTTAATAAAGAGACAGACGAGTACAAGGGCAATGATGGATAGAGCTGTCACCGAAATAAAAATGATCTGATGCGACTTGCTCATCATCCAAGTGAATAGGGGAGGACCCAGGGCTACGCCGAAAAATCGCAGGCTGCTGTATAGCGATGTAATCATTCCGCGCTCAGCCTTCTCCACGCTGCCCGTAATCATCGTATTGAGACAAGGCAGCAGCATGCCAGTACCTATACTACTTATTGTAATTAACGCAATAAACCAATAGACCTGCTTATGGAACATAATGGTGAGTCCCAATGACAGAGACATAAGAACAAGCCCGATGATCATCATTCTCCGGATAAGTATGCCGTTCTTCTTGATTACGCTGCCTGTGATAAATGCAGTCGTTACGATGCCAAGCAAAGGGATTGCTAGTACAAGACCCTTCACAACGCCTTGGATGGAATACGGCTTTTCCTCTAATATATCGGATAGATAAATCAAAATGCCAAACAAAATGAATAAGGCGAGCGACCCTGCAAAAAATGCGGGGATGAGCCATCGTCCCATTTTCTTAAATATGGAGCCGACATTATGCAAATAAGTTTTGAGTGGGGTTGGCTCCTTTTGGCGTTTGGGCTCTTTAATGAGCCAGATAATGGCCACAAGCGAGAGCGCGCAAAAACATGGGAATGCAAAAAAAGGAGCGGTCCATGTCCAGAGAGCAAGCGCAGCGCCAAGAATCGGACTAATAACTTTGCCAGCTCCGTTCGATGCTTCAATTAAGCCCATGGCTTTGCTCTCTTCGGCATCCTTATACAAATCCCCTACGAGAGCCATGGCGATAGGTGCAGTTCCTGCTGCACCCAAGCCTTGAACTGCTCGTGAACTAATGAGCAGTGGATAGGAGTTCCACAACGCGCCAAGGCCAGTGAACACCCCGGCAATCCCATAGATGAGAAGACCAGGTATGATAATCTTCTTGCGGCCATAGCGATCGGATAAGTATCCAGCGACCGGGATAATAATGGCGGCAGACAGTGAGAACAAGGTGATGATGAAGCTTGTCTGCAGAGAAGTTAATCCGAGATTGCGCTTCACCTCGGGCAGAATGGGCACGAGCATGGAATTGCCCAATACCATAACAAGCGGGACAGTTGCTAACGCTGCATATTCAATCCATAATGGCCTTGATTGTTGGGATGCCATATATCATCTTTCCTTCGCGAGTAGTCATATTTCAATTCGTCGTTACTGTGCCCGCATAATTAGGTTGGCATACGTAAGTTTGCTCAGAAAGCTATTGTGGGGAATCGTATTTTTGCTGGAAAAAGGGTACAATATGAACACGGAACAAGACGCGAACAAGGAGAATCAAAAATGAAAAAAAGTCTAATATTGCTTGTAGTGAGTGTTGCGCTCATTGGAATCGCGATATGGAACAATTACGATAAGTCAGACACTACCGCCTCCATGAATGACACACCGACTAAGATTGGCGGACAAGTAGGGCAGTTAGCACCGTCCATATCACTGGATGTGCTTGGCGGTCAGAATCCGATTACAGTTGGTGGCAAGCAGGATAAGCCGATTTTTGTAAACTTCTGGGCTTCATGGTGCGATCCATGCAAGGCAGAGGCACCTGATTTAGTGAAGCTGCATGATAAATACAAGGATAAGCTGTTGATGGTATCGATCAATGTGACCGCTCATGATACGGAGGAAGGAGCCAAAGAATTCGTGTCTGCCTTTGGATTGACGAATCCAGTGCTCTTGGATACCGCGGGGAAAGCTTTCAAGGCGTATAACGGAATTGGATTTCCTACCAATGTATTGCTGGATAAGAATGGGGTAATCCGGCAACGTTACGATGGCATAAGACCTCCAGCTGAATTAGAAAAAGCGATTCAACAAGTCATAGAGGAATAAAAAAACGAAAAACGAAAAATGAAAACAGCCGTAACCTCTTCATTAAAGTGGTTATGGCTGTTTTCGTATTCCGGATATATCGCATTTTATTAGTGATTGACGAGTCCAACTTGTTCTTTGCGTTCAGCGGATGTAGCGACTTTCTCTTGACCGATGAGTGCATAACGAATACTGTCAATAAGTGCTTCCCAGCTCGCTTCGATGACGTTGCTGGAGACGCCAACCGTACTCCACGTATTGCGCGAGTCTGTTGATTCGATAAGCACGCGTACCTTGGCAGCCGTCGTATTATTCTCATCAAGCACCCTTACCTTGTAATCGGTGAGGTGCATGTCGGCGATGGAAGGGTAGTGACGGCTCAGTGCTTTGCGCAATGCGCTGTCGAGAGCGTTCACAGGACCGTTGCCTTCTGCAGCCATGTAGATCGACTCGTCATCAATTTGCAGCTTCACAATCGCTTCCGATACAACGGAGCGTAATGAAGATTTTTCAACTAGTATTTTGAAAGACTCGAATGTAAATGGATCTTCGGCTTGACCTGTGGCCTGGCGCAACAACAGCTCCAACGAGGCGTCAGCACCTTCGAATTGATATCCCTGATGCTCAAGCTCCTTGATTTTCTCCATGATGGCCCTCGTTTCAGGCTTCGTTGGGTCAAGCTCATAGCCCAATTGTTGTGCTTTGGATAGTACATTGCTCTGGCCTGCTAGTTCTGAGACGAGAATTCGCTGCTTGTTGCCAACCAGCTCAGGCACGATATGCTCGTAGGTACGGGCATCCTTCATAATCGCGGACACGTGGATTCCACCCTTGTGGGCGAAGGCTGCATTGCCGACATAAGGCTGATTCACAGGCATCGTGACGTTGGCAATTTCACTGATATAGCGTGCAGCAGGCGTCAACGATTGTAGTTGCTCTGCGTCAACACAAGAATAGCCCATCTTCAATTGAAGTGTTGGGATGATCGAGCACAAGTTGGCATTGCCGCATCTCTCGCCATATCCGTTAATGGTGCCCTGCACTTGGGTAACACCCGCCTCTACCGCAGCAAGTGTGTTCGCTACAGCAAGCTCACAATCATTATGAGTATGAATGCCGAGCTTCACTTGGACGTGATTGTGTACGTCACGAATAATACTGCCGATCTCGCCAGGAAGCGTTCCGCCATTCGTATCGCACATAACGACCCAATTAACTCCGGCTTCTTGCGCCTTGCGTAGTACAGCAAGCGCATATTCTGTATTGTTCTTGTATCCGTCGAAGAAGTGCTCAGCATCCAACATGACTTCAAGCCCTGCTCGCTTCAGATAGGCGATGGAATCATAGATCATAGCTAGGTTCTCATCCAGCGTAGTTTGCAGCGCAGTGTGTACGTGGAAGTCCCATGACTTCCCGACAAGCGTTGCGGCAGGAACGTTTGCTTCGATTATCCGATTAAGGTTCGAATCCTGTTCGGCCATTGAGTCTTTGCGGCGAGTGCTGCCGAATGCTGTTAGCTTCGCATTCCATGAATATGCCGCTACTCGTTTGAAAAATTCTATATCCTTGCCATTGCTGCCTGGAATGCCGCCTTCAATGTATGTGACGCCAAGCGCATCAAGTTTGCGCGCGATCTTGATCTTATCGTCTGCAGACAAGCTAATCCCTTCGCCTTGGGTGCCGTCGCGAAGTGTAGTGTCAAAAATAGAAATGACTTTCGACATTCTCGGAACCTCCTTCAGTTTTGCAAGGATGAATATGGAAATAACTATTTCCCTATTATAGCACTGCTTTTTTGCTTGTATAGACGTATTTTCATAAATGAATCACTGTTTTTTTTTCAACGGGAGTCTTGAATGAGGCTTGCAACCGATCAGAGATATCGGTAAGCTTAGGAATAAGGAAGAACAATTGTTCGAATAGATGAATTGATCGATTAACGAAGCTGTATATATTTTACAATTAAATTATGGATGAGAGGTATCATTAATATGTTAGGAAGGAGGACAGTGTATGAACGAGAACGAAACCTCGCGTGATAACATACAACAATATTATCCGACCAAGGGTCGCGTCATTCTGCATCTCGATATGAATGCCTTCTATTGCTCTGTACATGCCGCAGAGGAGCCGGAGAAGTATCAGGGGAAGCCAACAGCGGTTGCAGGAAGTATGGAATTGCGCAAGGGGATCATTGTTACTTGTTCTTATGCAGCTCGTAAGCTTGGTATTCGAACAGGAATGCATGTGAAGCAGGCGATGCGGCTATGTCCTCACTTGATTGTCATTCGTCCAGATTTTTATTTATATCGGAAGTACTCGAGAGCCTTTATAGACATTGCACGCAGCTATACCCCACTGGTGGAAGTGGTATCGATTGATGAGTGTTATATGGATATTACTGGATCCAAAATATTCGGAACACCGCTCGATATCGCGAACGAACTTCAGACACGAATCCGGGAAGAATTAAGTTTGCCTTGCTCTATAGGTGTCGCGCCTAATAAGCTGCTGGCGAAGATGGCCTCTGATATGAAGAAGCCAAACGGCATAACTATCCTTCGAATCCGAGATGTACCTCAGCAATTGTGGCATAGGCCATGCGGGGAGTTGTTCGGCATTGGGCGGAAGACTGCAGATAAGCTGTCACGGGCAGGAATACGAACCATCGGAGAGCTTGCTCATGCTGATGAGGGGCGACTTGTTTCTCTATTTGGCACACAGGGACATTGGATGAAGCAGGCGGCACATGGTTTGGACGACGGGCAGGTGAAGGCGGAACGCGAACAGAGCAAATCGATCGGTCATACGACCACTTTGCCTAGGGATGTGGAATCGAAGGAAGAAGTAAGAAGGGTTCTGCTGAACTTGGCTGATCAAGTTGCTCGTCGGATCAGGAAGCAGAAGTTGATGGCGCAAACGGTGCAGCTTACGATTCGTAACCCGGAAATGAAGACGATTACGAGGTCGAGCACGCTTCAAGGGCCGACAGATGATGCGGACATCTTACTGGATGAAGCATGGAAGCTCTATGAACGACATTGGACTTCAGGCAGCCCTATTCGACTGCTGGGGATTACGGGTCAAAATCTAGTAGCGAAGCAAGAGGCAGCCGTTCAGTTGGATCTGTTCGATTTTGAGCGGCAGCCGAAGCGGGAGCAATTGATAGAGACGATGGATCGGATTCGAGATAAATATGGAGAGAATGCGATTGTTACGTTAGGAATGATAGGGGATGATCCATCCTCGTTGCTTCGCAACCATCGTGTACGAGGGACTTCACTCCAGACGGATACGCTGCATGAATCAGGCGGCGAATAATAATTTCCAAATCATTTAAAAAAGTTGGAAATCGTTTGAATTCCAAGCTTGTTTGTATTATATTGATAACGGAGGAACCAAGAAGATCTGTAACATTACAGGAGGGAACTAACCAATGGCAAAATATACTTGGGTTGATAAAGACACATGCATCGCTTGTGGCGCATGTGGAGCTACTGCACCTGACATTTACGACTACGACGATGAAGGTATCGCAGAAGTTATTTATGAAGGTGACAACAACCAAGGGGTGACCGCTATCCCTGACGATCTGTTCGACGATTTGCAAGATGCTGCAGATGGCTGCCCAACAGATTCTATTAAGATTGCGGACGCACCATTTAACTAACCTACTGCAAGCAGTATACTCACATAGAGAGAGAATACCTACACGATCCCCGCGCCTCCCGCGGGGATTTTATTATATCTGCTCACCCCATCTAATTACTGCGTCAAAGCAAAAAAAATTCGCAAAATTCGACAAAATTCAACTTGAAATTGCCCATGTCATCGTATACGCTCATACAATATGATAGATTAAATATAGCAGAGTATATCAAACTGTAATTTTCAATATATGGGTACATGCCTTCAAATGAAGCAGGTGATATCGAAATGAATAAATTTGCCGTCCCGTCATTGGTCGTTATGATACTGACGATGGTTACGGTATATGGGTATAGTAATGGAACAGGCGGCGTGTTTCATATGGCAGAGCAGGCATTTCGTGATGCCTTGCGTACGAAGAGTATTGAAGAACGCCAACCAGATGATCGAATTAAGATGATTACGATTGATGAGCCTTCCTTGGCACAGATGGGCTCTTTCCCATGGCCACGATCCCATTATGCTGAATTAAGCGCGAAGCTGATGAAGGCTGGAGCTAGGGCGGTCATCATCGATATACTTATGCTAGATCCTTCCCAGAATGAGAGGGACGACCGAACCTTATCTGAGCAATTGAATACATACCCAACCATTTATTTACCCGTGCAAGTATCTCTTCTTCCCTTACAGGAACATGCGGATTCCCTTCGGGCGGAAAGTGTGGAACGGCCTCCATCCTCCATTCAAGTTGGTGAAAGTCAGCTTGGACATGTGAATGTACTGCCTGATGGAGATGGTGTTATCCGCAAAATCTGTCTTGGCATTCCGGATGAGCGGGGAAATATGATTCCCTCGATTGATATTTTAGCGGCGAATCAGCTTCTGCCGGAAAATGAACAGATTTCATGGGATGAGACAAGTGGAACATGGTATAGAGGAGCAAAGCGAATTCCAACTGATGATCGTGGGCAAGCTGCTTTTGATTATTTCTCTTCTATATATGGAAGCAGTGAGGAGGACGTGGACGGATATGACCGTCAGTCATTCGCTGATGTATGGAATGGCACGGTTGATCCTTCTTATTATAAGGATTCTGTCGTGCTAATAGGTCCATATGCTGCGTCTTTGAGCGACCGGCATATGACACCGCTTAGTCGATCCATGACATTGTATGGTGTTGAGATTCACGCGAATATGGTTCAATCCCTGGTAGAAGGCCGCTTCTATAAGGAAGCGCCAATTGCATGGAACGTTCTTGCCTTGTCCATTGGCATTGGTGCCGTAGTCTGGAGTGCATCGCGAATTCGGGGAATTCAAGGGGCGGCAGCTGCTATAGGCATCGTCTTGGTATTTACGCTGATATGGATTGGGATTTACGAGAGCGGCTCCGTCTTCATTCCTTACTTTACCGAATTGTGTGGAATGGGGGCTTCTTATATTCTCATTGTAGCTTACCGTGGTCGGGAGGAACGGAGAGCAAGACAGCATGTTGAAGATCTATTCGGCAGATATGTATCACCCTCCGTGGTAACGAAGCTGTTGGAATCACATGAGCCCGTTAAGGCAGGTGGGGTACGCACGGATATTACAGTGATGTTCATTGATGTTAGAGGATTTACCCCACTGTCAGAACGATTGGCACCAGAGTCAACGCTTCAGCTCTTGAATCAATATTTGCATCTGTGTGCTGACACGATATTTAAGCACAATGGGACATTAGATAAATTTATGGGTGATGGCGTTATGGCGATCTTCGGAGCTCCATATCACCTTGATAATCATGCGGATCATGCAGTGCGTGCCGCATTAGAGCTTCAGCGCTGTGCTGAGGAATTGCGTGCACGGCTAGCGGAAGGCATTGAGCTTAGTGATCGATTTGGGATCGGCATTGGCATTCAGAGTGGGGAAGCGATTGTGGGCAATGTTGGTTCAGAGAAGCTGCGCTTGGACTACACGGCGATTGGAGATAGCGTCAATGTGGCTTCTCGCTTAGAATCAAGGGCTTTGCCAGGGCAAATCGTGGTTGGGGAAGGTACGTACGTGCGAATATGCAATCGCTTCGACCTGGCAAAGATTGGACCCCTCCAATTAAAGGGGAAGTCCGAAGAAGTAATGGCATATGAAGTGTTATCAGAACGAGAATGAGTCAGAACGAAGGGGATCCGTCAGTATGTTCATGCTGACGTTGTCTGACACCTGAATTATATGTGATGTAAGGAGAGCATGGAGGAATGCAAATGAAACGCTTGTTGCAAAGCAGCCTCGCCTGTATGGTTGTATTTTTCACTCTATTTGGAACTGGATCATGGGGAACCGTGTACGGTGCAGAGGCTCCTGCCAAAGCTGTACGAGTAGGTGTTGTGAAGGAATGGAAGGGCAGTGTATACGTAACGAAGGCAGGAGGGGACAAGGCGATCCAAGTGTTCAAGAAGATGAGCATAAATCAAGGTGATCGTCTTCTCACGGGAGATAAATCACGGATTGTTATTCAATTGGCCGGTGGGGATAAAGATGATGAGCTGACCATCGGGGCGAGTGCAGATGTTAGTTTTACAGAACTAAAAAAGGACGGCGGTGTAAAAACACGCATCGGTGTATGGGCTGGCTCTGTATTTGCCAAGGTGAAGTCGATTGCGGGAACCGATGATCGGTTCGTCCTTGAGACGCCGACGACTGTTATGGCGGTGCGCGGAACACAATTTGGGGTTAAAGTGCATCCGTTCAATGGACTGACCCAGTTGTATGTTACAGCCGGTACGGTACGTACCGAGTACCCAATCAAGATAAGCAGCGATGCTGGTTCTCTTGACAATCGGCAAGGGACGAAGCTGGATTCAACATTCGGCAGAAGCAAGGTCGTAACGATAGGCCATCATGATGTATTTCCGGCACAGACTGCGGCGTTCTCGGAATCTGAGCAGGGCATTGGAATGAAATATGGATACGCGGATGCGATAACATTGCTGGATCAATGGGACATGGCCATTGTTCAGGCGATGATTGCGGGTGCGTCAGATGCAGAAGATGAGAATAAAGCGATGAGGACTCATTGGTTAGCGGAAAAGTGTGAAGCGGAACAAAAGCAGTTGCGCTCTTGTGATGCACTTCGATCGTATGGCTTGCTGCAGGGCATATACGGTGGGATTCTGCCGATTGGATCCATTCAGATGATCGGTGATATTTTGAACAGCGGCAAGAGTGAATCGATTCTGTTTGAGACTCGAGCAGCCCATAATGTGAGTGATTTTATTGCATATGTGGTCCGTACTGCGGTTGAACATGGCAAGCTGACCGAACAGGAGGCAAATCGGACTGGGCTGCCATGGAAAACAGCCAAGCTCATGTTGACAAAGGAGGAAGGTCAGCAGCAGTCTCTTATACGTAAGCATGTTGAAGAACAGGTTAAGCTGGGAGTGCTCCAAGACAATGTGTCTCTTCCTAAGGAAGGAAGCAATCACTCGCTAGAAGAGCAGCGGATGGCTGCGGAGTTTGAAGAGCTGGCCAAAATAGAAAAGAACTACGAGGACTCTCTTGGTACGGAGCATGCAAAACAGCAATTTAAAGAAAATCTGCAAAATGCCCGCTTGGAAGTATGCCAGAATGCGTACGAAAATCGAGTTTGCCAGGAAGCGGACAAAAATAAAGGCGATACCCAGGGTGGAAAAATGAATCCTGATCCGAATACGCCAGATCCAAGTAAGCCGGATCCAACCAAACCAGATCCGAAGCCAGATCCAAAACCGGATCCGAAGCCAGACCCAGGCCCAGATCCAAAACCAGATCCAAAACCACAGGAGCATGTTCTCGAACTGGCTGCCAATATAGATCAAGTCAAGCCAAATGAGGATTTCGTTGTGTCGGCAGTACTGAAGCGACTTACATCACCGATTCCTGCGGCAACACTGCAATTTACAATCAAGGTAGCTGGAGCTGAGATAGACAAAGCTCAATTGCTGAGTCAACCAGATACATATCGTGATGGCGGGGGCAAATTTCGAATTGCACACCTCCCTGGTGATTATCAGTCGAGCAATAGTGTGGATTCGGTAGTGACGGCAGGCAACCTGATTACGTACCGTATTATGATGACTAAAACTGGACATGTGACGCTAAGCAGTGACGACACGCTCATTAAGCTGCCTTATAAAAAGGATGGCAGCAAAGACCCAGTTACATTGGAACTATCCAATGTTCGTTTCTATGATGAGAAAGGTGCGCTGCTGCAAGTCAATAAAATGGAGAAACCACTTGAGATTAAGGTTACTCCGTAAAGATTGAAGGAGATAGTGGAGATGAAAGTAGGACTAGTAACAGGGAAATTCCGCCTTGCCGTCACCTTTATGCTGATAGCGAGCACTGCATCAGTGGCATCATCTGCCGAGGTTTATGCAGCAGCCTCATCGTTGAACAAGAATTCTGATAAGACGCAAGCATTTGAACGCTTTACTTCCCCAGCAATCGAGATGGGCGCATGGAAGACTGCATCACATTGGTACGAAACGGTTTACTTATCAGGCAGCGCGCTGGCCAAAAAACAAGAAGAGAGCCTGCAATTCCCTTCTGGAATTGTATCCGAAGGGAAATCGGTTTTTGTTGCAGACACACGTAATCAGGTCATCCGACGACTGGACGTGAATGGGCGGATATTGGCGACAATAGGCATGAGGAATACGAAGGGATGGAAAGACGGGAACGATATTCAAGCTCAATTCGATCAGCCGATTGGAATGGCAGCGGATAAGAAGGGGAATCTGTACGTAGCTGATGCAGGCAATCATATTATTCGTAAAATTGATCGGAATGGGAATGTAACAACTGTAGCCGGCGATGGCATTCCTGGATGGAGGGATGGCGAAGCGGGGCAGTCGCGCTTCTATTCGCCGCGTGCAATTGCAGTAGCGGATGACGGGTCTATCTATGTGGCTGATGCATTAAATCATGTCATTCGACGGATTGATGCCAATGGTACGGTCACGACATTGACGGCCCGTTCTTCTCGAATCGTCGAATATTCCCCCGGAGCTGTAACTGGAGCTGGAGATTATAAGGATGGTAAGCTCGCTGAGGCAAAGTTCAATGAACCAAGTGGGATTGCAATGATGCGTGATGGCAAGTTAGCCGTTGCGGATACTGGAAATCAGCGTATTCGTGTGATTGATTTGAAGCAGGGGAATGTATCCACCATTGCTGGGAGCAGCTCAACTGCAGCTTATACAGCACCGAACGTCCAGCAAGTGTTGTATGCATCTGGTGGATATCGCGACGGCGCTGCTACAGGATCGTTGTTCAACAATCCTTCAGGAATTGCAATTACGGAGGAAAATGGGATTGTAGTCGCTGATAGATGGAACCATGTTGTCCGATATATATATAAGGGAGAGGTCGTTACACTAAGCGGACAAGCTGGCAAGAGCGGCGACGTAGACGGGATTACCTCGTACGCCAAGCTACACGAGCCTACAGCAGTTGCTGTACTTGCGAACGGGTCAATCGCTGTGACGGATGCGTTTAACAATGCAATTCGTCTCATTCGCCGTTATGAACTCCCAGAGGGAATTATGGGATCTTCGGGGCAGTCGCGGGCATCCCAGGTACAGCTTGTCTATAATCGCTTGCGTCTGGACTCGGATACAGCGCCGATGATTAAAGATGATAGAACCTACTTGCCTCTGAGGGTTCTATCTGAAACCTTGGGGTATAAGACGGTATGGCGTGCAGACAAGCGTGTGATTCTTCAGCTTGGAGATAGCAGTTTCGATCTGCGTCCGGGGAGCAGTCAAGTCAATGTTACAGACAATGGCACATCATCCGTCTCGAAGCTGCCAGCAGCTCCATTTATCCAAAATGGCAGGATTCTAGTACCTGTCCGATTCGTAGCTGAACAATTCGGCTTCGATGTACAGTGGGTTGCACAAGCTCGAGCAGTTGTAGTAAGAGACCGAATCTTCCTGCGCTATGCGGCAACAGGCTCGTATTTGCCGCCACAGCGAATTACAGCTAAGTAAGTTGCTGAAGGGAGGAATGTGATTGACGTCTTCATCAGATGGAAATCATCCACTCGGATCGAAGAAAGACCAAGCTTACATGAAAGAATATATTGAGGCGCATCCAGATAATCGGATGGCCTGGTACTTGCTCGGGAAACAGTATGAGCGAAATGGCGAACAAGGCAAGGCGAAATACTGCTTTAAGCAAGCAGGGGATATTTATCATGCATTCGAGAATGTACCACGTCCTTCTGAACAAATAGAGGAACTGCTGGCGCAAACGCAAATGCAGCAGACCGTGTCGTCCTCGCCGCGGAAGGTGAGAAACCAGGTGGGGGCAGCAATTTTGGTATTCCTTCTACTCGGCTCGATAGCGGGAGAGGTGAATGCGCCTTCCCGATTGCACCCAGCCATTACTGATGAGGGAATAGAAGCAGCGGGTGATGATACGTCTTCTTCGAGAGCCGGGAATCATCACCTAGTTGGTACCCCTGCTCTCTCTACTCAGATAGGCATTCTTGTTCCTGAACATGACAATGCAGCCTTCGGTCAAGCCCTGAGGCATACAGAGCATTTCGCCTCTGCGACTGGTCATGTTCACTATTTGCTGAATATTCGTGTTCAGCAGAATTGGTGGATGTGGGAGCCGCCCTTGCGTGCCGACAATCGGTTGACATCCGATTCGGATGGCAGACGGATCGTGATTACTCCGCTGCAGGGCAAGCAGTGCAAATGTGAGGCAGAGCGCTCCCAGGCACAATCCTTTGTTCAGCAATGGATGCCTAGGAGTGTAGAACGGCTAGTGGCGAAGTCAGCACTGACGGCGGCCTTGCATACGAAGGATCAACCGCCGAAGCAATTGGCTGCTCTAGCAGGCAAATACCCGAACAATATCGTGTCCGGTATTACGCCGCAGATTGCAAGTGCATATGAAGAAGTATCTGCTTCATTTATAGCTCGGATGAAGAACGCCAAGCAGGCAGCCCCGAAAAATGCTAAGCAGCAGGCGCTGAATCAGATATGGAGCGATGAGTTAGATCCGTTCAGAGAGCCCCTGCGTATTCTGGTAGATAAGAAGCGACATCGGCTTGCGGTTGTAAGCGGGAATATAATGGTTAGAAACTATAAAGTTGGCCTCGGCGGCAAACGAACCCCGTTAGGGACCTTCCGGATTTCTGAAAAGGTAGTCGATCCAAACGGGTCATCTACTGGAGATTTTGGCAGCAGGGGAATGACCTTATCGGATACCTTATATGCGATCCATGGCACGAACGAGCCGGAGAGCATTGGGAGAGATAAGTCGCTTGGCTGTGTACGGATGGGGAAGGAAGATGTTGAAGAATTATTCGATATGGTGCCGATGGGGACAGAGGTCGTAATCGGCTCTGATATATTGCCCGATGAACTGCTTGTACCGGACAAGGAGGGCCGCTACCGGCTCAAATTGAGCCCAAATCAGGACAATCCGAACAAGAAATATCGCTGGCTGTAATCGAACATCCTTGCGCACCTGTGAAGAAAAAGAAGAGCCGGAATTCACAAGCATAGCTTGGAATCCGGCTCTTTCCCATAAATTACTATGATTACATGCTCATCCATTCGCGATAAGCAGCGTTGAGACAATTATGACAAATAGCAAGATAACCCCGCCGATCCAATAGATCGCCTTCTTGTTTACTTCTTCAGTATGTTTGGCTGGCATAGATGGGGATTTGCGTTTCACTGCCATAGGTCATCACCTTTCTTACGATTCTAGCTTCTATATGCCTATTGTAATCGTTTTCGTAAGGTTTGACCAGTCAAGATTGGATGACATATGTACTTTTCTTTTGCACGAGAAACCTTTAAACTAGGACATGGAGCCTTTTTATGCCCGCCAAGAATTCTCCAACGCATTGTCTTGTGATTGAGAGAATAAGACTTGCGTGGTACGGTAACTATACGATGTTGTCAGTAACCATGGCTTACATGTATGGCACAATGAACGGAGTGGAACCTTTGTTATATCGCAACATAGCTAAACCGGTATTTTTCAAATTAGATCCTGAAAAAGCTCATCACCTGGTTATAGGTGGCATGGCGAAAGCGACGAAGGTGCCAGGTGCACTTGCCATGATGCGTGGGATGTATGGTGTGAAGGCAGATCCAGCCCTGACGACCTCTTTGTTCGGTCTCACATTCCACAGTCCAATTGGACTAGCAGCAGGACTTGATAAAAATGCGGAGGCCGTCCGCGGATTCTCATCCATTGGCTTCGGATTTATGGAAGTGGGCACTGTCACGCCGAAGGGACAGCCTGGCAATGAGAAACCACGTATGTTCCGGCTTCCTCCCGATGAAGCGTTAATCAATCGAATGGGCTTCAATAATGAAGGAACAGAAGCAATGCGCGAGCGATTGGCTGCGATTAAGGATCGACCAATTCCGGTATGGGTCAATATCGGTAAAAATAAAGCAACACCAAATGATAAGGCGCATGAAGACTACTTGAAGTGCATACAAACGATGTATAATGTTGCAGATTTGTTCGTCGTCAATATCAGCTCGCCGAACACGCCTGACTTGCGGAATCTGCAGCATGGCGATGAGCTGAAGGCACTGCTCAGTCTGGTCGTTGATGAGATGAATCGTCAGAATGCTGCACATGGTCAGAACAAATCCATTCTCGTCAAAATTGCACCGGACGTATCTGATAGTGAATTGGAGAGCATGACCGAGACGATTGTGCAGAGTGGAGTGTCAGGAATAATTGCCACCAATACTACCTTGTCACGGATGGGGGCAACCCATGTCCATCGATTGGAGAACGGGGGATTGAGCGGTAAGCCGTTGACGGAACGCTCGACAGAGGTCGTATCGCAAATCTATCGAATGACCAAGGGAGCCATCCCAATCGTAGGGTCGGGTGGCGTATTCACTGCCGAAGATGCGTACCGGAAAATACGTGCCGGAGCCAGTCTGGTGGAAATATATACGGGTCTCATTTACAAGGGGCCAGGAATTAACCGTGAGCTAGCTTCGGGCTTGAAGCGACTGATGAAGCAGGACGGATTCAAGCATATCTCAGAAGCTATCGGGGCTGATCATCGATAAGAATGGTCGTATAGTGAAGCGGCATAGGTTCACTGAACGAATGGTTGGAATGGACAGGAGGCGTACAAATGGACGGAAGAGATTGGGGAAATTTTTTGCTGCCTTATGCACAGGCCGTCGAAGAGCTGAAGGTCAAGTTCAAAACGTTGCGAACTGAATTGAAGAAGCGAGAAGAATATTCACCTATCGAGTTCGTAACGGGTCGGGTGAAGAGAATTTCTAGCATCCTTGAGAAAGCGAAGCGCCTCGAGGTGCCTCTTAATCAATTGGAGCAGGGAATTGAAGATATCGCTGGGATTCGAATTATGTGCCAGTTCGTTGATGATATTCATCGCGTGGCTCAATTGATTCGGAATCGACAAGACATGAAGGTCGTATATGAAAAGGACTACATTACCAATTATAAGGAAAGCGGCTATCGCAGCTTCCATATGATTATCGAATATCCGGTTCAAACGGCGCTCGGCCAGAAAATGATTTTGGGTGAGATTCAAATCCGTACATTGGCCATGAATTTCTGGGCAACGATTGAACATTCATTGAATTATAAATATAAGGACAGCTTGCCTGAGGAGGTCCGTCTGCGTCTGAAGACAGCGGCTGAGGCGGCGTTCGTATTAGACAACGAAATGTCCAGCATCCGTCAGGAAATTCTCGTAGCGCAGCAGAGCTTCGAGGACAAGTCGAAGATTGTACAGAAATGCTTGTCCTTTATCCAAGAGTTGTATTATTCCCACCGTATTTCTGAGGCGATTCAATTCCAGAACCGCTTCAATGAAGTATGGGAGAAGGATGATATTACAGAGTTGAAGCAATTAGAGGAAGAGATCACGAATGCACTGGAGAGAGCGAAGAAGAACGGAAATATTCAGCTATGAATATCGAGTCGGCTCTCCCTTATGACAGGCTGTATATTCAGTTCATCAAGCTGTTCAATGAAGAACGGGATTATTATCAATGCCATGATGTCATGGAAGAGTTATGGCTTGAAGAGGGGCGCAAGCCGCTTCTTCAAGGGCTGCTTCAGGTAGCAGTGGGGCTGCATCATTTCCAGAATGGCAATCGTCCTGGAGCGATTAAGCTGCTGACCGCAGCACTTCAGAAGCTGGATGCCTATCCAGATATCATAATGGGGATCGATTTGCAGCAGCTTCGTAACGATTCTGAAGAGACCTTGGACAAATTATGCAATTGCGATGGGAGTTTGCCTCCATTTCAAGATCTTACAATTCGAATCGTGGATAAGGAGCTCGATGCGCTCATTGAGTGCTGCGAGCTGCCTTCCTTACATGAATAAGACAAGTTGAATATCGAGACATATTTAGAAGAAGAGGAGAACACCATTTCATGACGAAGTCAGAAATGGTGTTCTGCTGTAATATCCACAAATTTTACGAATTAGGCAATGACAAGGGTTCCAAGACTGTTAGTTGGAGCGATCAGCAGAGTGTCACCTGGCAAAAACGTTCTCGTAAATGTCAATGTCAGTAAGAAGATACTGTTTAGTGTTCCAAAAGGAACGCATTGTTTGCTATTAAAGAGAGTCAGAAAGTTTACATCAAGTGATATTACAGGCGGGCTCAATACCAATGTTTGTGCTTCGAATGTTGTCTGCACTTTCAATGAAGCGAGCTGTGGAGGGATGCCAAGGTTATTCTTAGTAGCAATGTGAAGGTCGCATAGACTTTGGTTTATACCATTTTGAAGCACAAGCTCAAACGTATTTCTACCTATGAGCAATTCATCCAGATTATCGAATACCAGTGTTCTATTAAACAAAATAGCCATCTCTTCACCCCCAATCTTGCCGGTCTGCAAAATTAATATATGAGGAACTGCATGTGCTGGCTTGTATGGATACACCGTATGCGAGAGTTTCATGTAAAATTGGTTCTACAGCTTACAGGAGAGCATGCGCTCGTGTAATGACGCGTGCCGATGTTATTTTACTGGAGGACTGGAATAACAATAACGATAGAAGTCGATTTCCGACTGTAGAGACTTTTGTTTTCCGTTCTGCTAACCTGTATAATATGTGGAAATAAGCTTTATATTTTGGTTCATAAAGGAGACAAATAATGGATTTGCCCCCGAGTATCAGCTTTATTCTAGTAGCAATACTGATTATCCTTACCGGCTTTTTTGTAGCCACAGAGTTTGCAATTATTAAAATCCGATCCAGCCGTGTAGATCAACTGGTTCTGGAAGGGCGCAAGAATGCACTTGCGGTCAAGCAAGTGACGAGCAATCTGGATGGATATCTGTCCGCCTGTCAGCTGGGAATTACGATTACGGCGCTTGGACTTGGTTGGCTCGGTGAACCTTCGATTGAGAAGGTGCTTCATCCGGTATTTGAGTGGTTGTCTGTTCCACAGCAAGCTGCTTCGATCCTTTCCTTTTTGATTGCATTCATCGTCATTACATTTCTACATGTTGTGGTTGGTGAGCTTGCGCCGAAGACGCTTGCGATCCAGAAGTCGGAGAAGATCAGCTTGTTGTTCGCTAGACCGATCATTTGGTTCCACAAGGTGATGTACCCGTTCATTTGGTTGTTGAACAGTTCTGCGAATGGATTTATCCGCATGTTCGGTCTGAAGCCTGCGAAGGAGCAAGAAGAGGCTCACTCTGAAGAAGAACTGCAGATTATTCTGAATGAAAGCTATGAAAGCGGTAAAATCAATAAAACGGAATTCGGTTATGTGAGCCGCATATTTGCATTTGACGAATTGCTGGCCAAGGAAATTATGGTTCCGCGAACGGACATGATTTGCTTGCAGGAGGAACTGCCTGTAGAGGAGAGCATTCCAGTCATGAAGCGGGAACAGTATACCCGATACCCGATTATTCGTGGAAGCAAGGATTTCATTGTGGGCATGATCAACACGAAGCAGTTGTTCCTGCAATATGATGAAGCGGCTAATAAGAAGCTATCTGACATCATGCTGCCCGTTCTCACCGTTTCGGAGTCTACTCCGATCAATCAGCTCCTTAAGCGAATGCAGAAAGAAAGCACGCATATGGCGATCCTAATTGATGAATATGGTGGAACATCCGGTATGATCACGATTGAAGATATATTGGAAGAAATCGTTGGCGATATCCGTGATGAATTTGACAAGGAAGAACGCCCTGAAATTGAACAATTGGATGAGCATACCTATATATTTGATGGGAAAGTGCTGCTTACGGATGTAAATAGCTTGCTCTCCACTGAGCTTGAGCACGAGGATATCGATACTATCGGAGGATGGCTGTACGATCGGATGCCGGATTGCAAGAAGGGCTCTAAGCTCGAATGGAACGGTATTCAATTCACTGTGCTGGAGAGAGAGAAGCATCGAATCCGCAAAGTCCAGATCGCATCAGGACAATGGAATCAGTTATTTGAACAAGAAGATGTGCAAGCGGAGCAATCTTCACTGTAATAGAGAAGAAGCACCCTTCGGAACCTTTCTTTGCGGTTCTGCAGGGTGCTTCCTTTATTTTATCGAACTCATATTGAATGATCTCATTGTGAATTACAAACTTGTAGGTTTAGTGGCATCGATTATTGCAGCACGACCGTATCGCCTTCCTTCAATCCTTCCAACACCTCTGTTTTCTCACTTGTTTCGAGACCAACTTTTATCTCTTTTCGTTCGATTTGGCCATTGCCTTTATCGATATTAACAAAGACGCTCTCTTTTTCCCGCATAACGGCAACAGTTGGCACGACGATCGCATTTTCTTTCCGTTGTGTCTCAATTTGTCCAGTAAGGCTGAGACCGGCGATCAGGTTCTCATTGGCATCGAGTCCGATGATGACTTCAAATTGAGCGGGCTGATTGTTATTGCGTTGTTCCTCGGATACCGCCTTTGCGAATTTGGACACTTTCAGCACTTTCCCTTTGAGCTTGACGTTCTTCATGGCGTTCATTTTTACTTCAACGGCCATGTCAGGCTTAATGCGGAATACATCCTGTTCGCCAACTAGCGTAACGAGCTGCAATTTCTTCAGTTCTACGATTTTGCCGACACGTTCATTCTCTTTCAGTGCTTGTGGAATTTTGTTCGGATCATCGTACAGGAATATCCCTGGCGAAGGGGCGATATAATTGGCTACATCTACCTTCTTCTGCTTCTGAGCGATTTCCTTTCGTTGAATATCAATGGTTACATTGTTCAGCTCTTGCTGAAGCTTCGCCGTTTCTTTCTCGACGAATTTCTTCTTCACTTCGGCTTCCGTGGAAGGGAGCGCTTGATCTTCTTCGCTTAGCACGGATTGATATTGTGCGAGCTGCGTTTCAAGCTTCTGCTTTTGAATTACAGCTTCAGCTTGTGCAATTTCATTCAACAGTGCACTTGGATCGAGACGGAAGATAGTTTCGCCCTTCTTCACCTGCTGCCCATCCTTTACAGCCCATTGCTTCACTTCTGCACCGAATGGCGCATACACGATCGTTTCCTTTTCATATGTGGATTTACCCTTTACTTCAATATGATTCACAAGTGTTTCCTTCGTAACCGGGAAGGTGATCGCACCCGCATTGTCCATCGGAAGCTCTGGCTGTGGCGGGTTAGCGAAACGATACAATCCAAAGCTGATGCCGCCTAAAATAAGTATGATAATTGACCATTTCAATATCGGTTTTATTTTCGATTTCATTTGGTAAATGTCCTCCTCTATGTGGAACTGCTCTACAGACAACGCAAAAATGATGGCTGTTAGTCGCGCTTAATGGCGGTAAGAGCATCGGTACGAGAGGCGCTGACGGCTGGATAAATGCCCGACAGAATGCCTGTTACGATTGCAAATGTAATTCCGATCGGAATATTAGAGTAGGAGATGAAGATAATCGCATCCCCCGTACTTTCGGACATTGTACTTGCGGTAACCCCGTTAATGCCCCATACGATCCAGTAGGACAGCATAACGCCAATCAATCCACCAACCAATCCGAGCAGTGCCGCCTCAATGATGAACATGTTGCGAATCTGTCTTAGATTCGCACCGAGCACCTTCATAATGCCGATTTGGCGGCGGCGTTGATACGTGGACATTGTCATTGCCACCACAATTGAGATGGAGGCGATGAACAGAACGAAAATGCCGATTCCAAGTGCAATCGTCTTGACGATTGCAAAGTTCTCCTGCAGTCGATCCTTTTGATGGAGGTTTGTCTGCGTGTTTAACGTTAACTTTTTAATTTGCTTCTCAACTTGTTCTACATTCGCTTGGTCGTCTACTTTTACGATGACATTGTTGTATGTACCTTGTTCTGCACTGCCGTCATTCATGTGCAGCTCCTGCATCAGCATTTTGCCGGTTTCAAGAGATACGTACAGCTTCTTATCGTAAGCTACCTGATTCTCACTTACACCGTTTGGCTTCTTCAATACAGCAGACACGCGAAGCGGGGAGCTCATATAGGTCTTGCTATCCCCGTTCATCAGCATCGTCTTGAGACGAAGTTGACGTTGATACATCGCTGTAGGAATACGGTTTAGGTTATTATACTGCTCCATCAAGGAGTCGTCGTACGGATTGTTCGACAGTTGCTCCATCAGGTTATCCATCGTCTCTTGGTCAATAAGTCCGAGAGTGGCTCCATAGCTCAATACGACGGTACCATCAAGGTCTGAAGGGGATCCCTGCATAAATTTATTGTCAAATTCAGTTAACGAATTGAGCTCTGTCGCAAATACCTCAATTCCAGTCCGACGATCATCCATCGTATACATTTCCAAATATCCGAATTGCTGGAATGGCGCAACTGCCTTGACATGAGGGATGTTGCGAATGACCTCAATTTTCTGGGCTGTAATCTTTCCGCGCTCAATACTCTCGTCATCCGCACCTTTTGCCTGCTGTCCGCTGTTTTTTCCTTGATTTCCACCTTGGCTGACCCCGGTATTTGGTGTTACCGTAATCTCGTCCATTTTCAAGTACGTGTTTAACTGTTTCTCTGCAAACGTCTGTGCAGATTCTCCGACACTCATCGCAATAATAATAGCGGCACAGCCAATTGATATTCCCGCTGCACATAATCCGGTTACGACCTTCCGTCTCTTCAACTGATCCCATGAAAGATGGAGGTAGTCTCGTACTCTCACGACTGCTCACCTCCAACGGGCTGAAGGATTTTTTCCTCCGGAACAGCTTCTTCTGCTGTTATCGAACTCACGCGTGTGCGCGATCCATCTTCGATCAGTACGCCGTCCTTCAACGTAATAATCCGCTTCGTTTGTTCAGCCACTTCCATTTCGTGGGTAACGATGATGAAGGTGGTGTCAACGGTTTCGTTCAAGTTTTTCAGGATTGCAATGATTTCTTCTTCTGTACGTGTATCCAAATTACCGGTAGGCTCGTCTGCAAAAATAACCGATGGCTCGGTAATAAGAGAGCGTGCAATACTGACACGCTGCTGCTGTCCACCAGATAATTGGGAAGGGAACAGCTCAGCCTTGTCAGGAATACCGACTTGTTCAAGCAGGCGCAGCGATTTTTGTTTCCGCTCCGATGGACGAATTCCTTGAAAAATAAGCGGGAGCTCTACATTTTCACGAACGGTTAAATTGGCTATTAGCTCATACGCTTGAAATATGAATCCGATGTGCTTGCGTCGAAATTCAGCGAGTGAGTTCTCGTTTAGTTTCACAATGTCCTGATCTGCAATATAGATGCTTCCTTCAGTTGGCTTCATTAAGCCTGCCATTAAGTTAAGCAATGTTGACTTACCAGAACCTGAGCTGCCGAGCAGTGCAACCATCTCGCCGCGCTTCACTTCGAAATTGATGGAATGCAGTACTTGGGTGGTTTCGGGGCCGTTCTTAAATGAGTGTGATAGGCCTTCGACACGTAACATTCGGCTCCTCCTTTCTATCTACTTCTTCGATTAAATATGTATCGAGCCAGCGCATAACAGTGTTCCATACGATGATTATAAGGGAAAGTTTCTCTCTTGACTGCATTGTGACAATAATGTAAGGGGGAGGGAGAATGCTGTCACCTAAATCGATGACATGTCGATTCGTTGTGATAAGCGCAGCTGGCATGGTATGCTGTAAGAGCACGGCTCAGAACAGGCTTGTGCACATTGCAATACGAGAGGAATAGGAACGAAGAATGAACACGAGCACACCGTGCAGCATGGAGGTGAGCATGCGGTGGCAAAAAAGATAAGGCTGGACAAACTATTAGGGCATATGGGCTGCGGCAGTCGCTCAGAGATTAAAAAATGGGCGAAGATTGGCCTAATTCAAGTCAATGGACGGGTAATTAAGGACAGCGGCTTGCAGGTGGATCCCGATGCAGATGAAGTGCTGCTGGATGGCGAACAGATTCGCTATCGTGAATTTGTATATATTATGTTGAATAAGCCGCAAGGCGTAATATCTGCTACGGAAGATATACGGGAACGGACGGTGGTTGATCTGCTCCCTGAAGAGCTGCGGCACTTCGAGCCTTTCCCAGTAGGTCGGCTGGACAAAGATACAGAGGGCTTGCTGCTGCTTACAAATGACGGCAAGCTGGCGCATGAGCTGCTGTCTCCGAAGAAGCACGTCCCGAAGACCTATGTGGCTACCGTTAGAGGACGGGTTGACAACAAGGATGGAGAAGCATTTCAACAAGGAGTAGAGCTGGATGATGGATATGTGACGAAGCCAGCTCATCTTGTCATACGTGGCCATGAGGAGCAATCCGATGGAACCGTGCACTCCTTCATCGAACTGACGATTACGGAAGGGAAGTTTCATCAGGTGAAACGAATGTTCGAGTCGGTCGGCAAGCAAGTCATTTATTTGAAGCGAATTCGAATGGGCGAACTGGAATTGGATTCGGCTCTTAAGCTCGGTCAGTGGAGAGAGTGTACGGAAGAAGAGCTTACCTTGCTCCAACGACAGCAGTAATAGCAACAATATCAGCAATACTAACCATAGCAACAACTGGATAGGACTGCTTTACACTTACGAATATCATACTGTTCATACGATACAGAAGATAGAGATGAGAGGGAGAAAACAGTGATGAATTATCGCATCGTGGCTTTAGATATGGATGGAACTCTGCTTCATGACGATCATACGCTGTCCAGCGCGAATGCGGAGGCGATTCGCAAGGCTGCGGCACAAGGTATGGAGATTGTGCTGTGTACGGGAAGAAGTCCGATCAGTACGCTTCCTTATTTAGAGCAAATCGGACTAGAGGGTGTTGTCATTACCCATAATGGTGCAGCTACCATTGCTTCAGAAGGGCGCAGAGTGCTCCACCGCTTCGATATCCCGAGCGCTGGCTTGGAGCCTTATATTCAATATTGCCGTGAGAACGGAGTTCACTTCGATATCAATACAGCTTTTGATCTCTATGTGGACAAGCTGAACGAGTTGACCCCGGAGATGCTGGATCTATACCGTCAATTCCTGATTGAGCCGAAGCAGTTCCCAGGTTGGACGGGCTTGACTGATGCTCCTGTGAAGCTGACGATGAGCGGGCATAAGGAAGAGATAGATCGAGTAGAACATGAATTGAATCAATGGACACATGAGCACAACTTTATTCGCTCAGGAGACTACTTTATCGATATTATGCACAAGGATGCAACGAAGGGAAATGCACTCAAGCAGCTTGCTGCTATGCGCGGCGTACCTCGTGAGCAGGTATTGGCCATCGGCAACTATTATAATGATATGACGATGATTCAATTCGCTGGCTTGGGCGTGGCTATGGACAATTCTCCGCTTGAAGTGAAGGCAGCTGCACAGGAAGTTACACTGTCGAACAACGAGGATGGAGTGGCGGCAACTTTGCTTAAGTATTGTAAATAGCTGCACCCAGCCCTAGAGGAAATTGTACTGGAGCTATGCTGGAATTGGTTCCATGCAAGTACCCATGCAATGATTCACTCATGTGAACCACTGTCCTTGCACAATCGAAGCTTCTCTCAGGAGCATTCTATTGTGCAAGATCAGTGGTCTTTAATTTGCATGATGCTGTTCTTGTAAGGTAGTCTACTTTATTTGCGTAATCCTTTTGGATAATGGTTCTTTAACTGGCCGCCTGATGCTTTGCCGAAGCCAATTGGCAATCCGTCTATTGCGACAAGTGTCCATCCCTTCAGATTCGCATTTTCTCCTTCAAGAAGCAGAGCTTCACCTCGCAAATAGGCTTCCGCGGCCGGATCTTCCACATCATATGAGATGGATTGAGCAGCTACCTTTGAAGAACTGCAGAACATCGCGAGTGCATGGGCGGGCTCAATACGATTCTTGCGTATATGAGCGAGATGCAGACCGGCACGAGGGATGCGGAGCCCTTGGAGTGTCTCTCCACTTCGTAGTGCTTGAACAGCTGATTCATTGCCCTGCGGCAGCCAATAGAGTTCTTCCCCGAACAGCAAGGGCATTCCTTGCGGCAAGTGAATCCCAGGTAGGAACTCTTTCATCCAAGCCTCAAACTGTGTAAATGCCGTCTGCGCTTCGTTGGAGCGGGTTCCACGTCCCTTGCGGGCAGTCTTGCCGCGACGGCTAGTAGAGCTAGTGGAAGCAATTGATTCCGAGTCGCCCTCCTGTAGCTGCAACACGGCTACAAAATGTCCTTCTCCTTCAGAGTGATGAGGCCAAATTCGCTCCATGCGAATCAACTTGAACTGGTCGTAATGCTGAAGCCATTTTTCAATGATTCCTTCATTTTCCTGATGGTTGAAAGTGCAGGTGGAATAGGCAATCGTCCCGCCGGGCTTCAACATCGTTACTGCTGCCTGAATAATATCCCATTGCCGTGCTGCGCACATGGCAACATGCTCAGGAGACCACTCCTTGATGGCATCGTTATCTTTACGAAACATGCCTTCACCCGAGCATGGGGCATCGAGCATAATCCGATCGAAGGCTTGCGGGAACTTAGCGGCTAACGCATGTGGATCGGATTGGGTGACGATCGTGTTGGGGATCCCCATTCGCTCGATATTTTCGGCTAATATTTTGGCGCGCTGTGGATGAATCTCATTGGAGATGAGGACACCTTCACCTCGCATCCGTCCTGCAATGTGGGTAGATTTCCCTCCAGGCGCAGCGGCCAAATCCAAGATGAATTCGCCTGGCTGTGGATCAAGCAGGCTTACTGCAGACATTGCAGAGGGCTCTTGAATATAATAGAAGCCTGCTGCATGATACGGGTGCTTGCCAGGACGCGAGCTCTCTTCGTAATAGTATCCTTCCTCGCACCAAGGCACGGGGCGCAGCTGGAATAGCTTCTCTGAGCGCGATCGAGCGTCAGGATGTGTCAGCCACTTCACGGGATTGGCACGCAGTCCGAAGGTGCGCGGCTCTGTATAGCTTTGCAAAAATGCATCCCCATCCTTAGGGAGCATCTGCTTCATTTGCTCAATATAAGCTTGAGGCAATGAGTAGTTTGTTTTTTCTAGGGACATGTTACAGCTCCTTTCCGAATGGGTATAAGTAATCAGCATTGTATAGTTTACCGGACTGCTGGCCTTCGATGCAACGTTGAATCTTTAGGGAATAACCGCATGAAATCTCTTATTCATCATTGTGATTTTCTAGTAGTGATTGGAGGTACAGGTTACAATAATGTAAGACACTTTTGCGAAACGTCATAGTAAGCTTGTACGTATGGAGTATGTGGTAGGATTCGGGGTTGGAAAGATCAACTCATGGATACAATTTGACTAGGGGAAGCTAGAGATACGCATCTACGAGAACAACCAGGTAAGACAGGAGAAAGGAGCGGATGAATGGTGAATGATGTCGTTGTTGAACTACAAAACGTCACGAAAAAGATAAAAGGAAAAACGATTATCGATGATTTGTCATTCAGTGTGCGTCGCGGTGAAGTATATGGATTCCTTGGCCCGAACGGAGCAGGGAAGACGACGACGATCCGGATGATGGTCGGCCTGATGTCGATGACTTCTGGAAATATTGTAATAGAGGGGCATAATATTCGAACCGACCGCGCGAAGGCGATGGCTCATGTTGGCGCGATTGTCGAAAACCCAGAGCTTTACAAATTTATGACCGGACGCAAAAATTTGCAGCACTTCGTACGTATGAGCGGGAAGCCGATTACGGAGGAGCGCATTAAGGAAATTGTGAAGTTGGTAGATTTGGAAAATGCGCTGGACAAGAAAGTTAAGACGTACTCCCTAGGGATGCGCCAAAGGCTGGGTGTTGCGCAGGCTCTGCTTCATAACCCATCCATTTTGATATTGGATGAACCTACGAATGGTCTAGATCCAGCCGGTATACGTGAACTGCGTGATTATTTGCGCCATCTCGCGAAGAAGGAAAATATCTCGATTCTCGTATCCAGTCACTTATTGTCTGAGATTGAACTCATGTGTGATCGAGTGCTCATCATTCAGAACGGTAAGTTTGTCGGGGAACGATCGCTTGATCCGAATGAAGAGGGCGAACAATCTCAAGCAATGGCAATTCGCTTCGTGGTCGACGATGCCGCGAAAGCGATGGAAGTGCTGGCATCTACAGCTTGGAAGGCAAGTGTAGAGGAAGACAGTGCAGTTAAAGTTGAACTGATGCATGACGAGGTTCCTACAGCCGTACAGAAGTTCGTTCAAGCGGGTGTTCTCATTTATGAGGTGCGCACAGTGGCGCCTACATTAGAGGAGACGTTCTTGTCCATGACGAAAGGGGGACGTATTGAATGAGATACTTCGTATCCCTTGTGCAAAATGAATGGATGAAGGCGAACAGCAAGCGCCAAGTGCCTTATTTTTACGCGTTTATCGCGGTTATTACGTTAATTGTAGCTGCTGCAATGCGGTTCTTTATTTTCAAAAGTGATCCATATCCATATATGGCTTTTGTGAGCGACGTCAACTTCTTGTTCAGCTCCCTCATTGGCATCTTTATCATGGTCGTCGCTGCACAAATCGTTACCGACGAGTATCGAGATGGAACGATTAAGCAGTTGTTGATAAGACCGGCAAGCCGCACAACGGTACTTACCTCTAAGATGGTTACTGTAGTACTCATCTTGTTGTCGGTGTATGTATTCACGGTCATTTGCAGTGTTGTGATCGGAATGATCTTCTTCAGCTTCATGTCAGCAGATGTTACACTGGCGTCCATATTGAAAGATATCGTCTTCCGAATTCCAGATGTACTGTTCTATGCACTGCTTGCGATGACAGCAGCTGTGCTGACACGCAGCTTGGGTCTGGCAATTACCGTGCCGATTGTGATGAAGTCTGTCGTTGGAGCGGGGATATACTTCTTCTCTGGCAAGCCGTGGTACAAGTATTTAATTTTCCCGAATTTGAACTGGCAGCCGTATTTCAACGGTGGAGACAATCTTCCATTTAAAGAAGCGAGCTTCGGTTTCAGTGTTACGATTTTTGCCGTGTATATGATCGTGCTTCTTGGCTTGTCCCTCATCATTTTCAACAAAAGGGACGTACAATAGAATAGCGCTCAATCTGGAACAACGGACAACGCCTTCCCTTGCATGGAGATGCAGGAGAAGGCGTTGTTTATTGTTAGGACATATTGCCCGAGGCTTTCTGGATATGGAGATAATTTGTGACTAGATTTTTGCCATGAGTTTTGGAATAGTACATCGCCTGATCCGCTTCTCGTACAATATCATCTGAAGTCATATATTTGCGCAGCGTACTATGACCGATGCTAAGGGTTACCGTTGTCTCCTGTTCTACGCGATGCCGGATTGACTCAGCGATTTGCTCGGTACGGGCATTGCGATGCGTAATCAACGCCACTAGTTCCTCGCCTCCGAATCGGCCAGGTACGCCATAGTCCTCCACCTCTTCCCGAATAATCAGAGACACTTGCTTCAAGATTTCGTCTGCTTGATCATGACCATATGTATCGTTGACTTTTTTGAAATTGTCGATATCGCAAAAAATAAATGAAATTTTGTACTCGTTGTGGATATATTGCTGCATCACTTTCATAATATGTCTTCGATTGAATAGACCTGTCAACCCATCCGTAATGGAAGTGCGATAAGTCATATGAAGCAGTTCGACCACGCGCTCGAACAAGATGAAGAACAATAGGGAGTAATAGGCGAGTGGGAGTAGCCGTTCCAACAGGAACAGCTGATTGTTGTTGTATGTAAACAGCAAGGCATTCATAGATGTAAGCAAAATCGTGGCAAAGTAAGCTGCTAAGCTGCATATATAAGTGATACGCTGTCCAATTCTGGGTGCTACCCACACATAACAAAACAGCGTTGCGAACATAAGATATAGAAGCAGCGGCCATGCGTTAGCGATGGTAGGTGTGATATTCGTGTCAAAAGGAATAGACAGCATCGTCGCAATTGGGATGACCAGCAGCATTGCTGAGAAGCGAACCCGATATCCGCGAGTAGGCCTCTTGTAGAGCCGGTATATCGCCATGTTCATGAGAACAAAGGAAAACGCTTGCAAGGTCGCGCCACCGACAAACCAGTTATAAATATGAGGGTTCCACTCCAGCAATGGCAGACGAACCACATCAGTCAGACGTTCCACCGCCATAAGGAATAAGGAGATAACGAGCAAAATATATGCTGGTGATCGCTGACGGATATAAAGACGAATCGCCATCAGAATCATAATAAATGTAATGTAAAGGATACAGGAAGACACTGATCCCATCACATTGTTCACTTCAGAAAGGGAATTAGCCAAATGAGTCATGAATGACAGCTCCATTGGGAAGGTTCTTTACTGAAACATATGTTCTAATATATCATAAAGGTTGAATGGCGAAAAGCGCGAACAAGAAGGAGGCGCTCGCATGAATATTTTGCAAGCATTGTTTTTTCCGCCTGAACAGCCTGGAGGGGTATCCTCTATGATTCCATATATACTTGATCGATTTCAATCGCCCCACTGGGAGATGGAGATCTTTTCGCTGCCGAAGCGAATACGGGGCAAAGGGCAGGAAGAAGTCCATTTTCATACTTTCGATTGGAAGCAGTACGGGGATAGTTCGATTGTGCAGAAATATGTTCAAACGTATCGCGACTATGTCTGGTGGTCGAAGCTGCGACTTACGAATCGCTATGATCTGATACATGCACATCATCCCATTGTAGGACTTGTAATGAAGCAGTTGTACCCGGATACACCTGTAATTATGACCGTTCACTCTAGCTTTGAACAAGAGCTTATCTTAAATGGAAAGATTGAACCCAATGGACCGGAGCATCAATTTCTAACATCCTTATACCGTGAGCTGGAGTCTCAAGTGGATGAGATGATGACGGTGTCCGATTCTTTCCGGACGTATCTGAAGGCTTATGTTCATGATGCGGATCGAATAGAGGTTCTGCCGAATGGATTTGATGAGAAGCGATTCAAGCCGATCGCCCATGATAATGCAGTGCCTCAACTCATCACGATGTGCCGCTTAGTCCCTGCCAAAGGGCTCGATGTACTGCTGCAGGCATGTGCAGAGCTAAAGCGGCGGGGTCATGCTTATGTACTTCATATTATCGGCGATGGGCCGATTCGGGAGGATCTTGAGCATCTCGCACAGGAGCTGTCTATATATGATGAGACGATATTTTACGGCTATATGCTTCATCCCGAGGAGTTTATGCCGTTCTTCGATATTTTTGTGCTGCCTTCACGGGCGGAAGCGTTCGGTTCTGTATTTGCGGAGGCGGCGCTCTGCTGGTTATCGCTCATCGGAACGAATGTTGGCGGGATAGCAGAGCAGATTGAAGACGGGGTGAATGGACTGCTTGTACCGCCTGATGATCCGATTGCGCTCTGTAATGCGCTGGAGAGAGCAATGATGGATGGCTCATTCCGCTATGAACTTGCGCGGGCAGCATGGGCAAAGGCGAAGCAAACCTATTCGCTAACACGTATCGTGAATGAATTGAAGCGCAAATATTTACATTATCAATTGAAGCGGGGGTGAGGCATTGATTCCGTTTCGTTTTCTACATGCGGCGGATTTGCATGTTGATAGCCCCTTCCGCGGTCTACAAGCTCTGCCGGATAAGCTGAAGGAAGAAGTTCACGAATCAACGTTCGCTGCCTGGGACAATCTCGTACGGTTAGCAATTCGTGCGAAGGTAGACTTTGTTGTCATTAGCGGTGATTTATACGATGGCAGAGATCGCTCGCTTAAGGCGCAGTGGAGGCTTCAGCGGGGGATGGAGCAGCTTCAGGATCATCGGATTCCCGTGTATATCATTCATGGGAATCACGATCCACTTCATCGTGAGGTGAAGTGGGAGTGGCCAAGCAATGTGACCGTTTTCCCTACGGATAAACCACAAGCCGTTATTGTTCCGAATAAGAATGCCTCGCCGGTAGCAGTTGTATGCGGGATGTCTTATGGAGACATGGCGGTATACGAGAATTTGGCAGCGATGTATCCCAATTGTCCAGAAAGGAATGCTGTGCAAGCGAGGAATGTCCTTTTCCCTGATGAGGAATGTACGTTGCATGCAGATAGCGTAGAGGAGACCACACATAGGAGTCAGCAGACAGTTGCAGCTAATCAACTGTTCCGCATTGGTCTGCTTCATGGAACGGTTGATGGAAGTGCGGAACACGATCCCTACGCACCATGCTCCAAGAGAGAGCTTGTGGAAAAGGGATATGATTATTGGGCGCTAGGCCATATTCATAAGAGAGAAGTGCTGCATGAGTCCCCTTATATTGTATATCCCGGCAATACACAAGGCAGGCATGTAAAAGAAACAGGTGCGAAAGGCTGCTACCTGGTTAATGTGAATGAGCTTGGTGATGTCAGCCTGCAATTCGAAACATTGGATACGGTTCGGTGGCGTCAGGAGCAGATCGATGTTAGTGGGATAAGTTCACTTCAATCTATCATGCAGCTGCTTGATGAGAAGATGGCAGCTTGGAAAGGTGAAGAAGGGGAACGATTAACGCTGATTCGTGTGGAACTGACTGGACGAACGCCCTTGTATGCCTCGCTGCAGCAGGAATCCTTCCCCGAACAATGGAGGGAAGCATGGCAAGCACAAGAGCTTGACCATGCTTCTTATAAAGAGGTGTCAGGGATTCTGTGGCCAATCGCACTTCGCATCAGCTGTACACCTGATATTGATGTTGAGCAGTGGGAGGCGACTGATAGCTTCCCAGGAGACTTGATCCGAATAGCGAGTCAGGCACAACAGCATGATACGGCTAGAGAAGCGCTGATTCAGGAAGCATTGGAGACACTTCTGCAGCAGCCACGCTTGCGGAATTGGCTTGCCTCCCAATCCAGCGAGACACAGGAGGAATGGGTGCGGGAAGCGATGCTGTTAGCCGTGGAGTGGCTCCAGAGCGGGGTGAAGCGTTCATGAAAATATTACAGATTCACCTTATGGGGTATGGAGGATTTCGTGATGCGGTAATCCCGCTTGCGGAACGCGGTTCGAATATGGGGATTACGCTGCTCTATGGACCTAATGAGGCAGGGAAGAGTACGATTACCTATTTTATTCGGGACATGCTGTATGGATTGTCGAAACGGAGAAGCAGCCATTCCCGATATGTGCCGAGCGAAGGGGCTGTATATGGGGGACGGATGAGCGTGCTCGATCGAAGCGGTGCCGAATGGACGATTGAGCGGTGGGAGCGGGATGGCTCGCTCCATACGAGTATCCGTAAGGTGTCTGCAACAGGAGTTCTGACAGATGTCAGCCAATCTCAATTGGAGGATGAACTGTTAGGGGGATTGAATGCGGGACTCTTCTGCCGCTTATTTGGCATAACACTCGATGAGCTGCAGGAGCTGCAAACGCTCCAGGATGACGAGGTTGGGGCCTATTTATATGATACAGGGCTGTATGGCGGCAGAGGGATAACTGAGGCGGAGCGTTGGCTGCAGCAATCGATGGATGGACTGTTTCGGCCGAGGGGCCGCAATCAGTTGATCAACCAGACCCTTCATACGATGGACAAGCTAGAACGAGTGCAGCGAGAAGCGCATCGTCATGCGGGAAAGCTAAGTGAGTTAGAAGAGCAGTTGACTCGAATAGAGCTAGAACTGAATCAGTGTGTAGAGCAGCGGATTGTACAACGGGAGGAACTGGCTAAGGCTGAACGCGCAAGCGGTGTGGCCGATACGTGGATTCGCTATATAGCCGCCAAGCAAGAGCTGGATGAACAGCCGACAGATCTGTCAATAAGGCTGCCTGAGCTTGCTGCCCAGTGGCGGGAGCTTGACCGGAAGCTTGCTGATACGGAAGCTGCTTGCAGAGAAATGGAAGAGAAGCGGCAAGCAGCAGCTGACCGTAAGAAAGGGAAGGAGCCGTTCAAACAGCTGCTAGATCTGGAGTCGGAGACAAGACGGCTGGCACAGTTGACGGATACTGTCCAACATTGGCGAGAAGCAGCGGGAGAGGCTGAAGTGGAATGCAATGCTGCCGAAGCTGAATTATGGCGGCTCTCTCGTCAGACGGATTCATCATGGACACCGGAGATGCTGCTGGCGAGCAAGACTTCCTCCTACTTGGAGCAGGCGCAGTTGGCAGAGAGACGTGCGGATGCGTGTCGTCTCGCAATCGCGCAATCAGAAGCCGGGATGGAGCATGCAGTCCGTGAGGCAGAGATTGCGGCCAAAGAGTACGATGATGCCAAGAGGCAGCTCGAACGCTGTGAGACGGCTGGAGTGAATGGCAGTGGCTTTGCCCCAAACGAGGGAAGCGCAGCAGATATCGCACGCGCAGAGCAATCATTAGCAGATGCGGTGCGTGTGTGGAATGCTTCAAGTGACGGCAAGGAGCGTGTTCCTACAGCGGAACGAGTACATAACGAATCCTATTCTCGAAGGAACCGCAAAGCACCGCGTCCGCAGAAGTTTGCGCACTCCCGCATTATCTATGGATTTGGATTAGGTGTAGTCCTGCTGGCTGCCGGGCTCGGGTGGATGGCACAGCAATGGCTAATGGCTCTCGTCATTGCCTTGGTAGGCCTAGCAGCTACCGCTGTAATGGCATATGTATCTTCACAATCTCCACCGCATTCTTCAGACAAAGCGGATGTGATGGCGCGTAGCGAGAGTGCGCAAGATGGATTGGAACATGCAATCCGTGTGCATGCTGAGGCGCTCCGTCAATTATTGCAGCCCTATCTCTCTAGCACAGCACGCAGTATACCCGATGCTGGCATCGATGAACTAAGAAGGACTGCGCAAGAGGTTGGAGCCTGGCATCGTGAACGATTACATGTACAAGAACGCTGTCGTTCTCTGTATGAGACGGTGATTGTGACTGAACGACGCTGTCGACTGCTTACAGCGGAACTGGATGCTGCGCATAAGAAAGAAGAAGGGCGCTTACGCGATTGGCATGCATGGCTCGATCAAGAGTCTCTTCCGGAACGGCTCACCCCTGAGGGGGTAAAGGAACATTGCAGAAGGTGGGAACAAGCCGAAGAAGTGGAGCAGCAGCGTCATCGCGCGGCTGTGAAGCATGCGCGCCTTCTTGGCCAGCTGGAATTGTTCGAGCAGGATTGCAACAGCTTGCTGCATACCGCACAGCATCTGATCACAACTCGAGCTCAACAAGCGATGAAGGCGAATGACACTGGTTCGAAGGAAGAAGGGACTGAAGCTGTATTCCATTACGGAGTCGCTGCTCATGATGAGGGCGTGGAGCTTCTGTCAGGATCAATGATAGGTGGATTATTCCGGCTGCTGGAGCGAATCGAGCGTGAACAGGCTACCGAGCAGGAATATCAGCAATTGTTGCTTCACAGCAGTTCCTTAGATGATGAGTGGAAGGAGAAGCATATTCATGCCAGTCAGATGCAGGAGACGATGAATAAGCTTCTTCTGGAAGCCGGCGTGAACACCGGTTTTGAATTGCTGCATCGTGCTGATGCGTACAACTATAAGCTTGAGCTGGAGCGGCAGGTTCGGGAGCTGGAAGCAGTGCTGTATCGCGGAGGAGAACGCACGGCATTTCGACCAATGGAGGAACTGTTGATTCGGTATGATGGACGTGAGCTCGAGCAGCGATGCATTTCCATAGCACATCAAATGGAACAGCTGGATACACGGATTCGAGAGCTGGAAGGACGCAAGGGAAGATTGGAGCAGGAGCGGGAGAGGTTGAAGCAAGAGGTGGAGGGGGCTTCCCATCACCAGGAAATTGCGCTGCAGGAATCGAAGCTGGACGAGCAAGCGTCTCGTTATGCAGTTCTGGCGCTTGCCAAGACACTCATGCAGCGTACTCGCAGATTGTATGAGGAGGAGAAGCAGCCTGCTGTACTGAAACGTGCTGCCCATTATATGGAGCAGATGAGTGCTGGGCGCTATACTCGCGTGCTGATTCCCTTTGGCGAGAAGACGATCGCGCTGGCAAGGCAGGATGGTCAGATAGTATGGAGTCACCATTTCAGTAGAGGAACTGCAGAGCAGGTATATCTGGCTATTCGATTTGCGCTTGCAGAAGCGCTAACGAACCGGGCATCCGTGCCATTCGTGCTGGATGATATTCTAGTCAACTTCGACCAGGAACGGCTAGGATTGGCAGCGAAGGCGCTTATTGCGCTCTCCGATTCGCATCATGTCATGATGACGACTTGCCATCCTCATGTCGTGGATTTGATAAAGCGTGAATTGCCGGAAGTGCGGTTGATAGAAATGCAACGATTGGCATATAGCTCTTAAGCATAGGCGCGGTTCCCTTCAGTAGAGGGACTGCGCCTTATTTGCACAAGATATAAGGTTCACTGTTGTTAGCTCTCAGGTGGAGAAGTTGGATGTTTCTGACGTGCAGGCTGCAGTGGCAGCGATGCAGGAAATGGAGTGTCGGTCGGCGGACGATGAGTATGAGTCGGACGCTGTCCAGATGAACGAATTAACAGGTATATCCAAGCAAGGCTGAACACACCAAAGATTGGATACAGGTGAGATACCAGCGGCTTGAAGCCAAATTGACTGAACAGAAAGCAAAATAGCATGATCATGATAATAAGGAGTTTCGGATGAATTCCTGTACGTTGATGCATCTGCAGGGTAATCCCATACACATCGGCAACGTAGGTTGTAAAGATCTCGGAAAAAATAAGCATGACATAAATCAATTGAATGAATACGCCTAGTCCGGATGAAATATGGCCCATGGGAATATCGAATTGCGTAATACCGGGCATGTACACAGCCAACGCAAAATGTCCGGAAAGCAGCATTAATCCAATTAGTACGCCTCCGATAATGCCCCCAAGTTGAATCACTCTTTTGTTCGGCATCGAAGCTCCAAGCGGGACGAGAACAGCTTGTGCCATTGCTAAATTAAAGGCGCCATACAAGAGCGGCGCACTCCATGCTGCATAGAAGGCCTTGTCTGTGCTCAGCGTTAGTGCTTGAGCAGCATTTGGCATTTGGATGGTATGAATGATGATGAACAAGGTAAACGTAAGCATTGTAGGTGCAACGATGGAGTTCAGCTTCAAGATGGCGCCCATGCCCCGGCTGACGAACCAATAGGAACTAACCAATGTAAGCAGCAGACCAATCTGGTAATTCAAATGCAAATACTCCACGAACACGGATCCTGCTCCTGCCAGCATTACACTATTGACGCAAATAATAATGACCATCGTGAATAGACTGACTGCTCCGCCAATCCGATCTCCGAACAGCATGCGGTTAATGTCCTCATATGATCGAGCCTTGATGTCATGAGACAGGAGCATCAGCTTCGTGCCCAGCCAGATGAACAGCACTGTCGACAACGCGATGGTAAGGGGAGCCCACCACCCATAAGCTGTGAAAAATTGCAATATTTCCTGTCCGGTCGCAAACCCTGCCCCCACGACGGTTCCAATATACGTGAATGCAATTTGCATAACTAACACTGCTTTTCTCAACGTTAAGACGCCTCCTTGCCAGCCAAGCTTGTACGCATTACTATAAAATATGAGCAAGTAGGTTCGGACATGACTGCATGGTTATGATAAAATAGATATCGAATTACGGGAGGGGGGCTTACGGTGCAGACAGTTATGTGGGCGCTGTCCCATTACGGATACATAGCTTTATTTATGTTGCTTGCTCTAGGCATCATCGGCATCCCTGTACCGGATGAGACGCTGATGGTCTTTGTAGGCAGCTTGACGGTAAATGGACCATTTCAATACGCACCTGCCTTCGCTGTCTGTCTTGCGGGGAGTATGACCGGGATGTTCATCAGTTATATAGTTGGTCGTCGGGTGGGCAAACCCTTGCTGGATCGGTACGGGAAGAAGTTGAAGTTGACGCCGAAGCGAGTTGAACGGACAGAGCGCTGGTTTCAGAAATATGGAAGTTGGAGTATTGTGTTCGGCTATTTCGTGCCGGGACTTCGTCATTTGACTTGTTATTTGGCGGGGATGTCCAGAATGAAATGGACAACTTATCTTTTTGCGGCCGGATCAGGTGCATTATTGTGGGTGGCTACATTTCTAACGATTGGACATATTGTGGGAAATCATTGGCGTGAGGCGGTGCGATGGCTTCACTCGAAGGGGAACCCGATTCTGTTCGGTGGTCTTGTAGTGCTTGCGGTAGGAGGCACCATCACATACTTTATCATTCGTTATCGGATGCGAACCAATAAAACGCCTTGACTCCACGTGGAATCAAGGCGTTTCATTTATTATAGTGTCCATTATACGCGCTCGTTGGAAAATAGCTTAACTGCTTGGATCTTGTTTGTCGTCGGATCCAAATCAAGTCTCAACAGGCAGTTCTTTAATTCATAGCTCCACACATAATCTGTATCATGATCTGGACGTCCGAGCACCTTGGAGGCGGTAGCTTCACTGTCTCCAATCGTTAAACCCTGAATTCCTGTCGAGGTATCCTCGCCAGATACTTCAACAAATATGATTCTCCCATCCTGCTTGCATCCGTAAGAGAAGCCTTCGTATTGATACACGTCAATTGGATCGGTATCATCCATGACATAATGCTCCTCAGGTTCTCCCCATAGCTCCTTAACCGCGTCATTGTTCGAAGCAAGCATAATGCCTTTCAATTGAGGGTGTGCACGATCAAAGGCTTGATCCGTATATGTAGAATCACCGTTATGAGAGGATTGGTTCTTTGGTGATGCAATTTCGGTTTTCTCGTTTTGTTTTCCTACAGGCTTGCGTTCATCTGGCTTCACCTGAGAATCTTTTTGGTGCGAATAAGGTGTATCCGTTTCAATTGGGGGGATGCTATGCTCCTGTGAAGTGCATCCTTGAAGCAGCCACATCATCATGACTGCAGCCAGTACAATGGTTATACTGCGTTGCCGAGTAGATCGCCGCATCGTAAATCCTCCTCTACCGCCTCGCGACGGGCCTAGAACATATTACCCTATATACGGAATTTGAATCAATTGCCAATTTGGACGTTATGAACTAGTTATCAACAGTAAATAATAAGAAATAAGCTAAAATAACCCTCTTATATAGTTAGACGCTTCAAAGCTCCATTTAGTTTCAGTTGATGAAAAGAATTGTCTGCTTTTCTCCATTCACCACTTTGGCATATAATAAAAGATAAGATGGTGAGAGGGGGCAACGCAGATGGTGGATGAACGAACGGCTCGCTTTTTGGAAGAAAAAGTGACGGAGGCTAAAAACCATTTTGAACGGGCACTAGCATGCAAACACACGGAATTCGATGATTTGTACCCGTATATGATCGAACACCCTCAATTTTTCTGGTACAAAAGGTATGTCGCTTGGTCAGAACTGCTGACGATCGTAAAGCTGTGCGATCAGCTGCAGGTGAGCTGGACAGGGAAATTTACTGCGCAACAAGTTGCGTATATTAACAAGCGTGTCATGTCTGCCAAGGTATTGGACTACTGGTTTGAAACGAACGATACGAAGGAACATGTGGGCTATTGAGATGAAGCATGCGTATGTGTGGGGCCTGCTGAAGATGGCAGGCCTTGCATGTTGTACATAGCGGAGGTGTGAATTACACGATGATGGAGGAATCGGAGCTTGATCGTTATCGAGTGGAAGGAACATTTGTCAGAGTCATTAGGGACATACTGGAGATGAACGATGTTCGGGGATTCGTGGTTGCATGGGATGATGAGTATGTCATGATTCGCAAGCGGAATCGGCGTGTTGTAAAGCTGAGTCGCAGCTATATGATTCAACCTGCAGATGAGCCAAGAACAGTCCCTGAGACTTGACCGGATATACTGGAATACTGCATGGCAGCGGGGAGGGAAACCTGCCAACTGCCTTGCAGCAGAAATAAGAAGGTATAATTTCAAAAAGTTTATAAAAGTGTTGACGATACCTATAATGACGTGATATTATATTCCTTGTCGCCGGGAAAACAACTTAGCGACTCAATTGGAAGTAATCAAATATGCGGTCGTGGCGGAATTGGCAGACGCGCTAGATTCAGGTTCTAGTGGTAGCAATATCGTGGAGGTTCGAGTCCTCTCGACCGCACCATACTTTCATCAGTGAATCCTCATGCTTATGAGGTTTTTTTATTTTATATCCTTGCAAATGGAAGCACCCAGTCGTCGAGTTTCTCGACAGACTAGGTGCTTTTTGTTCCTCATTTTCCAAGATAAAAATCTGGAGGTTTGAGTCTTGATTTATGCTATTCGCGGTTTTTTAGTACTTCGGCCAATGAGACTTTTTTCAAATGCTGTCCGAGCAAGAAATTAGCTGCGAAGTAAGAGCAAAAAATAATGGCTAGCACAGCAGCATACTGCGGATATTCAAAGGTGGTATTGAATCCCATTGGCACGTGAGACACCATATAAGGAAAGAGTTTATCGATCACGATTTTACAGACTGGCGTTGCAATTATTGCTGTAAGCAGTACGATATAAAAATTGGAGCCCAGGTACAACTTATTCACTTCTTTTTCAGTATATCCAAAGGTTTTCATTAAAGAGATGCTGAAGGCTGACTTATCAATCGTCATTTTCAGCAGCAGGAACATCACAATGACAAACAGGATTATGCCGATGACGACTACGAGCGCGATCATGCCAAGCATCCGATCAATAAAAATGTCTCCGCTACGCTGAATATCGTTTATGGTCGTTACTGATTCGAGTCTACCTTTATCAATAGGGAGCTCCTTGGATGACAGTACAGTATTGTAATATGTCTCATTCTGTCCAAATCGTTCTCGCATGCGGTCAATATTCATAAATAGGTATAATCCATTACCGTATTGCACGATATCTTTGATTTTGAAGGTGTAGGTTTTATTTTCCGTATGATTCGATAGTGTGACGGTATCTCCCTTGCTCCAGCCGAACTTGATTGCAGCTGAGCTCGAAGCGTAAATTTCGTCAGTTGCAGCATCCTTATTCACCTTGAAAGGATAATAGGGAGAATTGTCCTTGATTCCTTGTATCGCTAGCTTTAATTCCCCATTGCTATATTTGGACTTGGCATACAGGGAAGTCGTAAGGGCTTCTTCACCGCCCGGTGGCACCTCTGCTGTTGGATATTTCATGAAGTACATGGTATTGAACTTTACTTCCTTCGTTATATCACTAGAAAGATGGGAGATGCTGGTGTACACCAACAGACCGAATACCATAATTAAAATGGCAAGGGACAGGCCAACGAAAAGAGAAATATTGATGCGTGCCTCTCGAATAACCTGACGGAGTCTGAAACGATTCAAAAATGCCATTTTTCCAAGGTCTATATGGCTAATTTTCGATGCCTTTTTCTCTTTACGTAGCAGCGAAAGAGGGTTTTGAGATAGCTTTTTGTTAATGACGAACAGATTTACGATAATACTGATGATGATAGGAATCATAATGCCATAGCCCACAATATACGGAGAAATGACAATCTGCAAATCGGGATAAGAATACTTCTGGATACTATCGGCGCTTAACACTTTCGCTAGGCTTAACCCGCAAGCTGTTCCTGCGATCCCTCCAGCTGCAATGATAATAACCGGGAGAATGAGGAAGTGGCGCAAGACATCCTTCTTTTGGTAACCCAGCGCATACAATGCGCCAATAACCGTGCTTTCACTATCAATATTGTGAACGACAAACACGGAGATGATATAAGATATTAAAATCGAATATATGATGCCGAAGACCATAGCAGACTTTTTACTCGTTTGCGCATCATTAATGCTTCCTTTAATTCGTGGATTATCTTCTGCTTGAATGAACGATGTCAGGTTGTGAAGCTGGAGAGAGTCGTCATCCTTGACAAGCTTCTTCGTTGTGGCATTTGATTGATTGGAACTCCCGGATGCCTGGCCGTTAGTCGGAGCGAATACACGTAAGCTGTCCGGTGACTCTATTTTTGCAAGATGAATGAGTTCAAGAATATATGGATTCGTTACACTAGCCGCATCAAAATCCATTTTTGTTAAATATTCTTTCAAGTTTTGTGCATGGAATTCCTTTGTCAATTGGTAGCTGTAGGAAAGTTCTTCGCTTGAGCTGGCAAGATTACTTGTCTTTAACGAATCATATGCAGCATCGGATACAAATGCAATGCTAAAGCTGGAGGGGTCTGGATTAACATCCGCGATACTGGCCGTCACACTGTCATAGTCAGGAACGGAGCCAATTCCGGTAATGGTATAAGAACCATCAGCAAACGTAATGGCGTTGCCAACAGCGTATCCGTGCAGCTTCGCATAGTGCTTGTCAAGAACAATTTCATTTTTCGCAGTGGCTTGTTTTCCTTGATCCAGCTCAATTAAATTCATCTGCTGCCGATTCTTGAATACGCGTAAAACGGATTGATCCGCTAACGTAAAGGTGAGGTAGGAGCTGTCTTCAATACGTACGCCTTTCGCTTCAAGCTCTTGTTCATTTGCCTTAGTAAGGGGAAGCAGCAAGGAGAAATTCCCGTCTTCCACCTTGGTCTTTGTTGCATGCTGCTGAACAGTCTCCGTTATAGAGTCCGTTGAAGCTGATAGACCAATAATTAGAGTTAATCCCATGAACATTAAGAAGAAGAGCGCAGCATATCGCAATAGATTTGATTTTAAATCTCTTATAATTCGTCTATTGAGTATCATTTAGTTGTTCTCCTATCACCATTCCAATTCATTTGCAGCAATCCGTGTTGCATTGTCATACTCATTCCAAATTTGACCGTCCTTCATCTGGATCACCTTATGGACCATATCCTTAATTGCTGTATTGTGAGTCACGATGAGCATAGTTGTCCCATACTTTCTGTTGATCTCCTCAAGCAGCATCAGCATTTCTTTGGATGTGCTGTAATCCAAGGCTCCTGTAGGTTCATCGCAAAGCAACAGCTTCGGATTTTTGACGAGCGCTCTACCAATGGCGCAGCGTTGCTGCTGCCCGCCGGAGAGCTGGGAAGGGAACTTTTTGCTATGTTCCGTCAATCCTAATGTTTCAATGATCTCATCCACATTAAGAGGGTGTTTTGTCAAGTACTCACATACTTGAATGTTTTCTTTAACTGTTAAATTAGGTACTAAATTGTAAAACTGAAATATAAACCCTAATTTAATTCTTCGATAGGAAGCGAGCTCCTTGCTTTTTAAGTTCACAATATTTTGTCCGTCTACAACAATGTTTCCATTATCAACTTTGTCGAGCCCTCCGATTACATTTAAAAAAGTAGACTTGCCGGAGCCGCTCGGCCCTAATATCACGCACATTTTTCCTTCCTCGATTTTCGTGCTTACTCCTTTTAGAACCTGAACATAACTGCTGTCTTTGCCATAGCTCTTTGTAATGTTGTCTACTGATAAATACACCTTTTAACCTCCCCAAAACGGAATAAAGTGTTATTAACTCATGTATTAAAATGGACAGGAATACGACCGGACAAAAGTTGGTCTAATACAACTTTTGTGGCAGGGGATGCCGAAGTACGATTTATTGCATATTCAATTGGTATTATATTGACCAGAAATTGGATTGTCAACTGGGTGTTATTCGTGCTAAATCTCCATAATCTAACGAAATCTATGATAAATTTATCGGAAATTAGTAAATATTGACTACTCATGCGGGCTGTGATATATATTTATTCAATCGCTGGTATTATAAGGGATTTAATCAATACAAATGTTTACAAACATAATTAATGAACTGGAATGGCGGTGAAATGAATGATCAATCAAAACGGGACAGCTATCATATTTGATGGGTTGAGTGAACGGAGATTTGAGCTTAGCAGATACTTGAATTCAATCCCGAACAGGCGGGTTACGATTGTCGAGGCACTAAGCGAGAAGTATGATGATGATCTTTCTCTTGAGTTAAACCTTAATGAGCAAAGGATTCGAAATGCAGCGATTGAAGCAGAGGCTTTACAATCTTGTACAGTTAAGCTGCGCAAGGATTATGAAGGATTGCACGAAATGCTGGATAAGGTCTGTTTGAGCTGCGCGGCCTCCTTTTTTAGCGATAAGCTGGATTCGTTTTCTAAAAAAACAATTACTGTTCATGAGTTAATGGCGGCTTTTGCAATTAAAGAGGAGTTTAGTTCTTTCGTACTACGTCTTCTTATGATTTTAGAGGAACATGCGTATATCACAAATGAAGATGGAATCATCACGGTTACGAAATCCCTTCATGATATTCCTGAAATAGATGTAATCCTGCAGCAATTTTCGGATGAGCAGAGAACATTTATGCCGTATGTAGAGCTGCTTCTGCATTGCTCCTCCGAGTATGGCAGAATATTTCAAGGTGATATCCCAGCGAATGAAGTGTTGTACCCTAATGGTGAATTTTCGATGGTCGATGACGTCGACAAACGGCTTCCACAGGCATCAAAAAGATCAATCTATGGCGAGATTCTGGCTCGGATCATCAAGGATATGGTGCATACGAAAAAGAAGAAAGTACGGATTCTCGAAATTGGCGCAGGTACTGGCGAGCTGACCTATAAAATCATGAAGCAACTTACAATCTCTGATCATGTTGAATACTATTTCACCGACATTGGACAATCATTCGTCGCAACCGCAAAATTTGAAGCGCAAAAAAGCGGGAATAAAATGATGAAGTTTGCCAAACTGGATATTTCTGTAGATATCGAGAGACAAGGCTTTCATGCGAACAGTTTCGATATCATTATCGGCTATGATGTCCTGCAGGCGACCGAAAGTGTTGAACGTTCCCTGCTGCATGTTAAGAAATTGCTCGTTCCGGGTGGAATCTTGGCGCAAATTCAAAGCTATGGGGATCAGCATGTTGACAATTTGATCTACGGCTTGTCTCCCGGTTGGTGGAACTTCACGAAGGATCCGCTCAGAGGGAGCAGAATCACGATGCTTCCGAGTGAATGGAGAGAAGCGCTGAACAGTACGGGATTTCATTGTATACAGAGCCTACCTGACAACTCTGATTCGTCGGATTGCGTAATTCTCTTATCTCAAAATGCTGAACTAGGATCAAATGAAGAAAAAGGCATATTGTATGATCGTTTGAAAAATGAGCGCTTCATGATATTAAAATCGTTACATGAGCAGTGCAGTATCGAATTTGTTCCATCCTTTGCAGAAGAAGATGTACAAGAGTATATGAGACAGGCGAAGCAGCGGGATGGATCTGTTGAAATCTTATTCCAGGACAGACCTCAAGATCATAGCATAGGGGAATATCACTACGGATTGGATGCTGACGAATTAAAATTGATTCAAATTCTAGAAACTGTGGTGGGAGCCAAGCAGATTCGTTTGGAGGATGAACTGCATGATATCGGACTGGATTCCCTATCAGGCTTACTTTTCATTTCGAAATTAAAAGAAGCATTTCTAACGGAAATAACGATAAAGGATTTCTACCGATTCAAATTTGTTGGGGATCTTGCCGAACACATTAAGCATGCCGATCGCAACGATTGTATGGAGCAAAAGGAAGAGGAGCAGCAGATAAACGCAAAGGATATGGATGAATTATTTGATTTTTTATAACCAAAAAGTTGCATTAGGGAAAAATTATTGGGAGGGGAAAAGATGAAAAAGATATTGTATGAAATTGGTGAAATTCCACCAGTCGGGCATGTACCAGAGAAAATGTATGCTTGGACATTGCGCAACGACCGATTAGGCGAGCCGATTGAGGCGTTTCAACAGGAAGTTGTTGATATTCCGCACCTAAAAGACAATGAAATGCTTGTACTCAATATGGCCTGCGGCATTAATTACAACGGAGTGTGGGCATCGCTAGGGCTGCCTAGAAATGTGGTTCATGCCCATCACAAATATGAAGACCCACAAGATTTCTTGATTTGCGGAAGTGAATCCAGTGGGATTGTGTATGCGGTAGGGGACAAGGTTACCAAATATAAAGTCGGCGATGAGGTTATATGCACGGGCATTCAATATGACGAGCATTGTGAGATGTATATGAAAAGCGAAGATCCGCGTATTAGTCCATCATTCCGAATTTGGGGATATGAAGGTAATTGGGGAGCGTTCTCCCAATTCTCAAAAGTTCAAGAAGCTCAATGCATTGCCAAGCCCAAGGAGCTGTCCTGGGTAGAGGCTGCTTCGGTTACGGCTACAGGCGGTACAGTATACAACATGCTTAAGCATTGGAAGGGCAATGAGATTCAATCTGGCGATATCGTCCTCGTATGGGGAGGATATGGAGGAGTCGGCAGTATTGCGATCCCACTTATTCAAGCGTTTGGCGGCATTCCGATTGCGGTTGTCTCTGATGATGCAAGAGGAGAATATTGCATGGGGCTTGGTGCGAAGGGGTATATCAATCGAAAAAAATATAATCATTGGGGAATCATCAATGAACAATTGCATAACGATGCTGCGCTGTACGGAAAATGGTTGAAGAGTGTCGTTAGAATTAGACGGGAAATTTGGAAGATCGCAGGAGAAAGGAAAGATCCGAAGATTGTAATCGAACATCCAGGTGCAGACACGCTTCCTACCTCCATGTTCTTGTGTGATTTGAAAGGCATGGTTGTCATTTGCGGTGCAACTACGGGATATGTCGGTTCACTGGATTTGCGGTACCTATGGCTGGGGATGAAAAGACTGCAAGGTTCTCATGCAGGGACAATCGAGGACGGAAAGACTTATCTGGATTTGATCGTAAAAGAAAACATTAGTTTCCCTGAGCCTACTACATGCAGCTTCGCAGATATCCCTCTCATCCATCAGAACATGTATACGAACTCGGCTAAAGGCGGCAACACCGTAGCGTTAATCGGGGCGAGTTAATGCGGGGAGCATTCAGAACAATAATCATCCAGGACAGGTTAGGTAGGGAGATCATAAATTCAAAGCGGGTGAGGGAAAAGGATGATCCAGAAGGAGCGGGGAGTAAGCAGCATAATGGCGAACGAGGATAAGGACAATTACTGGCAGGAGTATCTGGCTGGTTATGAATGCTGCGCATCTGTTTCAATCCGTTGTCCTGACAGCATTCCGAGCGAAACTGATGCAGAGTCAGAATACATTCTCGTATTCGATAAAATCATTTACGGACAAATGAAAGATTTTGCGAAAACCAATAGTATGGAGCTTTCTGTCCTTTTTAATGCAATGTGGGGCTTTTTGAGTGAACGGTATCACAACAAAAAAGATATCGTATTTGGCAATCGGTTCATCAATGATAGCACTTCGCACCTCAAGCCCATGACTAAAATTGTTCCGGTGCGTGTAAATTCCACGCAGGATGAAAGTGTAATCCATGTTCTTGAGCAAGTCGCACGGATACACCAGCAGCATATCGATTCCCCAGCATTATCAGATTCGCAGCTTTCTTGGTTGAATGGCGGGCTTATTACGCATTGCCCAGCAGGAGATGTCTGCTTGCAAGATCGTGAATACAGCTATGCGACAGGCTGTGGTATCGAATTGACGGTTTTTTATGATGATGAGTTAACTCTTGCTTTTCGCTATCGGGAGTCAATATATAGCCGCAGCATTATCGAAGGGATGGTCAACCATCTTGAACGAATTGCTGTGCAGATGATTCAAAATCCGCTGCAAAAGCTAAGTCAAATCGAGCTGCTTACAGAGGAAGAGAAGCTGGAATTGGTACGAGAATATCGTGCGGAAGGCGTTGCCCCAAACGAAAGTATAATCGCGATCTTTAGAAAAGCAGTGCGGCAGCATCCCGATCACCCGGCCATCAAGATGGGCAAGAGAGTGGTGACGTACAGTCAGCTTGATAAGCTATCGGATGTAATTGCCGCTGTTCTCCGTACAAGAGGAATTCCGAAGCAGAGCATCATAGCGATAATGGCTGACCGTAAAATAGAAACCATTATCGGCATCATAGGGATTCTAAAGGCAGATTGCGCCTATCTTCCTATAGATCCCGAATGTCCTCGCGAGCGGAAGGAGCATATTCTGCAAGACGCGCAGGTGAACACGATGCTAACTGCAAATACGTCATACGAGAATATCCCTTCACACATAACGATCATAGATTTGTGTGAACCATATTGCGACATCCAAGATGAAGAGCGTAGAGAGGAGACGGGTTCGTCGGATTCGCTTGCTTATGTCATGTATACATCGGGTACGACAGGAATGCCGAAGGGTGTCATGATAGAGCACCAAAGCGTAATTCGTCTTGTACGGAACACCAATTTCATTACGTTTTACGAGCAGGATCGAGTTCTGCAAACGAGCTCAATCGTATTTGACGCCTCAACGCTTGAAATATGGGGAGCACTGCTGAATGGCAGCACTCTTCACCTGATTCACAAGCCGGATCTACTGAACATCCAGAAGCTGAAATCGATCATTCAACATGAAAAAATTTCAGTGATGTTTCTTGCTTCAGCACTGTTTCAGCAAATAAGTGAAGCAGATATAACGGTGCTCAAGCCTTTGCGGGTATTGGTCGTAGGCGGAGATGCAATGTCAAGCAAGCAGGCCGAACGAGTCATTCATACCTATCCCGAATTGCAATTGATTAACGGTTACGGACCAACGGAAAACACCACATTTTCAACCACCTTTTTAGTGGACAAGCCATACTGTTCGGACATCCCGATCGGGAAGCCGATCGCGAATTCGTCCGCTTATATTATAGATTGCTTTGGGAACTTGCAGGCATGCGGACTTCCAGGTGAATTATATGTGGGGGGCGCTGGTGTTGCCAAGGGATACTTGAACAAGGATGAACTCACCGATGAGAAATTTGTTGAATTGCCGTCAATTGTTGCAGGTCGATTATACAAAACAGGGGACATTGTGAGATTAGATTCTGATGGCAATATTCGATTCATGGGCAGGCGGGATGGACAGGTCAAGATCCGCGGATTTCGAGTTGAGCTCAGTGAAATCAAGAATAGATTGCTAGCCCATACGCATGTCAACGACGCCTTCATCATGATCAATCAACACCAGTCTAACGATAAATGCTTATGTACTTACTTCACAGCTGACAAGCTGCTTGACAGCAGCGAGGTTCGAGACTATCTCGGGCAATTTTTACCTGACTACATGATTCCAACCTACATTTTCCAACTACATTCATTCCCACTTACGGTAAACGGAAAAATCGACAAAGAAGCACTGCCTGCACCAACTGGTGGGCAGGAGAATATGGTTGAAGCACCTGCGAACCTAGCCGAGCAATCGTTGCTTGAGCTGTGGAAAACCATTCTGCATCGTGACGGGATAGGGGTTAACGACAATTTTTTTCATATCGGTGGAGATTCGCTTAAGGCCATGTCCTTCATTGCAGCGGCAGAGAAAATTGGATTTGCCTATTCGATAAGCGATGTGTATTCGCATCCTTCGATACGGGAGCTGTTGATAAGAGGCAGTACGAGCAATAAAATACCTTCCATTTCAATTAGTGAACCGGTACGGCTTTCTTTCGCACAGGAGGGAATATGGTTCAACAGCAAAATTGAGCCGATTTACAATGTCGTCCTCAGTGTCTCCATACGCAATCCAGTGGACTTTCATCTGCTCAGACAGGCCATACATTGGGTTGTGTCCGATAATCAAGAACTGAGAACGATTATTGTAGAGCAAGACTATGTTCCTTATCAAAAAATCTATGAAGAAGTGATGGTAGATCTTACTTATGAGAAGCATGAGGATAAGTCGGAAGCGGAACTAAGGCGATGGTTCGAACATGAAGAAACCTACCGAGTTTATGAGCTGGATCAGGCTCCACTGTTTCATTTCCGATTAGGGGAGAGCATGGAGGGCATCAATATCTTTACGATAGGAACCCACCATGTTCTGGCGGATGCATACACGATCAATATCCTCCTTGCTGAAATTGATGAGAAGTATAACATGCTGCTGACGGGAACCGTTCTCCCTCTGTACCAGCCGAAGACGACATGTGCGGATTATGCAGTGTGGCAAAGACAGCAATATGAAAACGAAGCATATGAAGCAGATATTCCATATTGGATACGCTTGTTGAATGAAGACATTGTCAAGATTGAATTCCCGGAACATCCGAGTTCTTCCTATGGCAAATATGAGGGCGGGGGTGCAAGCATTTCGATCCCGCACGATACGATGACCAGATTTGAAGCGCTGTGCAGCGCTAATAACCTATCAAGGTTTGCAGGTTATACGACCATCTTTTATATGTTCTTGAACTATATTTTTGACATTGAAGATATTGCGATTGGAACCGCTTCGGCGGGTAGGGACAGAGGCGAGATTCAACATACGATGGGTAATTTCGCTTATGCTTCCTTGCTGCGGGCGAGAATCTCCAACGAAGATAGTTTTGTAGAAACAGCAGATAAGGTTCGGGCGTCCATTCACGAGGTGAATCGGCACCAGACATTGCCTTATGAAATGTGGCTGAAACAGCTTAATGCGGACAGCTGCTTATATAAGCTGCCATACCGCATCCTGATTGAATATATCAGTAACGATAAAAAAGCCGATACGCTAGGTTTCAGTGTCGCCGATTATTCGAATGAACTTACTCCGGCCGAGTTTACTTTCTTTATTCAATCTGAAGCGGATAGGGATTATCTTCACTTCTATTATCGAAAGAACATGTTCGATGCCGAGGAAATACAAGACTTTGTGTATTTGCTGGAGGATATTTTCACAGAGGCGGTTCTCGATCCGAATAAACCATTCACAAGCTATCAGTTGTAAGGTATCGAATAACAAAGGGGCGTATACGACCATGATTCCAATCCACACATGTAAGACAGACTCGATTACTGATGTGCGATTCGCAGAATTGATAGGTAAATTCGAATGTTTGTTGCAGGATCAGGAGATTGCCCATAAGGTCATTGCCGTCAAAATCGAGGATGTTATTCATTTTATGGCGGCTTGTTGTGCTGTGTTTCAGTTACAAGGGATAGTGCTTCCTCTGGACAGCGTGCATACTCCTGCTGCTCCAATCGATTTGCTAATTACGGATGATGCGTGTGATGGCGAACGTTTTGCTATACCGAATGTGGTGATTGCGGATGTACGTGTGATCGCTGGACGGCAAGTGACTTCGGACAGTAGATCAATCGGAGATATTATGCTTTCTGACTATGTGTCCACTACGTTGATTCCGAAGGCGAAGATGAATAATTGGGTTGCCTTCCATCAAGACGTATGGAAGACAGACTGCTCCAATACCCTCTTTTTTTATGAAAACAACAAGGATTTCTTCAGCTTTATCTGGGCATTGCCTGTATGTATGCGCGGGAATCTGTCGATTGCTCATATTGATGCGGATATCGATCTCAAGGATATAACGACCGTAATCATGCCATTAGCAGAAGTAGATAAAATGTTGGGGAAAAGAAATCATCATAATAAAACCTTGATTACGTATGGAAATGAATTGATGGAGTATGCGAGCAGGAAAGAGACGTTCTCAGATCGCTCCATTCAATGGTTAAACTATTATGGCTTTCCGTACGTGACATGGCTGTCCGCCGCGAAACCTTTTATCGTGAACGGGAAAAGAAGTCTGCATCATGAAATTAAGCCGATCAAAAATATCCAAGTTAGCGTTATCAACGAAGCGGGACAGTACCAGCCCTACCATGCGATCGGTTCTCTTGCCGAAACTACCGATGGGAGCACTGTTGCCACACCTTTCCGCGGGGTTATGGAGCCTGATGGAACGATCATATCGATTGGCTGTGCCTGGCCGATTTTGTATAAAAACCGAGCCTATCTGCATACAGCAATCGTAGAAAAAGAATTGACTGCGATTGAATTTATCAAGGACTATTACGTCGATTCGGAGCACATCTACTATGTGGCGAATTCTGATAAATCCGCGTACGAACTGGATGCAATGTTGTGCGCGTCGCTCCCGGGGATATGGTCCGGCTGGGAATATACGGAGGTTCCTTATCTTCCTAGGGATGGGCGAGGTCAAGTGAATACTGCTAAGCTCACAAAGATGAATGGTATTTCTTATTCCAAGCTGAACGCTGTTCGAAGTGAAATTCATGAATTGGGAATTGATAATGCGATACAGTTAGCTTTTCAAAATGCGGAACCATGCTTAGTACTGCCATCCCTGGATCGGGTCATAGACTCCATAGAGACGACTGACGAACAGGGCTCACCTTGTTCGCCAGTCGATGCTTACATCCATGCCGGGGCATTGGATTACAAGAAGCAGCATACTGCGAATTTGACAGAATTGCTTGCAAAGCGAGCGGCAGGAACTCAGCAAATTGTGTATATCGAGCAGGAAGGCAGGCTCGCGCAATCTTATCGGGAGATGTACGAGGAGGCTCGCCGCTTGGCCGGAGGTCTTCGCGCCATGGGTGTTAGAGAGAATGACAAAGTCATTCTTCAGCTTTCGAGCAATAAGGATTATTTAGAGATTTTCTGGGCCTGTATCTGGATTGGCGCCGTTGTTGCGCCGTTAGCCGTCTTGGATGACTATGGCGCGGAAAACGTAAACACTCAAAAATTGAAGGACATTTATGGACTTCTGGGAGATCCGTTCATCGTATCCGCACCGGAATTGGTGGAGCCCATTTCGAGGATGAATGACGGTGCCGGCAGGTCTCCTATGAAAATTATTGACTTTGCATCTATTCCACGCGATGTGTATAAGTGCGAGCCGTATGAGTGGGAAATGGAGGCGCCCTGCATGCTTATGTTCACGTCCGGCAGCACGGGAGTGCCTAAGGGTGTCATGCTTAGTCAACGAAATATTTTCGCCAGAACCTTGGCCGAAATTGAAATGTATGGATTCAATGACAATGATGTGGATTTGAACTGGATGACCTTAACGCATGCCGCGGGCCTTGTATGGACGCATATTCGAGATATGTATCTCGATATGCTTCAAATTCAAGTGAAATCCGAGCTTATACTTCGGAATCCGCTGTTATGGATTTCCCTGATGAATGAGTATCAAGCCACGATCACGTGGGCACCGAACTTCGCGTATGCGCTCGTGACCAATGAGCTTGAGGATGCGAAGGATTATGGGTGGGATTTATCCCGACTGAAATCCATTTTTGCTACGGCTGAAGCCAATGTGAGCAAAACGTTGCGGAAGTTTGTGAGCAGGCTTCAAAAATATCAACTTCCGGAAGATGCTGTTAAGCCGGCTTTCGGTATGACGGAGACGACCTCAGTCATGATTTACAACAATCATTTCGCACTTAGCAGTACAAGCGATGACGACAAATTTGTACCGATCGGAACACCTGCTCCAGGCCATGAGTTCAGAGTCGTGAATGATGCAGGTGAGTTCGTAAAGGAAGGCGTAGTCGGTCACATAGAAGGGCGCGGAGAGGCAGTAACACAAGGATATTTCAATAACGAGAAGGCGAATGAGGATGCATTTACGGCAGATGGATTTTTTAGGACAGGCGATCTGGGATACATCCTCGATAATCGTATCATCCTGACGGGGCGGGCCAAAGACGTCATTATTATCAATGGATTGAACTACTACGTTCAGGACATTGAGACTGCGGTGGACGAACTTGAAGACGTGCATGCCTCTTTTACCGTAGCGACCTCGGTTACGAACAAGGACGGCCAAGAGGAGATCCTGATTATTTTTAGCCCGAAGGATGAAAGCGTATTGGAGAATGTAGCTGCACTAAGAGAGATCGTTTCCAACATAAAAAAAGAAGTTAGAGCAAAGTGCATGGTGAACCCGACTTATGTGGTACCCGTTTCGCACCAAAAATCGATTCGGACAGAGCTCGGGAAAAAACAGAGAAATAAGTATCGAAAAGCGTTCTGGAACGGCGAATATCTGCCTATGTTGCAGCGAATCGAAGGGAGCTCTTGGCAAGAACGATATATCGTCGAAGAGCATTGGCAGCGGAAGAATCGTACAGGGGCGAGAACGCGAAACACATCGGAAACTATTGCAGTCATAGCGGATCAAGTGGAATTCGCGATTCGCCTCTTCAAGCATTCCGGGTTGAATGTGAACATTTATCGTGAACAGGATATACCGGATATTGTGGAACGGCTCATTATTGACCTAGCAGCACTGGAATACAGTGAAGAAGACCCTATCGAATTTGCATGCAGTATGCTGGCACACTTGGCCGGATTGTCTAAACGCAGCGGAAATTTGAAATTGATCATCCCTTCAACCCATGCATTGATTAGGAAGGGAGATACTTTCTTTTCCTCGACGAATAGCATGTTAAGGGGATTCGTGAAAAGCTTCAATATTGAGCATTACGATAAATCATGCAGATTGATCGACTTTGATGTCTTTGATCCAGCGACATTTATAGAAGAAGTACGATCCGCCAGCAAAGAAGAAGAAGTATCGTATCGAGATGGGCAAAGGTATACATCCATTCTCAAAAGCATCAAGAAAACGGATTTCTCAACTCCTCTTATCCCAAGCGGCAGCGTCATCTTGCTGCTGGGCGGACTTGGGGGCATCGGCAGAGTGCTTGCCAAGCATCTTGTAGCCAATTATAACGCGAAGCTCATTATGTTTGGCAGCAGTGGGCTGGAGCCAGAAAAGCAGCTGATACTGGAAGAGCTGCGCAGCATGTCTACAAATGTGCTATACAGGCCAGTCGATATTGAAAATGTAGATGAGATGGAATCTGTGCTGTTGGAATGTGAACAGATATTTGGGCAGAAGACAAGCTTTTTCATAAACCTAGCGGGTAAAATCTCTGCTTCCGAGAAGGGCGATCCCCATTGGAGCGCTATGGAGAGCCATCGTATCGAGCAGGAAACACCGTTCAGCATACGAGAGGTCTTGACCTCTAAAGTAACCAGCAGTCTTGCGATAGAGAAATTGCGGGAGAGCAGGCAGAATGCGGTTGTTATTATGTTCGGTTCGGTAAATGGATATTTTGGCGGGACATCCTTATCGGCTTATTCAGCAGCCAACAGCTTTCAGGATATGTACTGCAGGCACTTAAACAATTGGGGAAAAGAGACCTATTGCATCAGTTGGAGCACTTGGGCAGATATCGGGATGAGCAAAGACATTCCGGAGGGAATTCGCAGAGTCTCGTCTACGAGCGGCTTTTTCTCAATACCTGGTGAGGACAATCTTCGTTACCTCGAGTACATCCTGAATCATCATATTCACAATGCGATGGTTGGGATTGATCGACACGCGAAAAAGAATCATTATCTGCTTCATGATAAATACGAACCCAAGCTTAAGGTGTATTACACAGGCGATCAGCTAGAAAGCGTAAAGAGGATTATCGGAACAAGAATAGGGGGAGCAATGCCTGTCAAGTACAGCAAGGTGGTTGAGATTCCGAGAAACTCACCTCATCTACAGGATATCCAATATCACGTGCTGCAGCATGCAGCTGCAAGCTCGGCAGGAATCAAGGAAGAGCAGGAGCATCTATCGGAAAATTCTATTCGCATGATGGAAATATGGAAAGACGTATTGAAGCTATCATCTGTAGGCATACATGATGATTTCTTTGATCTGGGCGGAAATTCGATCTTGATATCAAGGCTGCTATTTTCCATTCTGGATCAATTCGGTGCGGTGGTTACATTCCAGGATGTGATCAATAACAGCACGATAGAAAAGCTTATCAAGCTGATCCAGCGTTGTGATGAACAGGTGGCAGAGCAGGAATCGCATCATGCGGACGAACTGGAGGAAATGCTGCGGCGTGATGCAGAGCTGCAATTTCCAATTGAAGCCTATTTGCAAGCTGCGAAACGGGGAAGTGAGAACAAGAATCTGCTATTAACAGGGGCAAGCGGCTTTCTGGGCGCTTATTTATTAACTCAGCTGCTCAAAAATACGACCTGCCATATTTACTGTCTTGTACGAGCGAAAAGCCAAGCAGATGCAGAGGAACGAATTCGGCACAATCTCAACACATACGGGCTGCAGGATGAGTTCATTGCGGAGCGGGTCACTTGTCTAAAGGGGGATATTTCAAGCCTTCATCTTGGATGGACGGAAAAAGAGTATAACCACATGTCTGAAACGATTGACGTCATTATGCATGCCGCAGCAGACGTTCATTTTGTATCCCCCTATGAGAAGGTAAGAGACATCAATGTTGAGGGGACGAGGAAAGTGATTCGGTTTGCCTGCCATAGAAAAGTAAAGCCACTGCATTATATTTCGTCATACACCGTTTACGATAGTCTTCCCTATCATCAAGAAGTGATTGCAAATGAGCGAACAAAGCCTGAGCTGAAGGCTGCTGCTCACTTGAACGGTTACACGCTTACGAAAATCGTTGCGGATCGCCTTGTTGGTCATGCTAACGAGCAAGGGCTCCCTTGCAGGATATACCGCATCGGAACGGTGACGGGGGACACCCAGCGGGGAAGATGCCAAGTGAAGGACTTTTTCTGGCTGTTAATCAGCGCCAGTCTGAAGTTAAAGAAGCTGCCTGCAGTAGAGAAGATAGGCTTTCACCTTGTGCCTGCCGATACATTGGCTGCGGTTATTATTGATCTTGCCCAGCGGCCGTACCATCAAGAGGGGCAGGTATATAATCTGGCATACGATAAAATTTGTGTACCCCAAATCCTGGCCTGGCTTCAACAAATTGAGCCTGATTTGCAAACAACTGCGTATGACTGCTGGCTTGTGGAGTTAATAGAGTATGCCAGCCATCACAAAGACATGGCTTTATTGTCTATTCTGGGCGCATTTCCAGCGGCACAGCAACTAGAAAATGCGAGCATAGTCGAAGTGAGTTCAGCGTTTACCAGCAATCTTCTCAAAGCTCGGAATGTGAACTCTGAGGGAATGACCTTCGAGACATTTCGTAAAACATATGACTATTTGAATGAGATTGGTTTCTTTTCATGAATGGGGGAGCACAAATGGAATTGAGAGAGAAATTGCTGCTTTTATGCCAGGAGAACCTTGGGAATGACGATATTTCGGAACAAGCGAATTTTTTTGACATCGGATGCTCGTCCTTAATGATCTATAAAATTTCGGAACAGGCCAGAGAACGGTATGGACTGAATATTAGCCCGATCGATATGATGACCTATCCAACCATAGAGAAGTTGATTGCCTACCTTCAAGAAGGAGAACAAGCGCCGAAGGGCGATAATTTAGGGGATACAGCTATTACGGCACGGAAAAATCTCAGAAATAGACGCCAGAGAGGATAAAGCCGATGAATGAACACGCTGAAAATAGCTTGGATGTCGCCGTGATCGGCATGTCGGCAAGATTCGCCATGTCGGCAAATGTGGAGCAATTATGGGATAACCTCGTGCAAGGCAAAGACTGCATTACACGAGATCAGAGCAAGTATAAAGCGAACTATGTGGCTGCGTATGGCAAGGTGGACAATATTGCAGACTTTGATGCTGATTTCTTTGGCTTCAATAAAAGAGAGGCCATGAATGCCGATCCGCAGCAACGATTTTTGATGGAGGGCGTGTACGAGGCGCTAGAGGACGCAGGTTATAACAGCCATAAATACGCAGGGAAGATCGGCTTGTATTCAACGACGGATGAGCACTTATATGTATGGAATTATTTAATGAGAGAACAAGGGGACTGGTATTTAAATTTTCACCTGAACGAATTTCATTTTGACGGAACGTTCAGCACGCTGATCGCTTATAAGCTGAATTTGCAAGGGCCCTGCGTATTGACCAAATATGCCTGTGCTTCGTCGCTGGCGGCGATTCATTATGCGTACCAAGGACTTCTCAATTATGAATGCGATATGGCGGTAGCAGGGGGCGTATGTCTGGAGCCGGAGCAGGAGGGCTGCAATTGCTTTGACAATACGGTTTCGAGAAGCGGCTATGTGAAGGCCTTCGATGCGGATGCAGATGGATTAGTTAAAGCGGCGGGTCAAGGGCTTGTCGTATTGAAGCGGCTGGAAGACGCCTTGAGCGACCGCGACCGCATCATTTGTGTCCTTAAGGGAACAAATTTGAATAATGATGGCAACCGCAAAGTCGGGTTTGCAGCACCCAGTGTTCAAGGGCAAGAGGAGGCTATCCGCGATGCGCTGCTGATATCGAATGTGAAGCCAGTAGAGGTCGGTTACTTCGAGACCCACGGAACGGGAACAGTGCTCGGGGATACGGTTGAACTAAGAGCGCTGAAAAATGTCTTCAAACCTAATTCGGCGGATCAAAAGGTCTATATTGGTTCGATGAAATCCAATATTGGACATACGAGCTCGGCATCGGGGGTTGCTAATTTTATAAAAGCAAGTTTGATGCTGAACAAGAAGATAATGCCGCCTAGCATTCATTTTCATCATCCGAATGCGGAGCTCCTGGATAAAGATTGTCCCGTCGTGGTCAATGACCAGCTTCGAGCTTGGGAAGGAGAAAGTCCGAAAATTGCGGGAGTCAGCTCATTTGGAATGGGCGGCGCCAATGCGATTGCGATCTTGAGCGAGCATGAACAGGAGGAGCATCATTATACCGCCGAAGAAGAACTGTTCGTCATTAGCGGCAGGACGGATACCTCGCTCCTGAACAATTGCATGAAGCTTGCAGATCACCTCAAGCATCATGACGTGCATCTCAAGGATGCCGCATATACGCTGCAGGCAGGACGGGGAAGCTTTGAGCATAAATTTTATGCGGTATGCAGAGATAAGGCAGCCTTGATCGAGAAGCTGGAACAAGCGCATAAAAGTAAAAAAACGTCGCCTGTGAAAGCTGGCAAGATCGTCTTCGCTTTCTCCGGTTCGGGCAGCCATGGTGATTCCATGGGCAGAGAATTATACGAAAGCAATGTCATTTTCCGGCGAGAAATGGATCGATGCTTCCACATCGTACATGCGATAGCTGGCAAGGATTACAAGCCCTATTATCTTGCTAGCGGGACTGACAATCAGGCAGAAGACCATCAGTTGGCGATGATGTTCATTACCTTTGCTTCCGGATACTCGCTGGCGAAATTGTGGATAGAGCTGGGCATTCAACCTGATCTTCTGCTTGGCCATAGCCTTGGGGAATATATCGCGGCTTGCATTTCCGGCATATTTACCCTTGAAATCGTGCTTGAGGTTCTATGGAAGAGGGCAGGTTTGTTCCATACCCTTCCTGAGGGGACGATGCTGGGAGTTGCCTTGACGAAGGACAAGCTTGAAGCTCTATTAACGGATGGCGTAACGATTGGGGCCGAAAATGGTGAAAAAAGATTCCTAGTATCCGGACTCGATCAGGATATGGAACGTTTCATTGAGGCGCTGGAGCAAAATCGCATTAGATTCACCAGATTGCCTGTAAATCGAGCCGGACATTGTCCTGCCATTCAACGAATCGAGAATGCATATAGAGAGGTGCTTCAGAGCGTCCATTTCGCAGAAGGCAGCATTCCGATCGTATCGACCTATACAGGGAAATTGATAGAGAAGCAGGAAATGGCCACGACTGATTATTGGATAGACCAGATGATCAATCCGGTTACGTTTCATTCAGCCGTGAAGGAGATTGCTTCTAAGCATAACGCTATCTTTATCGAGATGGGACTATCCGATCAGTTGACAGATCTCATTCGCAAAACGATTGCGAATGACTCCGCGCAATATGCTGTCTCTTCTTTGAAGGAATCGAAGGCCAAAAATGCGAGAGAAGGACTCCTGCATGCTGTAGGAAAACTGTACTGCAGAGATGTGGAAATTATGTGGGACAAACTATATAACGAAAAACCATATCGAGTATCCCTTCCGACCTATCAATTTGACAGAAAACCATATTGGAAATACAAAAAACATGTAGTTGGAGACAATCAAAACGTCGTCTATTCGGACACGGAGCAGGAAGGCAGTAAGGAGCCGGAGGTACAAGCGGAGGAAGCTGCTTCCGATTGCAGAGATGCAACAGACATAGCGTTAGTGGATATCTTCAAGGAAGTGCTGGGGATCGAAAAAATAGGAATCTATGATGATCTGTATGAGTATGGCTTCGATTCTTTATCTGTCGTGATGGTTACCTCGAAAGTTGAAACGGTTCTGGGCAAGACGCTGTCCATCAAGGATATATACACGGTTACAACGATAGCGGATTTGTCAGATCTTCTGGCAACCAAGACTGCGGAGGAGAAGGTTCCTGAGGAGAAAGAAGTGCAGCTTGCTTCACGAAGCATCGATGATATGTTCAAAGAAATGTAATGGGGATTCAATAGGAGATTAAGGATATGAGGATAGTACAGGAGCTGCAAAAGCTAGATTTCATCCGAGATTATCAGCTAGAAGCAGATAGATGCTATTTCAGTACGAATAAAGAAGTGCCGTTGGAGCATGTGATGGCATGTGATCCGATGTATGAATACATCCCGCTCCCATTTATCCCTAGGAATGAATCGGGCTGCTTGGATGCTGCGAAGCTCGAAGGGATGGGTTATATCTCTTCCCGGACTTATACCGAGCTTCAGCAGCGATTTATTGAGGCTGGAATACAGGCAGAGATGGCTATTGCCTATGACAATATGGAACAGGGCATTGCTTTTGATGAACGTATCCCAGCAAAGCCGATTAGGGCTGAGGAAGAACAGACGAAAGGCGAGAGACCGGCAATTGCTTCAAATGGCCTACTGGTTCAGGATCATGCGATTGGAAATCTGATTGACTTGTTCCAACAGCGGGCTTCCAGTACCCAGAACATCATTTACGTCGACAAAGATGGAGTAGAGGAACAAAGCTATCGGGAGCTGTACAAGGAGGCAGCCGATCTCGCCAATGGGTTGCAGGAGTATGGTCTTACGCAAGGGGATGTCGTCATTTTTCAGCTACCTGACAATAAAGCCTTCATCGAATGTTTTTGGGCATGCTTGCTCTTGGGGGTCATTCCTGCCCCCTTGAGCGTGTTGGACAGTTACGGGGCGAATAATGTGCACACCGAGAAGTTTAAGCATATTTGGCGGCATCTGAGCAAGCCATATGTGATAACCACGAACCGGCTGCATGATGAAATCCTCCGGATGGATGTGGACGATTCTGAACAGGTCAAGGCGATCTCCATCGAACAGTTGAAAAGGAAGCGAGAGGCTCCATTCGAACCCTATTCCTGGCATCGTGATGAGATCAGCTTAATTTTGTTTACGTCGGGAAGTACCGGAGTGCCGAAGGGCGTTACGCTAAGCCAGAAAAATATGCTCGGCAGAACCTTGGGCGAAATCCAGTTGAACGGACTTGACAGGCGCGAAGTTGACTTGAACTGGATGACATTGACGCATGCCGCAGGTCTGATCTGGTCGCACATCAGAGATGTATATCTGGATATTCAACAAGTGCAAGTCCATACAGAGCTGATTTTGAACGAACCGTTGCTGTGGCTTGAGCTCGCTCATACCTACAAAGCTACCATTACGTGGGCGCCTAACTTTGCTTATGCGCTTGTCAACAACTACTTGAAGGATGACGTCGATTACGGGTGGGATCTATCTAGACTCAAGTATATGTTCGCTGGCGGAGAATCCAATAATAGCAAAAATTTACGAAAGTTCCTGAAGCGATTGGAAAAGTACGCCTTGCCTGAAGAGGCAGTGAAGCCGGCCTTCGGGATGACGGAAACCTCCTCTTGCATTACGTATTATCAAGACTTTTCGTATCGCGGGAGCAGCGACGAAGACAACTTGCTGCCTGTCGGCACACCGATGCCAGGGGCGGAGATTCGGATTGTCAATGAGCAGGGTGATCTTTTGCAAGAGGGGGAAATCGGCTATGTGCAAGGAAAAGGCGAGTCGATTACGGGCGGATACTATCAGAACGAGCTTGCGAATCGCGAGTCCTTTACCGCCGACGGCTATCTCATTACCGGAGACATGGGCTATATACGCAATAATAATTTGATCCTGACCGGCAGACAAAAGGACATTATTATTCTCAATGGCCTGAATTATTTTGTTCAAGACATTGAAGCGGCCGTGGATGACCTCCCAGAAGTGAACGCATCGTTTACAGCAGCGACCTCCGTTAAAAATAGGCTGGACGGCAGCGAGCTGGTGCTGGTGTTCTTCTCACCGCAGGATGAAAGCCTGCTGACACAGGAGACGAAATGCGAACAATTGAAGGAGCTTGTGCTCCTGATAAAAAATCAAATTCGAGAAAAGTGCCTGCTCAATCCGGACTATGTCATCCCCATTTCAAGCCAAAGCGCAGAGAGAACGGATATCGGGAAAAAGCAAAGGAAGCAGTATCAAGCCAAATTTCTCAATGGTGACTTCAATGATATTCTGCAAAAAATTGCAGTCAACAATACAGGAGTGATTGTGAAGAAAGAATGGCTCAGAAAAGAACTTGGGCATAAGCCAATGGGGAAGATCTATGTGGCAAATGCCACAGCATATATCTGTTCCGTGCTGGAAAAGAAAAGTGTCCATTATTGCACGGTTGAGGAAGCTGACGATGGAAGCGAACAGGATGTTCTAGTGGACTTCTATTTCTATGAGGAAGAAGCTGTTGCGGAGATTTCGCAGCAAAGCATCCAGTCTTCATTGGCGAAGGCACATCGATATATGAAGGGGCTAATGGGAACGACCAAGAGACGGACGGTGCTATTTCCTGTCAAGCAATCTATGGTCAGCCGATTCGATCAAGTATTCCGCGTGAATCACAGCTATTTGGCAGGAATGCTGAAGACGGCTTCTTTAGAGAATCCGCTGCTATGCTGCCGGCTTGTGGATGCTGATGAACTGGATGCAGCTTCGATTCAAGCAGAAGCAGATGTATCGATTAAAGATGAAATCGTCTTATATCGCGAGGGAAAACGCTACGTTCCAGCCATGAAAACACTCAAGGTGAATGAGCGTAAAGAACCGGAACCGATAATTCCGCAAAACGGGCTAATTGTTGTTGCCGGAGGGCTTGGCGGGGTCGGCCTGCATGTGTGCAATTATTTAATTCAAACATACAATTCCAAGCTGCTCATTATCGGTTCATCAGATGTAGAGGCGGCAGAGAATAGCAATGGTTATGCGGAGCTTGCAAACCAGTCCCCATCCATCATGTATGTCAAGGCTGATGTGACCGAATATGAAGAAGTATTGGCAGCTATAGCGAAGGCGGAGGCGGCATGGAATATGGAACTGGCGGCCATATTCAATCTTACTGGGAAATTGTCGGCAGTGGGGCAGGGAGAATTCTTTGGCAATATGTCCGTACATGCGTTAGAAAACGAAACCCTCGAAAATCTCATGGCTGCTTCCGCTGTGAAACTGTTAGGGACGCATAATCTGGAGAAGATCAGACGTCAGAAAAAGCATGCGGTCATGATCGTATTCAGTTCGCTTACAGCTCAGTTTGGAGGGCGAGGGATGGGGGCGTATGCGTTGGCGAATACGTTCCAGGACAATTACTGCGAATATCTGAGGAATTGTGGAGAAGCAGTATGGTGCACAAGCTGGAGCATGTGGCGTCAGACCGGACTGAACGCATATGGAGAATCTGGTTCGGCAGTGTTTGGCGGCTTTCAAGAGCTCCAAGCAGCGCATGGAATTTATTATCTCGATTATATACTCCAACATCATATTCATTCCTCTTATGTGGGAATCAACAGGGATTCTATGAAGATGAAGTGCAGGATTGTTGACCCCTACTATATGAAGCTGCTCATTCTGGTACAGGATGAGGGAGATAGGAACAAGGTACGAAATATCGTGTACGAACTCGATCCACAGCTTGCTGCACGTCTCGTTTGTTCCATCCGAAAGGGGAGCTTTGTCTCGAATACGAACCTGACCGTTCAACAGCAGAAATTGATCGCGATATGGGAACGAGTGCTGAACATTACAGGAGTAAGTATGACGGACAATATTTTTGATGTGGGAGGCAATTCACTAACCATTTTCCAACTCGTACAGCATATTGCTGACGAATTTCAGGTTGATATCAAACCGATCGATCTTATGACATATCCGAATATATACGAATTATCTGCTTATTTATCAGGGCATTGTACTCCGAATGATATTACTGAAATCAATGATAGAACGAGCAAAAATCGAGACAGATTGCAGCAAAAACATGCTCTGCGCAAAAATCGGAGAGGCTGAGAGGAGAAGAGCGGTCATGAATCTGATCGAAAGAATGAATCGTTTGCCGGAGGATAAACAGCAAAAATTTATAGAAACGATCAAGGAACGCGGTGCGGAATACGGCATTTTTCCGTTGGCAAATAATCAAAAAGGCATGTGGTATGTATATTGCGCCGACTTCGAAAAGGAAAATCCGTATTACAATCCAACATTTAAAATCGAGTTCAAGTACAACGCCGATCGTACCAACCCTGAGAAGATCAAGGCCGCTATTCAACAGCTTTGGGAAACGCAAGATATTTTTTTATTTAAATATGCGGAAATTGGGGGTACCCCTTATCAGTATATGGATAAAGACAGCCGGCCTGCTATCGATGAGGTTGACCTCTCTCACTTGCCGGAACAAGAGGTAGATAAAGTGATAAGAGAACAGGAAAGAGAGTTTTGCCTGCGCAACTTCAATCTATTAGAAGAGAATCCGATAAGATTCCAGATGATTAGGGTGAATCAACATGTAGAGCTGCTGCTGATCGCCGTCCATCATTTAATTAGTGACGGGTGGTCAGATGGGCTCGTATGCAAGCTGATCATTGAAGCGTATTCGGGGAGGAAGCTGGAGAAAAGCGCCTATCAATATGCTAATTACATTATGCATGAGCACGCGCCGCGAATGCAGCAGAAGCTGCAGAACAACTTGATTTATTGGAAGGAAAAGCTGGAACAGTCGGACTCTTATTTAGATCTGCCAACCGTATATGACAGATGCTCGCAGGAAGAGGCAAGGTCTTCGATTTCGGTGTTCTCACTGGACACTGCGACGACGCACAGTATTAAAAAGATCGCAAAGGAAACAATGGGCAACCTTCATACCGTTCTGCTTAGCCTGTTCACCATCGTGCTGGGCCGATATGCGAACAAATCAATGATGAATATTGGTACAACTTTAGCGAACAGAGACGATTCCAGATATGTAAATTTGGTAGGAGATTTTGCGTCCGTGATTGTCATGCCTGTTGCTTACGAGGAGCAAGCAACGATCAAGGAAGCGATGGAACAAGTAAAAGACATAATGTTCGAGAGCATGGAACATTCGAATGTGATTCTAAGCGATGTCATCGAAAATGTAGCTTTTCAAAGAAGGGAACATGTTCATCCTTTATACCAGATTATTTTTGCTGTTCACAGCAAAAAACTGTTCAGCGGCATTGCGGAAGGGGAGTCCATTCAGATTGATGGCAGCGATGTCATCATCCATACCCTTAGCCGCGATAACACGAATGATTTCAAGCTTGATCTATGCGCGGTTGTGGCCGATAACGGCGAGGGCTTGGACATTCAATTCGAATATTCGACGAAGCTGTTTTCCCCAGAACGGATCGAAAGTATTGCTCACGCCTATATCCATTTCATCCGGGAAGCAGTGTTTGACATCAATCAGCCGATCAACTGCTGTGGGCTGGCTAATGTGGAGGAATTACGGGCAAAGCTTGAAACGTATGAAATTACCTACTGTCCTAAGAAATTATTGAATGAAGTCAATATTCGCGAAGAGCAGGTAGCGGTTATGCATGCAGAGCTGGCTTTGCTCGACGAGTCTTACCACTCCGTTCCGCTCGGATTTGAAGGCGATATTTATTTCAAAAGCGGGAATGCATGGTATGCCACAGGGGAGAAAGGCTGCATCGATGAGAATGGCCGCTTTGATATTATCCCGCATAAGTCAAGGGTCGTATTGTTCAATCATGCCGTTATCGATCTGAAGCAGTCGCAAGAAGCCATTCGAACCAAATACCAGCTAGACTTTTGCGAACTAAAATTGACAAAGGAGAATCACCTGATTCTTTTTTATGACGGCGATTTGATGCTATATCCAACTGAGCTGCTGGATATTCTTCCGGTACCTCCTACATTGACCTATCGAACGAAAGACATCCATGGGAGTCGAATAAACAAGAATATCAAGCAGCTGGTATCAGCGGTTAAGGAGCTTCAAGTACAACCCGATGTGAAAGATGTCGTCATCGTTCAACCAAGAGATGGAGACATGTTCCATCTCCTATTCAGCACACATAGCAGGCAAAAGCTTAGCAAGGAAACAATTGAGCGGATAGATCGCAATAACAGCAGCGAGCATATCCTTTTCAAGTTTGTTGAACCATTTCCGATGGCGAACGGAACCATCGATTGTCATCATACGACATTCCATGATCAATATACGTATCCCAAGCTGAACAAAACGGAAACCGAAGAAAAAGTTACTGCGATATGGCGACAAATCCTGGGGGATGACAGCACGTTCGGCTTACATGAGAAATTTTTTGAGGCCGGGGGAAGCTCGATCAAAATTATTCAAATGCTCCATATGCTGAACAAGGAATTCAATACGAATGTGAACATTGCTGAATTGTTCGTGTGCAATACGATTCATGAAATCGCTGCACATTTGGATCATCATGAGCAAGCTGTATCGGAAAATAGATGCGAGATAGAAAGCTGCAAATTTTAATAAAATGAAGGGAGGAATAGACTGCATGTCAAGTTTCAAAGAAATCGCAATCATCGGAATGAGCGGACGATTCCCCAGCATTCAGCATCTGGACGAGCTGGACTCCATCTTTGTCAACAAGAACGATTGCGTTAAGCCTTTTAGTGATACAAGACGCGACTTGCTCGGATTAGATCCGGACAAAAAGTATTTTGAGGTTGCTTATATCGACGGCGTGGAATATTTCGATTATGACTTTTTCCATCTTTCCAAGCAGGAAGCTGCCTACATGGATCCGCAACAGAAAATGATATTGGAATTAGCATGTGAAGCGATTGAAAACGCTGGATACAGCTTGGAGGCAGCAAGAGGCAGCAACACCTCTGTCGTGCTTGGAGCACACAACAGCCATTTTTATGATGATTACGTGGAGGATGCATCAGGTGTCGCGATGATCGGCAACTTTCTCGATTCGATGGCAGGGCGAATCTCGTACAGCTTAGACCTGCACGGTCAATCGGCCATCGTTCAGACGGCATGCTCATCCTCGTTGTATGCGATATATGAAGCGTGCATCCGGCTGAATGCCAGGGAAACGGAGATGGCCCTTGCTGGAGGGATTACGCTGGAATTCCGTGTGAAGTATGACGACTATGCGGAGACGGATGTACTGGGTCTCATTTCTCCTCATGGAAGATGCAGCACCTTCGATGAGCGTGCGAATGGAATTAATCTTGGAGAAGGCGCCGGCTTTGTCTTGCTCAAGCGATATGAAGACGCCGTCCGCGATAAGGATCCGATTCATGCGGTCATTCGTTCTGTTGCCGCCAATCAAGACGGCGGGCGATCGAACAGCCTAGCGGCACCAAGTGCTGCGGCACAAACTGAAGTTATCCTGAAGGCGTGGGAGAAAGCGAATATTCACCCTGAGGATATTGGCTATATCGAAGCACATGGCACAGGGACTAAAATCGGCGATCCGATTGAAATCTTGGGGATTACTGAGGCGTTCAGGAAATACACGGATAAAACGAAAATTTGTCCGATTGGCAGCTTGAAGACGAACTTCTCGCATCTTGGATCAGCGGCAGGAATTGCTAGTGTGATTAAAGGGATCATCTCGATGAAGCACAATAAAAAATATCCGCTGCGCGAGCTTAAAAAGATCAATAGCTTGATCGATTTCGAGTATGCTCCGGTGTACCCGATTACGGAGGTCGAGCATTGGGATGAGCATAAGCCGAAAATGATGGGAATAAGTGGCTTTGGTGTTAGCGGCACCAATGTCCATCTTGTGTTGGAGGAGAACAAAACCAACTTTTGTACAATAGATTCTGAGAAGGAATACTTCATTACGATTAGCGCGAAAACAAAAGACGCTGTAGAAGATTATAAGAAGAAGCTAAAGGCGGGGATTGCGCATTATTCCCTTGGAGATATAGGGTTCACATTAAATGCAGGCAGAAACGACTATGAGTATCGCGTATCCGCAAAAGTAAAAAATAAGATGGAGCTTATGGATTTCCTAGATAGCCCGGTCTCTACAACGGAAGCGGGAGCATCGAAAATGGTATTTTTACTGTCAGGAGATGCTTCGTTCGATGAACATGCCTTGCAGGAATTGAACGAAAAATATACTGTATTCCGCACCGTCTATCAGGATCTGCTAGGCAAAATCACGTTAGAGCATGAAGATATGTTGAAATTGATTGGCTATATTGCGCTGTACCATCAGTTCGAAGTATGGGGAATCACTCCTCATAAGCTCTTAGGTACGGGCATTGGGAATATAGCTATCGATTTCATCATGAACAAGATTTCCCTGCATCAAGCCGAGCAAGAAATTGCTAGGAGCAGCAATGGAGCCTTTAATCACCAAGGATTTGAAGCATACATTACGAAATTGCTTGAAACGGAACATGAAGCGCTTATTTTTGTAGAAATGGGCGATAGGGGGAAGCTGAGCGAATGCTTACAATCCCGGCATGACCATCATGCGCTGAACGTCGTGAGAGCAATTAGCGATGACTATTCACTTTTGGATGCATTATCGGCCTTGTATAACATTGGTGTCAATATCGATTGGGAGAAATACTACTCGACTAAGGAGCAGGTGAAGGTGCATTTGCCGACCTATCCGTTCCGAAAAACCTTGGCATGGCCGAAAAAGCTGCGGAGCAAGGTGGCTGTTCGCAACGTTGAGTCTGAGGCTGCAATAGATGAAGGCCAGGAGCTGAAGCGATTTTTGAAAGATATCTGGTGCAATGAACTTGATATGGAGGAAATTGGCGAGTCCGATGACTTCTTTGATTTAGGCGCCAATTCGTTAATGACGATTAGTGTAACGAACTTAATTAAGCAGAAAACAGGCGTGGAACTGGATTTTGATGATTTTTATACGTATGCGACGATTCAATTGCTGGAGGAGCACATCAAAAACCAGATGAATCATTCTGGTGCCGCCTCATCTGCTAGTTCAACGGACGATAAGCAAATGGAACGAGCCGTACGTAAAGAGCTAATGAACGTCTCCTATAATCAGAGACGGATGCTTTATTTTTTGGAAAACGTGGATCAGGGATCGCTGTATAACATGCCTTTTATCTTTAAAATTGAAGGTGCGTTTCATATGGATGCTTTCCAATATAGTTTGGAAAAGGTCATTGAACGGCATGAAATCATGCGCACGATTTATGTGAAAAAGGATGGAGTATATTATCAAAAGGTTTTGGATGAGTATTCGTTTACATCCGAATACGAAGCTCGAAGAGGCGAAGCTGCCGATGACATCATCAAGGAAATGAAATCCGCTTGGAATCAGGAATTCGACCTGTTCCGCGAAATCCCTATACGCAGCAAATTGATTCAAGCAGATAATAATTTGCACCTGTGGTTTGTTACGATGCATCATATTGCAGCAGACGGCTCTTCTATGGCGATCTTTGGACGGGACATGGCGGCTTTTTATTCCCAATATAGTCAAGGAATAACGAGTGCAGTTCTACCGGAACTGAGCTTGCAGGTTGTGGATTTTGCTGAATGGGAGAACCGTTTCCTAAGCAGTGAGTTGGCGCAAAGACAGGCGGCATTTTGGAAAAAAGAACTGAAGGACATCAATGGCCTTTTGTCATTTCCAGTGGATAAGGAACGTCCGCAGATGCAGACCTTTAACGGAAGCTCGATTGAATTTGAACTGACATCTGACACGGTTGAAAAATGCAAAGCGTACTGCAAAGGCAATAACCTGACTTTGTTTATGCTTTTAGAAACCGTGTTCGCCCTAGCGCTGTATCGCTACAGCAATGATCCTGACATTTGTGTGGCAGTCCCCGTATCCAATCGATTCGACGAGCGACTGAAGCAAACGGTAGGCTTCTTTGCAAATACCGTTGCCATGCGAACTGTGATTCAGCCAGAGAGCTCCTGCAAAGCCGTCCTGTCCAAAAATAAAGAAATGATAGCGAACGTATACGCCAATGTCGAGCTGCCTTTTGAAGAGGTGATCAGCAGCATCGAATTCCAGCGCGATGCCGCATATTCGCCGCTTGTGCAATATATGTTCGTCTTCCAGAACTTTGCGATGAAGGAAATGGGCTTCGATGAGGCGCGAATGACTCTGATGGAGCTAGAATCCAGCTCTGCCAAGTTCGAAATGACATTGATGCTGTATGAGAAGGACAGCGGCATAGCTGGGCTCGTGGAATATAATACTGATCTCTTTTATGCGTCAACCGTTCAGAAGTTTATCGAAGCTTATCAATATATGCTAAATTATGTGATTGAGCATGATGATATCTCCGTGAATCAGCTTCCGTTGGAGCAGGCTGCTGCTCTGGTTGGTGAGGGGAGAAATCGAGCAGAAGATTATAGCTTTTAATCGTAAATCGCTAACACGTAACACCAGTTTGCTTGCTTGTTAAAAATATCGAACATCTTCCACAACGTTTGCTTGACACAATTGGATCGACCGTGTATAGTAATGATTACTGACTCCGTATTAACGGATTTGGCAGTTACATACTATAATATGCGGTCATGGCGGAATTGGCAGACGCGCTAGATTCAGGTTCTAGTGTCAGCAATGACGTGGAGGTTCGAGTCCTCTTGACCGCACCACCTTTTCAATTACAGGTTTCTATTCTGTTGTTATCAGCAGAATAGGAGCCTTTTTTTGTTTTCGGATTAAAGAGCGGGAATATGACAAGGCTGCCTGTATATGTTTTTGCTCCTTTTGCAAGGAAAAATCCTCCCTCAATAGGTAGAGTTATAGCGCCTATATCCCTAATAATGATTATTATTGATAATGATTATCAATAGATGAAGGAGGAATATTATGTGTAATAAAAGTACGCTTATTCTAGTCGTAGTAATCCTATGCACTGTCATGCTGACAGCTTGCTCTCATCAAGCACAAGAGAACAAGGAAACATCCGGCAAAAAATAAGGGGCTCCTTAATCCGAGCTTGAGGAATGTAACGGCGATTAAGAATAAGCATGTCATGGTCGCTGATTATACGAATGCCATCCGCGGCAGTCTTGAACTTGTAGATTTGTACGAGGATGTTGCCAAGTTTGTTCATCCCGAACTATATAAAGGAGAATAGGCGTGACACCCATAACCCATATGACACATAAGAGAGAACCACAAAGCAATTCACTATCTGTTGAAAATATAGTAAAAAAACGAGCCGTATTTTCTGCGATGGTATTCACGCATATTGTTGCAGTTGCTTTATCTGTGGTCATTGCAGTATCGATTGGACAAGTCTCCATTCCATTTCGACAGTCTTTTTGGATACTGGTGGATCACATGAGCGGAATGCAAATCGATTCCATCGATGGGAGCACAAACGGAATGTTTACGGATGTCATTTGGCAAATCCGATTCCCAAGAGTGCTGGTAGCCATGGTTGTTGGTGCGGGACTGGCGCTCTGTGGAACAGTCATGCAGGCATCTGTACAGAATCCGTTGGCCGATCCCTTTATATTGGGAATTTCATCTGGCGCATCGTTAGGAGCGACGTTTTCGATAATGGTTGGTTTTGGCATAGGGGGGATTCTCGGAGAATTTGGAGTCGCCACCTGGGCATTCCTTGGTGCATTGATTGCAGCGGTTCTGGTGCTAGGGCTTGCCAGCATCGGAGGAAAAACATCCTCTGTGAAATTGATTTTAGCTGGAACTGTAATTAACGCGCTATGCGGTGCTTTTTCTAACTTTATTATTTATTTTGCAAAAAATGCAGAGGGTATACGTTCTGTAACCTTCTGGACTGCTCGCGTGATCTCGAAGGATATGGGGGTCGGTGTTCTCGCAGCTCTGCACGATCTTTCTCTAGCTTCTGATATTGTGATTTTCTTTACGTCATGAAGGAAGGACGGATCATAGCTTCGGGAAATCCTAAGGAGATACTAACCAAAGAGCTTATAGGGCAGGTATACGAAGTTGAATGTGAGGTTTATTCCAATCCTATTAACGGGGATCTGGCAATCGCATATCTAACGTAGATTGTAAACTGTCAAAGACAAGCCTATGAGAATAATGAAAACGAAAACTTGTATGGTTTTGTTGTCAATTTGGGGTGCCCTAACAAGCACCCCTTGAAAAATCTGTGGACTCATGATTTGAAAAATCGATTATAGCAGCAGCATCAGTGTCCCACCAATGAGCAAAATAAGACCTATAAAAGCTTTCATAGACAATTTTTCCTTGAATACAAAATATGCAAAGATAATCGTCACAAGTATGCTCAATTTATCGATAGGTACTACGATGCTCGCTTGTCCTTCTTGCAATGCTTTGAAATAGAGCAGCCAGGACATACCGGTAGCCAAGCCGGACAGGGATATGAAAATCCAACTCTTTTTGTCGATTGTTTTGATTCCGCCTTGCTTGTTCGTGGCGAATACGATCAACCATGCCATAAGCAACACGACGATCGTTCGAATAGCGGTACCTAAATTGGAATCAACATTCTCGATCCCGGCTTTTCCTAAAATTGCCGTGATTGCTGCAAAAAAAGCAGAGAGTCCTGCGTACCAAATCCATATCCTGTTTTTGTCTGCGGACTCCTTCGCATCTTGTCTTTGTATCATCATATACGTTCCGATACCAATTAACGCCATGCTGATGATTTTGAGCACGGTGACTGGTTCACCCAGCAAGATGATTGCAAAGAACATGGTGATAATCGTGCTTGATTTATCAATGGGAACGACAACGTTCACATTTCCTAATTGCAGCGCTCGGAAATAGAAAATCCAGGACGCGCCGGTTGTTAGTCCTGATAAAATAAGGTAGAAAAGAGATTTTGAGCTGATGTCAAATAGAGCATGATGCAAGTTTCCCGCAAATACAATTACCCATGCAAAAATGACAACGATCCCCGTTCTAAGGGCAGTAGCCAGATTGGAATCCATGTTCTGAATTCCGATTTTCGCAAGTATGGACGTTAAACCTGCAAACAGAGCCGCGCCAAAAGCATAGATGATCCACATTTAAAAATCCTCCAAACCATAAATAACAATATGTATTCTATGAAACAAATCTCATTAGCAACAGATCACAAAGCTATCTCCGTCAAGGAGGTAAGCACTTATTGCTTGCTTTTGCCCAAATGTGCCCTAGCCTTTGCCCATTGTTGCTCATACGCTGCAAAGTCATACAATGCCGAATTGAGAGAATAATCGCCAAACTAGATCTCTGCGGCTGGATGTTCCCGTTTTCGCAAAAATAGATTTGATATGATCCTGCACCGTATAGGCTGAAATATGTAAGGAGAGCGCAAGTTCCTTGGTGGACATGCCTCGGACGATCGCATTAAGTATTTGTTTCTCCCGCTCGCTCAGTTCATAGGCTTCAGACATCAGCCGCAGCGTGTCCGCTGGCCCAGTTGGCTCGAATGATACGGCGAGTCTGGGGCTCCTATCGGTATTATTCAATGCGTGCAGCTTACTCACGCGAATGGTCAAATACGGATAGCCGGGGAGATGGACACAGCACTTTGCCGCTGACGTAGCTGCTGGTAAATCGGACAAGGCTCGGAAGCAGGCTGTTCGCACAGGTCTAGGAAGCACATCGTCGTCAATCCATTCCCATGCACGCAGCCGAGACAACCAGTGGTCTGCAGCTTCGTTCGTGGATAATACGCCAAGTCTCTCATCCAGAATGATGATACCAGGTTCCATCTCTGGCTCGACTTTACCCTCAGTTGGTATTACAAAGTTAGATTTGCGCAAACGCATAGCAATTGCTGGCGCGAGAGAAGCAAGAAAAGCACGCTCATTTTCTGTAAATAACGGGTGCTCGAATCGGCGAAACAATGTTAAGTACCCCGAACAAGTTCCTTTATACATCAATGCTGCTCTCAATTCGTCACTGAAGCCAGCAGGAGACAGCACATTGCTGTACCGCGCGCTTCTCGTCAGGATTCCTTCCGTTGCGTGGCTTAATGCTGCAACCGGAACGTCAGCCTTCACTAATTGATGATAAGGAATGTAGTCGGAACGGACATAATCATACTCGAACAAGCTGTTGTGGATGAGCTCTACTGCTTCATCTGTTACAGAACCCGTACACAGCAGTGTATCGGGATCTACGGTAGTGCAGCATGCGGCATCGAAGGGGACAACCTTCTGCAGCAGTTTCAAGAGTTTTTTCCGATACGTACGAGAACAGCCTATGCCCTCGGATAACTTCAACAGCTCGATTTTGTTGGACTCCATGTTCATGTGCAAATTTGGCCTCCTCAAGCCTCAAGTTTAACAGGTTGCATGAATAAATCCCAGATTTCTGGGATGAGAGGTTCGATTGATACTCTTTATAATTGATAATGATTATCATTATAGTAGGAAAACTGGAAGTTGGGAAGAGGATGCGGGGGGCTTTTGGTTGTTTTCAATGGATGAAATGATCGAATAACGGACAATTAATATCCGGCAAGGAAAACACAATAATGAGGACCACATGGTTGGTCAAATAAAGGAGATGGATGAGATGAATCGCATGAACGAACGTCAGCCGCTTGATTGGGAGAATCCGGCCGTATACCAATATGAGCAGACGATACCGCTGAAAATTCCAGGTTATGCAAGCTTGTACGAGATTACGAATCGCTTGCTGAGTGCACAAGGAAAAGTTGGAGAGAGCAGCGATATTCTGATTGTTGGCGCTGGCGGCGGTCAGGAGTGCGTAACGCTCGGCGCGGAACATGAGGACAGGACGTTTACGGGAATTGATCTTTCCGAACGTATGCTGGAGATTGCAGCACGTCGGGTAGAGGCAGCTGGATTAAAACAGAGAGTGACGCTCATTCAGGGCACGATCGAGAACCTGCCGCCCGGCCGCCTTTACGATGCAGCAACTTGCATGCTTGTGCTGCATTTCATACAAGGACTATCTGCTAAGTTACAGCTGCTGCGCGGGATTGCAGAGCGGCTGAAACCGGGAGCGCCGTTGTTCCTTTCCTCGATTAACGGGGAGCCTGGCACGACTGCTTTTGACCTTCAAATGCGAACTTGGGTGAGGCATATGCAGGACAACGGCGTATCCCGGGAGGAGACTGCAAAGTTTGCGGAATCTATTGGTACTACGTACGATCCGATCCCTGCGATACAGGTTCAAGAACTGTTGAAAGGGGCGGGCTTCGAGCAGGTTTCTTCTTATTTTGGCGTTTATCTGATTGATGCTTGGGTGTCAATCCAGGCCAAGCAATCATTATCCATGTGATGGTTCTTATACCACGCAACCGTCGTCTTAATCCATCATCCACATCACTGCACAAAAAGATTTGGACGATCATCGCTGCCACGATGCTCAGCCAAGTAGGCCAACAGATGAAGCTTTTCGTTATGGACATGATAGCGTAAATAGCTTCCCGGTTCCTTTGTGTAACCAAGCAGTTCGCGCTCCGTTAACTTCATGCCGACACGGGAGAAGTTTTCATCCAAATAATCTGGATAATAGGTTCGCTCATGAGCTTGCGGAAACAGATGACAAATTCGCGAAAGTGAAGCGGCGGGCGGCTGATAATACAAATAGTGCCCAAGCACACGGGCGCCCGGCTTGAGATAAGTCAGCATCGGGAGAAGCGGGAAGGTTCGATTGTGTAACGAAAAGTCGTTGAACGAAAAGCTGTCGACGATCAAATCAACGGTAACGGGGGCTAGCGGAAGCTGCCAATCACTGCTCTCGATATAAAGCGCCTGCAAATCGGTATGGTTCTGTGAAAGCTTCTCTTTAAGCCTGATAAGCAGTTCGCTCGACGTACCGCAAAAGATGTACATCGTCTCCGGTGGGAGAGATGAGATGTATCTAGGTAGAACCGTGTACACATCAGCGTTGGCTTCCACAATCAGCTGGTGCTTGGCAGGTTCGCTTCTAAGCCGGTCGGCCAACCATTGGTTGCCCTTTTCCGTCAGGTTGATAAAAGCAGATGAAAGCAATTGAAAACGCTCGTGCTCATAGCCATAGGTATATGCGGAACGAGCGTTTTCTTTATCCGAGGTAAGCAGAATGCCGTCCTTGATTTCCGCCCGATAAGAGCAGGAGCAGTATAATTGTGCGCTAAGCATATATTTTCCCTGAAGGCAGGCGTTTCGCATAAGCAGTGGAATGCGGCAGGAGGGGCAGTAAAGCAGGGGCAAAAAGGAGTAAGGCACTCCGGTCTCTGCTTCCGTCCTAGGCTCGTCCTGTAAAGTGATTAATTTATTTTCAAGCCGATGAAGAGCGTTTTCCAGTTGCTCTTTATCCTTCATCAGCCGCTTTTTCTTTTCGTTCATCATACGTAGATAATGCCAGCGGATGTCTTCGAAGACGGTAAAATCAGAGATCCGCTTCCTCAAAAGCATTTGGCGGATTTCCTGAAGTGTAAAATGAAACTGCTTCATTTCACTGATAAAGGCCATATCCTCAACGCATGAAGGAGTAAATTCATATTGGGCGCTTGCCTTTTTATCCGGAAGCAGCAGCTCGATTTCAATGTAGTAGCGTACCGTATCTACGGACACGTCAAAACTCTTGGCGAATGCCCCAATCTTCATGTAAGCACCTCCCATATTTTCCTTAATCTAATAATAAACTAAAATTGCGGGGGCACTCCAGATTTTTTTGGAAAATGAGATTTATTGCAGGCTTGATCTCAAGTACGCTCCATCTCTTAAGATAAGCGCATAACGAAGAAAGAGGTGAGATGCAATGAAGTTATCCGAATATGCTAGTTATGATGGTCTGGGTCTTGCCGAGCTGGTCAAGCGCTGCGAAGTTACGCCACAGGAACTGACGGCATTAGCTTGCGAAGCTATCCGGCTGCTGAATCCGCAACTAAATGTGATGGCCGTATCGATGCAGGAGCTGGCAGAAAAAGAAAGCACGTCTGCTTTGCCGAATGGCCCGTTTACTGGAATTCCGTTCTTGGTCAAGGATTCAACTTTGCATGCGGCTGGAGTGCCTCTAAATAGCGGGAGCCGACTAGGGGAAGGAATGATCTATCCGTACGACTCCGAGATGATGAGGCGGTTCCGACAGGCAGGTCTGGTGACACTCGGATCCACCACAGCGCCCGAATTTGGCTTCAATGTAACAACGGAAGCGGTTCTGTATGGGCCGACGAGAAACCCTTGGAATCCGGATAGGAGTCCAGGCGGCTCAAGCGGCGGCTCTGCTGCGGCGGTCGCGGCAGGTATTGTGCCAATTGCGCATGCCAATGACGGTGGCGGCTCTATCCGCATTCCTGCGTCTTGCAGCGGTCTGGTCGGCTTGAAGCCGACGCGTGGACGAACACCCAACGGTCCTGACAACGGAGAAGTGCTGAGCGGACTCGGTATACAATTTGCCGTGACCAAGACGGTGCGCGATGCGGCTGCACTGCTGGATGCGGTTGCAGGGCCAGACCCGGGGGCTTATGCTTGGGCCGAGCGGCCGAGCCGTCCCTTCTCAGCAGAACTTGCTGAGGAGCCGGGGAGACTGCGGATAGCCTGGATGGGCAAGCCGTTATCGGGCACCCCCGTTGATGCGGAATGCTTGCGGGTCTTGCATGAGACCGTCGGCTTATGTGAGGAACTCGGGCATGAATTAGTGGAGGTATTGCCAGAAGTGGATTATGAAGCATTGTTCGTGGCGACGATGCACATATGGGCGGCCAACACGTATCATGGAATTGAGCGGCTTGCGAAGGCCTTGAATCGTAAGCCCTCGGAACATAATCTGGAAGCAACGATACTGAAAGCTTACCAATACGGCGCTACCTTAACCGCCCATGATCTGCTTAATGCCCTCGATATCAGTGCGCAAGCGTCTCGATCCGTCGGTCGTTTCTTTGAACAGTACGACGTGCTCCTTTCCCCAACGATTGCGTCTTTGCCGTTTCCGTTAGGCGAACTGAATGCCAATAATTCGGATATCGATCTAAGAAGCTGGACAGAACAAGTATTCACCCGCGCTCCGTTCACTAGTCTCTTTAATACGACAGGCCAGCCTGCTGTATCACTTCCGCTTGGTTGGAGCGCGGACGGTCTGCCGATCGGGATGCAATTTGCTGGGCGATTCGCCGACGAAGCTACACTGCTGCGGCTCTCCGCCCAATTGGAAGCCGCCCGGCCATGGAATCATAAGCGTCCCCTCATTCATGCAGCTAGCAGCCAATAAGCCATTCATTTTCTGATCAGACGAACAGAAACCCAGGTCGACTTAAAAAGATGACCTGGGTTTTTGGAGATCCTATTATCTTTACGACAATGATCGAAAAAACTCACATTCATTATGGTTTTTTTTGGTTGCGACAGGTTTGATTCACATCCTGCTTTTGCTACAATGACGATAAAGTTGCTGGTTTCTAGCGATAGCATGTAGTTTTATTACGTTCCTTATTGATAGGTATGGAAAATCACATAAAGGAGAGCATATGCGGAATAAAGCAGATGTGGATAGATTAGCAGAAGTGTATGCAAATGATTCCTATGAAATCGAGAATGTATACCGTTTAGTAATTCAGCCCAAAAGCATACATCGTGAATTCATCACGGAGAAGCATGGTTTTCTCTTTATTATCCGTGGAACTGTAAGAATCAATATAAATGGGACGATATACGATTTGCATTCAGGCTCCGTGTTTCATGCGGCTCCAAACATGCGGATGGAAGCGCAAGTGACAAGTAAATCCGAATTGGAGTATTATTCCGTGTTCTATCGACTGAACAAGGGAAGTACCGACAGCCTCAATCATGCGTGTAATCTACATTTCGAACTTGAGCTTGATGTGATCCCTGAGGTCTTCGAATTGCTGACTATTCTGCATCAGAGCGTACAAATGTTGGATGGAATCGGCAAGCTCCGCGTAAAGGTAATATTTTTGCGAATGATGCATCAAGTGCTTATGGGGTATAAAAATCGTAAATATAGCAGTTCTCCGAATGAAGAAGTGATAGAGGCGGCTATCTTATACATCAAAAGAAATTATATGAATCCGCTGACACTGGGCGAATTAGCAGTCATACATGCCATGAATGCCAAACGCTTCTCTTATTACTTCCATAAATATACGGGATATCGTCCCATCGACTATGCCATTCATTATCGAATGGAGAGAGCTTGTGAGCTGCTTACAATCGGAAGTTTTTCTGTCAGTGATATAGCGGCTAGTGTCGGTTACGCAAATCCGCTTTATTTCAGCAGGGCATTTAAAAAGAAGTTCGGTGTGTCTCCTTCCGCATACGTTAGTATGCGAAATCGTCATGGCGATAAAGAAGAGCCTTGAATTACATGAAATAACCCATCGATTTTGATAATTGTGCATGTCGTATTTACTATTTATGTATTTGCTCGAAGAGGAGTCCTTGCTACACTATTTAATGAGAATGATTATCGTTATTACTTATTTGGGTATGAACAATATTCATTCTTGATGAAGGTGCATCCGATAGGCGAGCCCTAAGAGGATGACTACATGACTATAGGTAGGAAGGATGGTAGCAGCACGTGATAGCAAATCGGCAATTATGCATTGGATTATCATTATCGGCAACCTGGATGAAGGGGCATGGATGGCGGCATCCTGATAGCGGCGTGGAGAAGATGGATTCGATTGATTATTATATTGACTTGGCCAAGCTGGCGGAGAAGGCTAAGCTCGATTTTCTATTCAGAGCAGATTATTTATACATAAGTCCGCAAATGCTCGGTGATTCCGCTAATTTCGGAAGTCCTGATCCGACGGTCATGTTTGCGGCGATTGCTCGCGAGACGGAACGGATCGGACTGGTTACGACGGTGTCCACTACCTTCAATCCACCGTATGTTGTAGCTAGGCAGTTGCAGTCTCTGCATTGGCTAAGTAACGGACGTGCTGGATGGAACATAGTAACTTCAATAGAAGGAGCAGACAATTTCGGTGATTCCCCAATGCCATCTCCTGAGATCAGGTATGCAAGAGCGAGGGAATTTACGGATGTAGTACGCGAGCTGTGGGCAAGCTTCCCCCGTGAGGCGATTCTTGTAGATCGAGAGTCGGGAACATTTTCAGACCCCAATCAAGTAACTCCGATTCATCATTCCGGAGAGTTCTTTCAAGTGAAGGGCCCCCTTACGATGCCAGCTCATGCGGCGGGAACCATTCCATTATTTCAAGCAGGTGCTTCTGATATTGGACGAGAATTTGCTTCTTCTCTCGCGGATGCTATTTTTGCGGCGATGCCGGATATGGAGTCCGGTGTGGAGCTGCGTAAAGATCTGAGAAGAAGAGCGGAGGAACATGGACGTAATCCGAATGGGATCAAAATTCTACCAGGATTGTATTTCTTCCTAGCAGATACCCGTGAGGAGGCACAGTTATTATTCGAAGCTGCGAATGCGCACTTAAGTACAGAACGTAGACATGCAGCGCTCAAATCTGTGCTGGGTGTTGATCTGAGCAGTTATGAATTGAATGATCGCGTGACCGTAAATATGCTTCCTGATCCGAATCAACCGGTGCGCAGCCGAACACATGCCGAACTGCTCCGTAGATACATAATGAATAATCAGCCTACGGTAGCAGAGGTGTTGGCAAGGCCTGAGGTCGTTGGATCCGCGCATTGGGTTTCCGTTGGAACGGTTGAAGACGTGCTGGAGGATATTATGCAGCGGTTCGATGCAGGTGCGATCGATGGATTTATCGCACTTCCGGGTGGCTCAGAGAGGTCGCTGGAGATATTTTTCGAAGAGCTGATGCCACAGCTAGTTGAGCGAGGTGTATTCAGAAGCGAATATACGGGATCGACATTGAAGGAGCATTTACAAATCTAAGATCCAATCGTTATAGCGAACATGCTTCTAATTGATAAAGGAATCGGAAGTAGACCAATACAGTGACAATGCTGGGGGAAGAAAATGAAACGGTGGGGAATATGCTTAATTGCACTGCTAGTCATTGCGGCAGGAGCTCTGGTCGGATGTTCGGAAAAGACACCTGATGGGAACAAGTCTTTCACAAATGCTGCGAGCGGACAACAAATTGGACAGCCAAGTGTAAAACAAAAGGGTAAAGCGGGTACTTCCGATAATGGTGTGTGGCCGAGAACGATAACGCATTCTGCGGGACATGAGATCATATTGAAAGAACGTCCCAAGCGGATAGCGGTGCTTCATCCCTTGTATTTGGATTATTTTTTCGCGTTGGACACGCCTCCGATTGCCTCGGGCAATGCAGTGAGCGCGATGAAGGAATTCGCAACGTTGCAGCCTTACGTCGGAACTGCTGAAATTGCAGATTTGGGTACGGGAAGGGACTTAAACTTGGAAGCGGTTATTGCTTCGAATCCAGATGTAATTGTTACCTTCAAAGGTCATATCGATGCGAATTACGAGGAGCTAAGCAAGATCGCTCCTGTCATCCAAATTGATTACCAAGATACGTGGGAGCAGGCAACGATGATATGCGCCCAAATTATCGGTAAAGATGCATTAGCTGAGCAGCTAATTAAGGACACCAAGGAACTGATTCAAGAAACGAAGGAAAAGCTGGGAGATCTCACGCAGAAAAGCTACGCCCTGCTAAGAGTGGACGGCAAATCCAATTTTACAGCTCAGGGAACGAAAAATACAATGTACTATAACGAGGCTGCAGGTTTCGGACTGATGAAGCCGAATGGATATCCGGAAGACGGAAGTGTGCTGTCTTTGGAGGCTTTATCGGAAATGAACCCGGATTACCTCATCATTCAGCATAATATGGATCAAGCGAAGGCAGCAGTTAAGGAGAAGTCAGATTTGGCGGTATGGAAATCATTGAAGGCTGTGAAGGAGAATCATGTGCTATACTTCGATAATTCTCTGAATTCAGGCAGCGTTCTGGCTATCCGCCTAGCTGCGGAGAACTTTATGAAACTGGCGGGGCAAACGACTCAAACTCATCAATAATAAGCATCCGTAACAATCGGCCACCTCAATCGATACTATGGTTTAGGAGGGGATGCGATTGCAGGATCCATTTTTTAATACAGCCACGATCCATACGATTCGCAACGGAGTCGAAGTACATGAGTTGTGGCTGCTTATTAACGCACGCTACGATGAGACCGCCAAGCGATTCAAGCGGATCAATGTCGACAATTTTAGCTTCGGTTGGCAAATGCAGGCTTGCGGCACGTATCCAGGTGAAGAGAACATCGGAGATTTAGACAATCAGGGAATGAATTTATGGAAGGCTAACGGGAAAAAGGCATACAGTGTAGGGGATCCTGGACGTGACCAAACCGGTGAAGATATCGGGGCTCTGCAACCGGATGGAAGCTGGCGTGAGTTCGGAATCATGCTGGGATGGAATAATCTGTTTATGTGTGACTCATATGGAGGAGTGACGATCGGAGGATCAGGCATTGAAATTGACGGCTCAGGCATATCTCCGCTCAGTAGGCTTTCACTGGGTAAATTCAGCGGTGGAAGCTTAGTCCCGCAGCGTCCTATTCAAGACTATGTGTTTGCCTATAACGGAATGTGCTGGAATGTTCAACATGGACTGTGGAACAAAGATATTGGGGAACAGAGCGGCCTCTTCTATGGCTTGACAGCACCAATCAACTACAATGATAAGGCTGATGGCTCGTTCAACCCGGATTCCAACAAGGCGGACATGGACAAAGCGGAAGTGGTCGTCATGAAATTGCCAGGAGGGAAATCTGCTCAGATCGAAAATTGGGAGTATCTTGTGCAAATAACGAGCAGCGGGAACGCGAAAGTCCACGGATATGATGTCCCGCTAACTCAAGCCATTACCGTTAATTTAAATCAAAATCATGCAGCTGACGTATTTTATCCGAATTCAACCTGGAACAAGAGGAATGCGTATATCTTGGGTGTTAAGGGAATGAAGGCTGATGGAACGACAAAATCGGTTCAAAGCTATGATGCTTCCTACTATGATTATGGCATATATCTCAGTATGCCTGCCGGATATGCCCAAGCGGAGGTTCTATTGTCGAGAATTGGAATGTCGTCGGAATGATGTAATACAAAAGAGCCGCTTGGCTTAATGGCCAGCGGCTCGTCATTTTCTATAGATGCTATTTACATTTTAAAAACCCATTTATATTCTGAAGGATTCCATTCGATCTTTCCATCCTTGTTCAATTTTCCAAATTCCATAGCAACTGTTTTGTTGACTGCTTTCATCCCGTTGTCAAAGGAAAAAGTGAAACGCTTGCCGAATGTTTCTTCAATGCTTTGAACTGCATCAGCCAAGTTTACGACGATATCTCTTTTAATCTTGTTGTACAACCACAGTGCAACGTGTTGTTCGTTCATTTTACTTGCTCCCTTCATAATTCCTATATTTACGGCTGACAGTTTTGGGCTTCTCCGTCCTAAAGTCTGATCCCGTATCTTTATATTACTACAAGATCCTACCCAATCCTGCTATGTAAATGTGAAAATCTTTTGTCATTTAACGCTTATATGCTTAAGTGCATAGTTGCTTTACTGTGATAAACTGAAAATAGAGCACAGTTGAGTAGTATCTATCTTAAATAATCATATCCTTTTCCCATTATCTTATGCTAAGGTAAGCGATTTGCGACTGCGCTTGAGAACTTATATACAATTTTTTAACTTGTATGTGAAAGAATTTCGATTATGATAAAGGAGTAAGGGGCGTAAATGATCTAACTTTTGAAAAAAAGGTATTGACATGGTGGAGGAGTGAGTGTATAATAAATATTTAATAACGCAACACACTCCCTCAACCGTCATTTCACCGTCCATTTCGCCAACCACCTGTCTGTCCATTGGTTCGTTACTCACTATTGCTTTGTCCCTTTTTTAAGCTTGGAATTGTAATTGGTAGTGAAGTTTGCTTTATTTTTATTGGCTATTTTAGTTGTGAAATGTTTTTGAGGATTGATCATCCTATGCTGGGATGATGTTTGAACATGTTGTGAAATGTTTAATCATGTTAAAGAAAGAGAATTTTAAGAAACCTGACTCATTGAAAATAGAGCTAGGAGGTTTTTTCTTAAGAAGTTGGAGGAATACAAATGAATACAATACTAGTAAACAATTGGTTGAATCACATGGGTGACTACCGTGCAAGCCGTGCATTGAATGAGCGTAGATTGACTTATCGCATGTCTTATGTACAAGATATGAAGATGAACATGGTGAGTGCGCGTCGTGAACAAGACAAGTTGCGTCATGCCATTACACGTGCGAAGGAACAAGAAATGATCTTCCATGCTGCGTGCTCGAAACTTGATGCTGTACATCGCGATGCATTGAATACGCGTTACATGCACAATCAACGAGGCATTGAACCTGGTGTCATTTCCGAAGCGATTGATGCTCTTACTGCGGCATTGCAGTTGATGGAGAAGTACGGAGCGATTCAGTATCGTATTGTTGAAGGCTATGTGATTATGAATTTTGTACAACAGCGCACAGCGTAAGTGTATAGGATGCGATCAGGATTTTATAAACTGTCATCTCACGGACAGTTCTCGTCCACTTTAGCATCTCATATTGCATCTCATTTTAAACGATTGGGTGAGCATATGTTTTTGGAAAGTATGGAACGTTAACAGCCTCTTAAGGATAAAACTTAAGAGGTTTATTTATTTCCACTTGCTTTAATCAATTAACTTATAAAAGCAACCCCCGAAGCTCTTCTCCTTATGCCTAAAGAAGCCCAAAGTATAGCCTAATTGTAATATGACGCTGGAATGCGCCCCCTTGCTTGAACAGATGAAGAGAGCGCTTCTTCCAGTTAGAACATGGATTGATACAACATAACTGCATCACAGATGCGTGATGCAATGAGCGTCTGAGTTCGTGATTCAGTCAGCAGCTTGCGATCCCGATCATTGCTAATAAACCCGGCCTCAACAATCACTGCTGGCTGCTCCACCCGCTTGAGCAAATAATAAGTAGGGCCGAGCTCTGGCTGCTTATGCGATGCAAAGATTGGATTCAATGATTGTTGAATAAACCAAGCGAGCATTCGGCTTCGCCCTTCTTTCTGATGCAGCACAATCGGGCCGCGTGCAGCTTTGTTTTTGTTCCAATTGACATGAATGCTGATGAATATGGATACGGGGAGTTCTTGACTTAGCTGCCGACGCTGTGCAAGATCCTTGCGATGTCTAGAGCGGGTGGCCGACCATCGGTTATCATCGCTAAGCGCATAATCACCGGTTCGGTTGACAATGACCGGAATGCCCCTCGACTTCAGCATAAGATACAACTTCTGAGCGATAGCTAAATTAATGTCCTTCTCCAAGATATTGCCGTGAGTTGTTCCCCCGTCAATTCCCCCATGTCCTGCATCAATTAAGACCAGCTTAGAAAAGGGAAGACTCGGAAGGGATCCAATTGGTTCTGTATTGGGTGGGACAGATGCTGCAAAAGGTTCAGGGATTGCGTCCACGGCTAATTCCTGATATACGGCAGTCTCATATGTGGCGGCAGCACGTCCGGCCTGTCCTATCCCAATATTAGCGGTACACCCGATGACAATAGCTATAATGCCAGCGACCATTCGGCGCAATCGCGATGCACATGACGGTTGATGTAGCATAAAGCAATCCCTTCTTTCTGTCACATGGTCAACATAATCATTCCATCTTTATCGTGTACAGCGAAGCACAACCTCATTCCTGCCAATTTGGGTTGGTGCGCCGTAGATCTGGGTATCCTAAGAATGACGGGGCGAGGCAGCCAAGAGATAACGACGAGAGGATTGAGAACCGTTATGGCTAAAGCAGGAAAAGGAGAAGACTTGATTAAATACATTACACAACGCGTTGTCACCTATATGGATACGCCGGTTGAAGCGCGTCGGGAGCGTCAAATGGAGCGGAAAAATCGTGCAAAGGAATCGTGGCAAACGAAGTGGTTCGGAATGGTGCCATTCGGAGTCAAAATGTGGGCTGGCCAATGGGGGAGTGCAAGCAAGCCTCTACTCAAGCGGGCCAGAGAACTAAATGTGCTCCGACTATTGCGCAAACAAGTCAAAACAGCCTCAAATTCTCCATCATCAGGATCTGGGACGCCTTCTCAACCTTAGGCAAAAAAAAGGGGCACGCCTTTGAAGGTCGTGCCTCTTTGCAAGGATCAAGCTATGAACATATTTTTTACGACTGTGGAATAAATGCCCCCGCTTGCAATGCATCTGAGGAGGGCAGCCAGCGCATGGATTTCATGTCAGGAGAAGCGACAATTACATACACATTGTCTCTTGTCTTTGCCAAATCGCTTGAATTGCTCTGACCATCTCTATTTCCTCCTCCAAGCATCCATCTCTGAATCCCGATATACGAAAAAGGTTGATTAACAGCCCCGCCACTTATGCGCTGTACATAAACCCAATTTTGATCACGATAAGTAAGAGGAAGCTCCTTGGAGCTATTCATAGATAGCTTAGTCATCCACTTCACATTCTCATAGGGATCGAATGGTTCAATCAAACTGCTTGATGAGGCAACCTCGCTGTAGCTCTGCGAGGAGGCGACGGCATGATAGGATAGCAATTGTGTCGGAAGCAATCGTTCCTTGCTGTCCATGCGATTAGATCGATTCTCTGAGGGCTGGCTCAGCAATGTAGGGCCATTATTTGCATCTCGTTTTGTTGGCGCTGGTGCATACTGCTTCGGCAACGGGAGCCACTCTCCACTTTGCGCATCAAGCCAATCAACGTTCCCGTTGTGCCATTCCACTCGCCATACGGTAAGCAGCGGGGCTAGCTGGTACGGGTAAATACTCGTTACCCGTACTTCCTTATTACGTTCCTCAACAAGCTGCTGCTGTCGATATAACAATGCATCCTGTAAGGTCGACTCATCAAAGGGTTGCTGTTCGCCAAGCCCATATTCCGACAGTCGTATTTGACCATCGGCATCTGCCTGTAGAATCATATATCCAATTTGCTTTTGCTTGTCCATGACGCGGATGAACCACCCATGCATGCCTGGCCCAAGAGGGAAGCGTTCTGTATCTGCATGCTCCCATTGCTGGAATGGGGCTTTCTTGGCGAGCTGCTGCTGATAGTGGATAATTGCTTCATCAATCTGTTTGTTCTCTCCACCCCCTGGAAGCAGGGTCAAAGATGCGGGGGCGGGCTGGAAGGTTTGATAGGTAGACGAAGCAGAAGTAGACGTCAAGATGAGCGAATGTTCACTAAATAAGGATTGTTGAAGGGAGAGCGGAGCATAAGCCTCGCCTACAATGTTCTCATTGGTTCTGCCCGATAGTGTCTTGGCTTCGCTTGATGCAAACAGAATGCCGACAGTAACACTGCCAGCTACAAGGGAAGTCAGTGCAGCGGATGCGGCGATATAAGCCAATTTCGTCCACCAAGGTTCATTATTCATGCGAATCACCTCTAATTTCCGTTGTTACAGGCTGCCTGTATCGGTTGCTGTTAGTAGATATCCTTAATTGTAAAGGACAAGCTCTAAAAATGGTGTCGTTCCATTGTTCAGGTGCTTGTCCTTTACACGTTCTATTTTTGCCGCAATGTGGCGTTTCTGCACTGTTCATGATTGATAGGCTTAGGTCAATGTCGAAGGAAGATGAATCAAACCTGCATTGAGAATATTGACCGCAATCCGAGGCTCGAACTGCCACCGAATCTCTTGGCACCTCATGTCATATTGCTGCTGGATCTGTTCTTGTTTCGAAGGGGAATTTGTATTCCCTTGTTCGGGATCAGTGTCGGAACCATTCCCGCCATGCTTGTCCTTGTTGAATGGCGTACTCGCAGCCTGCTCGGCATCGGTGCTGAATTGCTGAAGCTGAGGTTCGTAATAAGACTTCAATCTCGCAAGCTCTTCTTCCAATCGTTCTGACGCCTCCACAGCCCATGTATCGTCATAGGTAGAGATGAGATCGATTAAATGTCTTTCTACAGCCTCGCGGGCTTGTTGAATAGACAACGACCAAGACGCAACATGCACATTGGAAGGAAGCTTAGGGGACAAGGGCATGGACAGCAGCTGTTCCATGAAGTCAGTCCGAATGCGTCCCGTTACAAGAGATATTCCGAACGAATGAATTTCCTCTCTCTTCAGATCGCAAGAAAATTCGACGTTAAGATTTAAGAGAAGCCATGGCTCATATGCAGTAGAACGCTTACTACCTCGTGTGGAGCTGCTTGCAGCAGTACTGCCGGCATTGGCTGGTTCAGCGAACAATTGAATGAAGCGACCCTCTTCATGAACCGCTTGCATGATGCTCGACAACCGCCGGCTGCCGAAGGTAACATCCTCGCGTGGAATTCGTCCTAAGCCTCCACCGCCGCCTGTAAAGGCGGGTGCTACGCCGAAGTAGCGACCGAGGATGGAGTCACCGGGGGCTGTACCGGCAAGGGTAGAGCCCGGAGGCGGAGCAATAGCTGCACCAGTTGGCGGAGCTGTGGCGTTACCCGCAGGCGGCAGGACTGGCGGGGCAGAAGGTCCACGATGGGGTTCAGGCGGCATCGCAGAAGGATCGAATACGAAGGTGAATCGCATCGTCTCGGGCTCTGCCCCTGTGCGATCAACAAAACCCCAGTAGTAGGGACGGTTCGTAAGCTTACGGTCGGCTCGTTCTGACAGCTTCACGGTTACACTGGCAGGTGAGGTCTCCATGATATGACAATCGGTGGCCTCCAAATAATCGAGCACAAATCGTCGTACTTGCTCCGTATTCATTCCTTCCTACCTCCTATTCCTGTCATCATCCTTCAATCTCGGCACTCACGTTATGCAGGAGATTACTTATCGCTGCACTCTTCTCGTCGTCTTCCATATCTATTTCTTCACGTATCGCATTTAACGAATTGCCTAAACGCTCCACCTCGGTGCGAATCAGATCTTCCGAATCGGATTCCAGAAGAATGCGGGAGAGGCTCTTCTCGAGAGAATCCTGCTTCTCGAACCGTTCTAGGATCATGTCGAGACTGCCGATGACCATCTCGAACATGTTGATTTTCTCATGAAGCAGGTTCAATATATATTCTTCAATCGTTCCTTGCGTTGATAGGTTGTAGATCTTCACATCATTGTTCTGACCAAGCCGATGTACCCTACCAATCCGCTGCTCTACGCGCATCGGGTTCCATGGCAAATCAAAATTAATCATATGATGGCAGAACTGCAGATTGATACCTTCGCCTCCGGCTTCTGTTGCAATCATGACCTGTGCCCGTCCGCGGAAAAGATCCATCATCCAATCCTTCTTGCCGCGGTTCATCCCTCCACTGTATGGAACTGCGACTAGACCGGCATTGCGGAAATACTGCAGCAAGTACTCCTGGGTAGCTCTGTATTCGGTAAACACGATAACTTTTTCATTAATCTCGCGAATAATGTTCATCGCCGTTTCGGCTTTGGTATTCGCATTAATGCCTTTAATGAGATCGACAAGATCCCAGATATAATTGCGAATAGGGGAGTCCTCGGCAAGCTTCTTCGACAAATTCACGAGTGTTAAGAAGACGGCATCCCGACTGGAGCATACTTCCCGCTGCAGCGTAATGAGGGAGAACATGCTGCCGATATCCCCGCTGCTTGTTCGATATTGCTCCTTTACAAATCGGGTGACGCCATCATAGAGCGCCTGTTCTTCTGGTGAAAGGGTGAGCGGAACATTCTTAACGATACGCTTCGTAAAATGAACATTGCCTTCACCCCTGCGATTGCGCACCATGACCTTCGACAGCTCGCTCTGGAGCATGCCCTCATTCTTCGGCATCCGCTTGTCTGCAACGAAGTTCGTGCTGAACTCCCCTTGTCCGCCCAGCTGACCTGGCTTCAGCAGATTGATCAAGTTATACAACTCGTTCATATCATTCTGAACGGGTGTAGCAGTTAGCAGAAGACAGTATTTCTTGCGCAAATGCTGAATGAATTGATAGTTCGTTGTTTTTCGATTTTTCAGTTTATGGGCTTCGTCAACGATTAACATATCGTATTCCTGCTCCATGAGAATTTCCTTGTGCGGATCGCGCTTAGCTGTATCCATGGAAGCGACTACGATGTCATTCGCCCATTGATATCCCTTCTTTTGGGCGATTGCGGGGATGCCGAACTTATGGTTCAACTCACGAACCCATTGCAGCACAAGAGAGGCGGGTACTAAGATGAGCACTCGCTTCACAAGTCCCCGAATCATATATTCCTTCAAAACAAGACCGGCTTCGATTGTCTTCCCGAGACCTACTTCATCGGCTAATATTGCTCTGCCTCGCATATCATGCAGCACTTTGCGGGCTGTCTCCAACTGATGCGGCAGTGGATCGACGTTTGTAATATGAGTTAAGCATTGAAGCTCGTCAAATGCATGAATTCGCTTTGCCTGCTGAGCTTCGTATGCAAGCCGGAATAAGGTCCAATCATCCCAAGGGCTGTTTTTGTCAATGCGAGCAAGAAGCTCGTCCGTCCATCCGTTCTCGATTGTAAGGGGGATGCGACCTATTGCAGCTGTGCTAGTACGGGAGGATGAGGAGGGGTTATCTCCATTATTGCCCACAGCTCCCATAGATGCATCGATTCCGGGGTAAGCTAGTGTTGTAGAAGCGTTACTCGGTGTACGAGACTCTTCGTTCGACGGCTGATACGTACGCATGTTGTCTCCCTCCCTAATCGATTCGTTATTCTTCATTACCGTGTAGTATGGACGTAATCTTCTTATTTCATAACTGTTCATACGATACGATGGAAAGAGTTTGGAATGAGGGATTTATCACAGTGGTTTTGTATATGTTGATGTAAAATACTTTTTGGACACTAGATATAGTGTTGAGTACATACCATGTAAGCAGGTCTAACGCACGTGGTTGTCGGTAATGATTTGATGAATTGAAGAAGCCAGGAGGTCGTTCTCTTTGAATATGCCACAGAAGAAACGCTTGGAAGGACTAAGTGAGAAGATATTTCTAGATCGATATGCAAAAAAGGATGCAGATACGAACAATACCCGAGTGGGGGACTTTGTGCTTGTATTAACCAAGGATGATCCTAAATTTCCGACGAAGGAGGTTGGAGAGGTTACTGCACGTAATGGCCGGAACTTATCTGTTGCACTCCGAAGCGGGGCGACCATCCAGACGTCTATTGAGCATGTGACCCTGACCGTGGAGAAAACACCGGAGGAAATGTGGGATCGATTGGCATCTGCAATTGCCTCCGTTGAGACTACGGAGAAGCAAGCGGAATGGACGGACAAATTCAGATATATTCTCGATGATTGGAAGCTTGTCCCGGGTGGACGAATCGCAGCAGGAGCAGGAGCAAGCGAGGAGCTAACCTTGTTCAATTGCTATGTCATTCCGTCTCCGAAGGATAGTCGAGGCGGGATTATGCAGACGCTCTCGGAAATGACAGAGATTATGGCTCGGGGTGGCGGCGTTGGCATCAATCTATCCTCGCTTCGTCCAAGACGGGCTATTGTGCGTGGTGTTAATGGCTCATCCAGTGGAGCGGTTTCATGGGGAGGCTTATTCAGCTATACGACAGGACTTATCGAGCAGGGCGGCAGCCGGCGTGGTGCCTTAATGTTAATGATGTATGATTGGCATCCGGACATTTTGGATTTTATTACGGTGAAGCAGACTGCAGGTCAAGTGACGAATGCGAACTTATCTGTCTGTGTTAGCAATGGATTTATGAAAGCTGTGAAGGAGGACTTGGACTGGGAGCTTGTATTCCCAGATACGAGTGATCCGGACTATGATGAGCAGTGGGATGGAGATTTGGAGAAGTGGAAGAAGGCAGGCAAGTCCGTCATTCCTTATCAGACAGTTAAGGCCCGCGACATTTGGCATACGATTATAGAGTCGGCGTGGAAGTCGGCGGAACCGGGTGTTGTCTTCATGGAGCATTATAATCAGATGTCGAACAGCTGGTATTTCAACCCGATTATCTGCACGAATCCTTGTGGAGAACAGGGACTTCCGGCGTGGGGTGTCTGCAATTTATCTGCGCTCAACCTGTCCAAGTTTTATGATGCTGAGAAGCGGGATGTTGCTTGGGAGGAGCTATCGAAGGTAACGCGTTATGCGGTGCGCTTCCTCGATAACGTCATAGATAAGACTCCGTATCATTTTGAGGAGAATAAAAACAATCAACAGAAGGAGCGGCGTGTCGGGCTTGGCTCGATGGGATTGGCAGAATTGATGATCAAGCTTGGAATCCGATATGGAAGTCCTTACTCGCTCGAATTCCTTGACCGGCTGTTCGGCTTTATTGCCCGCGAGGCCTACTTGGCTTCTGCGGATATTGCTGCGGAGAAAGGGGCTTTCCCTGCCTTCCAAGCAGAGCCTTACTTGTCAAGCGGCTTCATGAAGCAAATGTGCGGTGTATATCCTGAGGTCAAAGAAGCAATTCAAGCGAAGGGGATGCGTAATGTAACGGTCATTACGCAAGCGCCGACGGGCAGCACGGGTACCATGGTTGGCACTTCCACCGGGATCGAGCCGTACTTCGCCTTCAAATATTACCGCCAGAGCCGTCTCGGCTACGACGAGCAGTTCGTGCCGATTGCGCAGCAATGGAAGGATGCGCATCCGAACGACCAGCTGCCGGATTACTTTGTAACAGCGATGGATCTGTCAGCAGAGGATCATATACGTGCGCAAGCAGCGATTCAGCGCTGGGTGGACAGCTCGATTTCCAAAACGGCGAACTGTCCGAATGACTTTACTGTCGAGCAGACGAAGGAATTGTATGAACTGGCGTTCGACCTCGGATGTAAAGGTGTAACCATATATCGGGATGGAAGTCGAGACGTGCAAGTGCTGTCGACGGAGAAAGAGTCGAAGCAGGAAGAGAGCAACCATTCAGAATCGGGGCAAGCTGATTCCCATTCGAACTCGCAGGGAAAGCAGCCTGAGCAGGATGATTTCCGTGGGGACAATCAGGAGAAGCAGCAATCCGTGCAGAATCATTTTAGTACGGACGGTCAGGAGAAGCCGCAATCAACACAAGGAGGGGTTCTGCATTGCGAGTCTTCCTCTGTCTCGGAAGATCAGCAGAAGAAGAAGAAGAATGGGGATGGAAATGAGCAGCAGCTTCGTCGTCAGGATACCGGCTCGTCTGGTGCATCATCTAGTATCTCTTCAGATCGTGAAGAGAAGGATAGAGTGCGAGCGCAGGAAAGTAATGACGGTCAGGAATCTACACATGGCAATGCTTCTCCATCTGCTGAGGTAACTGCAACCAAGGGGGAAGAATCTGAATCAGTAAGCTCAAATAATGTGTACAAGCGCCGTCCACAAGTATTGCGCGGAGCAACGTATAAGATTAATACGCCGTTCGGGATGGCGTACATTACGATTAATGATTTGAATGACATTCCTGCAGAAATCTTCTTAAACGTTGGCAAGGCTGGATCCGATGTATTTGCGATGGCAGAAGCGCTAGGCCGCGTATGTTCACTGTTCCTGCGCTATGGCGATCATGGCAACAAAGTAGAGCTGTTAATCAAGCATTTGAAGGGAATCGGTGGTTCAGGTTCCGTTGGCTTCGGGGCTAATCGGGTGGAGTCGATTGCAGATGCAGTCGCAAAAGCGCTGGAGACACATATGCAGGAGCAGGCATGTGATCAAGAGCGTCAGCGAAATAATGAAGGGAGAAACGGTCAGCAGAACCATCAAAATGACAGCGGTCAGTCGCACAACAATAACCAACAATCGAGTGAAAATGGCCATCAGTCAAACAGCAACAATCAGACTGCCGATGGCAATCATCAACAGGTTAATTCTGTACGACAGGAATCGATCGAGCAGGCACCAATCGCAGCTGCGATTGAAGATTCATCATCTGCTCAGAAAAATACATCTCCTCAGATGAAGAACGGGATGTCGAGAGACTTATGTCCTTCTTGTGGCTCAGCGTCGCTCATTAATATGGAAGGTTGCAAGACGTGTGCGAACTGTGGTTACAGCCGTTGTTCATAAAGAGCATGTGTTTGGAGATTTGAGAGAAATGAGTGCGGTAGATCATTTGTATGTAACGTTCATTGTAATAGTCGGGGCAATACATCGGTTACCGTGTCAACGTGGCGGCATGGATAACAATTCGGTGGCGCTGCTTGAATATATGAAGAGAGGCGCGCAGATCAAATCGCCGATTAATGGTTACAAAGTATAGGGCAAATGGAAAACCCCCGTGAAGCTGCTATGGCAGCGCCCCGGGGGTTTGTGTTTTGGTTTGGCGCAGCATGACGCCAACTATTTAACCCCTGACAGCCTGTAGTATGGCTGCAGCTGGTCCCTGGTTGTTTTCTAGTTGCATAAAATGAACGGGAGATTACAGTTGAACTTCAGTTCATTTTATATAGGTTAACAGAATAATGACACTTCTAAAACAACAAAAGCCCTACCTCTCTTTTGTCCTTGCGGCTCCGATGACCGCGCCAGTGTGAATCAGAATTTCGTCTTTACATAAACTCATACTTCGTTTGGGTTATTCAAAATAGGAATTTAAAACCTCGTGGTCACGAAGGGTTATTCTTCTAGCGAGGAACGTAAAAGGGGTTAAATTGAACTTACAATATCATATTATATCACAGATGTAACTGTCTGACAAGAGCTCTATTGGGTTCTACTTTAGGCTGCACGGGCGGAGCCGGAAATAACAAAACTGATTCAAACACAACTGCAACAATGGATTGCTAGTTTGCCCTGCCTCATCAAGGCTTACCTTCCTATTTCATGCTGCGAAGGAGAGCGCATAGTATTATGATTAATAGGCCTAAATGGTATCCTGATGAGAGTATTTTCAGTTATTAGTTAGATATTGGCTAGAGCCAATTATATGACGATCAATGTGTTGCTGGCAAAGTTTGAAGTGAAGAGAGTGGATTGGTTAAAAAATTGTTATTCATATGAGCAGTTGACTAATCTTGCAGCGCATTTAAAAATACAAAAAAAATTACCTGGCGGTGCTTCAATTTCAAAATAATATACTGGAAATACGAATTCTTACTTATTAAAAAATCGAATGAAATATTTAGGAACCGCCGAATACCGAGCGGTATGTATGTCAGAAAAAGTTATTATTTAACAATTTGGATATTGCAAAGAAAAATTTGGCATGTTACTATTGCGCTAACACTTACGATAGGAGTTGAAGAGGGTAATGTAAAATTTCTTGCTTACGTTTAAAGAATAAAACAAGCTCTATTTGTTCTGTTTTATTCTTTATTGGCAAGAAAGTTACCTTATTCTTTTCACTCAAAATATATCCTTATCTGACTTTGCGTAGGGTTGGGTTTGCTTTATTTTTTGAGCTGTAAGAAAGGTCAACTTTCTTGCGGCTCTTTTTATTTGAGTATTTTGCATTAATCTGAGCCCTTGATACGGAAGGATTTTCAGTCATAAAAAAGGGATTTCACCCCAACTTGGCGAAGTTTTTCGGTGATTGAACCAAAAATACCCAAGAATGGAGGAAAAAACCTCGTATATCCAAGAAAGTCTATTTTCTTTTGAAGATCTGCAAAAAATGCATACAAATGATTGGTTGCTTATCATTTTTAGCGTTTTGGATCTTCGTCCTTACGTGAAAGAGCTGAGAAGCAGTTCACCCCGAGGGGCTGACGGTCACTCTATTGTTATAAATAATAAGAAAGATGGGGAAGGAGATGTATTCACCAGTACCGCTTTCGAAAAGTGAAAAATATTAGCAACTACTATTTAGTAGATGAGAACTTTAAGGAAAACGAGAGCTTAAGAAGACTAGTATCGCTTAAACAATAAAACATACGAAATCATGATCGATACCACATAAGGATACTCCTCTGTATTTAATAAAACCTCAAACAATTTCTTTCTTACAACCAGAACCGTTACAATTCTCATTAAAACAGACAGACATAGAATTATTCATTTCATTAGCAAGAATAAGGTGAATTTGCAGGAAGTTGAAAGCCACTTTGTTACATTTACCCCACAGCAGAAAGCATGACCAATACCGGCATTCCAAGGATTCCAAAGAGAAGGAAGGGTATTTATGTCAATGAGCAAAGCCAATCTGCAACTGCAACAAAATGAGAAAGTTTATTACGAGCTTACAGAAGCTCAGCGTCGAATTTGGTACATGGAGCTTTTGAATCCGCACACGACAGTTGCCACGCTTAATAGTTTGCTTACTATCAAGGGCTCGATACAAGAGGATAAAATCGTAGAGGTGCTGCAAAGCCTTGCTCTCCGTCATGACGCTCTGCGTATGCGATTGCAGCAGAGAGAAGGTGAGGAGCCACTAAGCTATATTGTTCCTTTTACACCAATTGACATCGATATTGTGAATTTATGCGATAGAGAACCAGAGGCATGGGAAGAAGAAGTCGAGTTTTTGTCATGCCAACCGTTTCCACTTTTTGACTCCCCTTTATATAAATTTACGCTGTTTCGGACTGGTGAATCGGAAGCCAGGCTGTTCTTGAGCATTCATCATATTATTGCCGACGGCTATTCGCTCAACTTGTTGGGTAATGAATTCGTTGAGGGCTATCATGCTTTGCTTTGCAATAGAGAGCTTCCTCAAGAAGCGGCGCCTGCTTGCACGGCTCTGCTCCGTAACGAGGAGGAATATCTACAATCTTCCCGGTTTCAGAAAGATAAGGCATTTTGGGAGGGTGAGTTCTGTACGCTTCCTTCCATCACACGGCTTGGCACTTCCGAAAACGCTGTCCAGACGGCCGGAAGCTCGGCAACTTATGCCCATTATGAAATTCCGGTATCTGAATGCAACGACATCCGTACGTTCTGCGAATCACAGCATGTTTCCCCATTTAACTTATTCGTATCTGCCCTTTGCCTGTATATGTCGCGGATTTGCGGAGAAGAAGAAGTTGTGCTTGGAACGATGTACGCCAACCGGACATCTCGAGAACAGAAGTTGATGGTTGCGATGCTCGTCAGCACGACGCCTTTTCGTATGCGCATTGACGCTTCCTGGTCGTTCGCGGAATTTGTTAAACAAGTAAAGAACAAGCAGAGCGAACTGATTCGGCATCAAAAGTACCCGTTTAACCGGATTGTCCCGGACCTTCGCAACCGTTTCGGATTTACGGAGGCATTGCTGCCCGTGTTCTTCAATTATCACCCGATGGAGTGGGGAACGCTGCCTGACGATACGCCTTTCCAATACGAGACGCTGCCTCTGGGAAATGGGCACCAGGATAACGAATTGACGGTTCACATCCGCGAACATGTAGGAACCGGAGAAATGGCCATTCAAATCGATTATTTGACTGATTTGTTTGCGCGACAAGACATCGATTGTTTGTTCCAAAGATTGCTGCATGTAATCCGGGAAGCGATGTCGAACCCCATGCAGTCGGTAGGGCGACTGGAAATTCTGCCCCCTGAAGAACAGAAGAATATACTCCACAATTACAGCTTGGGACAACGAACCGAGCAACCACTTGACCGTTCTGTGCACGAAATGTTTGAGACCCATGCAGCAAATACGCCGGATCAAATCGCTGTTGCGGAACCGGGCGGATTGTCATTGACCTATGGACAATTGAATGAGCAAGCGAACAGGCTCGCTCGGACGCTTCGTCGCTTGGGCATAGGGAGTGGGGAGCCTGTGGCCATTCTAGGGGAACGTTCTCCGCTTATCGTAACTGCCGTTCTTGCCGTATTAAAGGCAGGCGGCGCTTTCGTTCCGTTGGACAACTCATTGCCAGCCGAGCGCCTGGCTTATATGGTAAGGGATTGCGAAGCAAAAGTACTGCTTACTGCCGACGATGACATGATGACTGTGCCTGATGGCTGCCGAGTCCTAGATTTGCGGCTTGCGTCAAGCTATGCCGACGATTCGACCAATTTACTTCACGGTTGTCCACCTGAGCGACTTGCGTATGTTATCTACACCTCCGGAACAACGGGAAGGCCCAAGGGGGTTATGATCGAGCAACGCAGTTGGGTTTCTACTGCATGGTCATGGCATCATGAATACAGGCTCGGTAATATGGAAGTACGACTGCTGCAAATGGCAAGCTTTTCGTTTGACGTATTTGCCGGCGATTTGGCCAGAGCATGGCTAAGCGGAGGACAGCTCGTTATATGTTCGAACGAAACTCGTCTCAGTCTGCCTCGTCTCCATAGGGTAATCGTCGAACAAGGCATAACATTGCTGGAATCGACGCCAGCATTGCTTGTGCCGCTCATGGATTATATTTACGAGAATGGCTTAAGTACGGGACAGTTACGTTTGTTAATTATGGGCTCAGACCGCTTTGCGGCGAAAGATTATCAGAGGGTGCACGATTGTTTCGGCTCTATTATGCGTATTCTCAACAGCTATGGGGTGACGGAAGCATGCATTGATGCTTCCTATTACGAGACAATGAATGGAAGTATACTGCCTCAAGAAGGAGGCGTACCGATTGGCAGACCGCTCCCGCACGCCAACCTGTATGTGCTTGGACAGGGCGGGACATTGCAACCCGTTGGCGTGCCGGGGGAGCTGTGCATCGGAGGAGCCGGGGTAGCTCGGGGTTACCTGAACAGGCCGGAACTGACGGCAGAGCGATTCGCTCAAGATCCGTTTGTGACGGATGGACGCATGTATCGTACTGGAGATCGCGCTTACTGGCTTCCGGACGGGAATTTGCAATTTCTTGGTCGTCTTGATGACCAACTAAGTATACGGGGCTATCGGGTAGAGCCGGGCGAAATTGAATCATGCCTCATACAAAACGCATCTATCCGTGAGGCGGTTGTTGCTGTTATGCCAGATCGCCAAAGTGAGCAGGTACTTTGCGCGTATTACACGGGCGAGAGGGAGCTTGAGACAGATGAGCTGCGAGGATTCTTGTCCTCGATGCTGCCGGACTATATGATTCCTGTCGCTTATATGAAGCTGGATCAGCTTCCTTTGACGACAAACGGTAAGGTGGACCGCAGAGCCTTGCCTGCGTTGGATGAAAGAATTTCCTCCAAACCATACCTGCTACCGGTGACGGATGCTGAGCAACGGATGGCAAAGCTTTGGCAGGAAGTGCTGGATCACGAGCAGATCGGACTCCTAGATAATTTCTTTGAACTTGGAGGTCATTCGCTGAAAGCGATGACGCTGTTGACGCGCATTCATGAGGAGTTCAAGATCGAACTCGGATTGCGGGACATCTTTCAGGCGTCAGTGCTAAAAGACTTAACCGAAGTGGTCGGCTCGGCGGCGACACGTAATTACGAGTCGCTTGAATCCGCACCTGAGCAGCTCTATTACCCGCTATCGTCCGCTCAGAAGCGGTTATTTATGTTGCAGCAATTGGATGTAACAGGACTAAGCTACAATATGCCGGCCGCCTTTCTTATGGAAGGGACGCTGGACAAGGAACGATTGGAAGCGGCGTTCCATTCGCTTATTGCCCGGCACGATGTTTTGCGTACTTCATTTGCTATTGCAGATGGGGAGCCTATTCAGCGCGTGCAGCAGCAAGTTGATTTCTTTATCGCGGTAGAGACAGCAGAGGACGGGGAAGAAGATGCGCGTATTCAGGCGTTCATTCAGCCGTTCGACCTGGACGCGGCACCACTGCTGCGGGCAAAAGTCGTACATCTCGGGGATCAACGGAATCTGCTCTTATTTGACATGCATCATATCATCTCGGACGGCATTTCTGTGCAAATATTGACGGAAGAGCTGGCTGCGGCCTATGCCGGTGAAACGATGGAACCGCTAAAGCTGCAATATAAAGACTATGCTGTATGGCAGCAAGCTTATAGACATACGGAAGATTATGCCAAGGAGGAGGCCTATTGGCTGTCGCAGTTTGCCGAGGAGGTACCGGCTCTCCAACTGCCGACCGACAATCCGCGGCCTGCTGTGCGCAGCTTTATAGGCGGCCGGGTAGACGCCGAACTGGACGGCGAGCTTGTGATGGCTGTGCGCGAGTTGGCTCGCAAGAGCGACGCCACCGTGTACATGGTACTGCTAGCCGCATACAGCGCATTTCTGTCGCGTATAGCCGGACAAGACGAGATCGTCGTCGGCACGCCGGTGGCGGGACGTCAGCTTGCAGGTTTGTCAGGCATGTTAGGGATGTTTGTAAATACCTTGGCGCTCCGCATGTACCCGGAAGGAGAAAAAACGTTTGCCGCCTATCTCCGTGAAGTGAAGCAGACGGCGTTATCTGCGTTCGAGCATGAGAAATATCCGTTTGAGGAACTGGTTCAGCGAATGGTTCAGGAGCGCGATCTTAGCCGCAATCCACTATTCGACGCAATGCTCGTTCTGCAGCAGGGGGATAATGAAGAGCTGAAACTGGAAAATGTCAATCTGACTTTGTATCCGTTGGATTACACGGCAGCCAAGTTCGATCTGACGCTCACGGTAACCGAGCGAGAGGACAGCTTCTTAGTGACTTGGGAATACGATTCTTCTTTGTTTACGCAACATACAATTGAACGCTGGAGTGGCTGCTTTCAAGAGCTTCTCCTTCAGGCCGTTCATTTCCAGGACGTCAAACTTGGCGCTTATGACTTGGTTACCGCCCAAGATAAAGAACATTTGCTTGAGCGGTTTGCCGGTAGAGAAGAAACGTATGATCCAGCATCATCTGTGCTAACGCTGTTCGAGCAGCAAGCGGCGCTAACTCCCGACCTCCCGGCGATTATTGGGGAAGAGGGGGAACTGAGCTACCGGCAACTAAACGAATGGGCGGAGCAGCTAGGCGCCGAACTTCGTAAGCGCGGTGTAGGAACGGATACGATTGCCGCTGTCATGACTCACCGTTCGTTAGAAATGGCGGCAGGTATAATTGGGGTCTTGAAAGCAGGAGGAGCCTACCTCCCGATTGATCCGGAATTTCCTACGGATCGGATCCGCTTTATGCTGGAGGACAGCCGCCCTCAAGCGCTGCTTACGTTCGACAAGTATAAGCCGCTTATTGCCGAGCTTCGTCAAGATGTTTCTGTTCTTTATTTTGAAGACAATCCGCTGCAGGAAGTTTCCGTGAAAGGGCAGGGACGCTCGATCGATCCGAAGCACTCGGCCTACGTCATCTACACATCGGGCACAACAGGAAGGTCGAAAGGCGTTCTTATCGAACACGGGAGCTTTGCGAACACCATACAGTGGAAAAAGCGCCACTACCAGTTTGGTCCGAGCGACAGGGCGTTGATGCTGAATCCTTTTATATTCGATTCGTTTGTGACTCACTTCTTTGCGCCTATCGTCTCAGGGGCAGCCGTTGTTATCCTGAGCGATCAGAACAGCAAGGATGCTTCAGCCATTCGCGAAGCTATCGTCCATCATCAAATCACCCATTTGCAGAGCCCGCCGAGCTTCTACTCCGCCATGCTGGAACACATGAACCGCGAGGATTGGCGCTCGGTGCGCAGTGCGGTAGTAGCAGGCGAGGCCGTAGGCATGCCTTTAATTCGCCGTTTGAAAGCAATGAATCCTGAAATGCAATTGATGAACGAATACGGCCCAACCGAAAATACGGTCGTAACGACTGCTGTGGAATTAACGGAAGAGACTGCTGTATCCATCGGACGCCCTATTCCCAATACTCGTGTCTATATTGTCAATGCACAGGGAAGGCTGTCTCCATTCGGCGTACCGGGAGAGCTCTGCATTGCCGGTCTTGGTTTGGCGAGAGGGTATGTGAACCAGCCGGAATTGACCGCAGCGAGGTTTGTTTCCGATCCTTTCGTACATGGAGAGCGTATGTATCGAACCGGCGACTGGGCCCGGTGGCTGCCAGATGGAACGTTGGAGTACTTGGGACGCATTGATCATCAAGTGAAAATCCGCGGAAATCGGGTCGAACTGGGAGATATTGAGGCACATCTGATATCGCTCCCTGGGATAAGCGAGGCAGTTGTGACTGTGATCGAGGGCTCGGAGGGGAGCGCCAGTCTATGCGCTTATTTTGTCGCGGATCGGGACTACGCGGTGAAGGAACTGAGACAACGGCTTGGTGTTGCCTTGCCTTCTTACATGATACCGTCTTATTTTGTTCCCATGCTGCAAATGCCTCTGACTGTCAACGGAAAATTGGATCGCCGCGCCCTGCCGCATCCTGAGGGCAGCAGCCTGGCCGTGAGCGGAAGTTATTTGGCTCCAAGATCCGATGCGGAACAAAAAATGGTCGAATTGTGGCAAGATGTGCTTGACGTTCGCCCGATCGGAGTGCGGGATGATTTCTTTGAACGAGGCGGCCACTCGCTAAAAGCGACGGTCCTCGTTTCCCGCATGCAAAAAGAGCTTCAGGCTGATGTTACGCTCCGGGATCTGTTTCAATATCCCACTGTTGAAGCGTTGACGGAGGCACTCGCTTCCAGATCGGTTAAAGCAATCGATTCGCTGGAGCCGGCGGCGCCGATGGATTATTATCCGCTGACATCGGCTCAAAGAAGGATGTACGTGCTGCAGCAACTGGAAGGCGTAGACGTCAGTTACAACATGCCGGCCGTTCTCCGGATGGAAGGCAGTCTGGCCCCCTCGCGATTCGAGTCGGCCCTGCAACAGATCATTCTGCGTCATGACGCTCTGCGAACATCTTTTACATTCATCGACAATCAGCCTATGCAGAAAGTGCACGAGCATGTGCAGGCGTCCGTCGTTTACCGGGTAGCGGAAGAACAGCAGCTTGACGCAAGAATAGCGGAGTTTGTACGTCCATTCGATCTGGAGCAAGCGCCTTTGCTGCGTGTCGAGGTTATAAGTGCGGGAAAACATCTGCATTACTTGCTGCTTGATATGCACCATATTATCTCCGATGGCGTATCCATCAGCATTTTTGTAGAAGAATTTGCGAAACTGTACGCCAGACATCAACTAGAACCCCTTCGATTGCAATACAAAGATTATGCCGTATGGCAGCAGCAATACGCTCATAGTGCAGCTTATCGGAAGAATGAGGACTACTGGATGCAGCAACTAGGGGGCGAGCTGCCTGTGCTGCAAATCCCGACCGATTACTCACGCCCGATGCTGCGCAGTTTTGCCGGAGAACGTGTTGATTTTCATCTTGACAAGGCATTGTCGGAGTCCGTGCAAAGGTTGGCGCTGAATGAAGGGGCGACCGTGTACATGGTATTGCTGGCGGCATACAGCATGTTTTTGTCGCGATTGTCCAGCCAAAACGAGATTATCATCGGCTCCCCGGTAGCTGGGCGGCCGCATGCAGATTTGTCGTCCATGATGGGGATGTTTGTAAATACACTGCCATTGCGTACGTTTCCTTCGGGGCAAAAGAAATTTTTGCATTTTATACAAGAAATCAAACAAACGACGATGGATGCCTTAGAGCATGGAGATTACCCGCTGGAAGACTTGGTCGATCAAATTGTCAGAGAGCGGGATATGGGTCGAAATCCGTTATTCGATGCTGTATTTGTGCTGCAAAATACCGATTCGTTGCCAATTGTGCTTCCTGACTTGAGCGTGGACACGTATTCGTTCGTAGATACAACGGCGAAGTTTGACCTTACGCTTCAGGTTAACGAGCACCCGGATGGCTATCGCTGCTCTATGGAGTTTTCTACGGCTTTGTTTGCTCGCGAAAGGGTAGAGCGTTGGTGCCGTTACTTCACAGTCATGCTGCATGATGTGATTACGGCCCCGGATACGCTGCTTGCTGAAGCAAGATTGCTTAATCAAGAAGAGCAGCTTGAACAGCTTATGACTTATAGCGGATTACCTGTTTCTCCGATGCCGGATGTCTCGATTACGGATCGGTTTGCAGAGGTCGCTCGCAATTATCCGCAACGATTGGCGGTTGTATGCGGTGAACGTCACCTTACCTACGAAGCGCTGCAGCATCAGTCGGGCATTCTGGCCGGCAAGCTTCTTAGAGAAGGACTGCCGCTTCATGCGGCTGTCGGAATTTTAGCTGATCGGTCCATTGAATTTATTGTAGCTGTCATGGGAGTTTTGAAGGCGGGTGGCGCCTATGTGCCGCTGGATCCTGAAGCTCCAGAGGATCGTCATCTGTATATTTTGGACGATTGCGGAGCGGAATTTTTGCTGGTTGCCGGCAATTTGCACCCGCCGGAATCGTATGAGGGGGCAGTCATCAGCCTTGACGCCGATTGGCTTTTACATGAGGATCTGGTGGCAAAAGGGCAATCGCGTACGGTAGGCCCCGATGATCCCGCTTATATCATGTACACCTCCGGCACAACGGGAAAGCCGAAAGGCGTGCTGGTCACACACGGCAATGTGGTCAACCTGGTGACAGGCGGCGGTTATGTACCGTTTCATGACGGACATCGCTTCGCACAGACAGGTTCGGTCAGCTTCGATGCGGCGACATTTGAAATGTTCGGAGCTATTCTTCATGGAAGTCAACTATACCCTGTGGAGAAAGAAGTACTGCTGAACGCTAGCCGTTTGGGACAGTTTATCGCAACCAACAGCATTACGGTTATGTTTTTGACGACATCTCTTTTTCATCATTTGGCTGATATGGATGACAAACTTTTTGCCGGAATTCAGCATTTGATCATGGGGGGAGAAGTGCTGCTGCCGAAGCATGTTCGGGCCGTTCAGCAAGCATGCCCATCCATTACGATATGGAACGGATATGGGCCTACGGAGAATACGACGTTTTCAACCGCGTTCAAGGTCAGCGATGCGGGCAGCATGACAAGTATCCCAATCGGCCGGCCGATTGGCGGAACGACAGCCTATGTGCTGGGCGACGGCGGACAGGTTCTTCCTGTTGGCGTGCCGGGAGAATTGCATCTCGGTGGCGCTGGAGTAGCCAAAGGCTACTGGAATCATCTTGAGCTTACGCATGAGAAATTCAAACCCGATCCTTTCAACGAAGGCAAAACGATGTATGCAACAGGGGATCTGGCTCGCTGGCTGCCAGATGGCAATCTTGAATATTTGGGACGGATCGATCAGCAGGTCAAAATTCGAGGATATCGGATTGAACCGGGCGAAATTGAAGCCCGTCTGCTGTTGAATGCCGATATTCGGCAAGCGTCTGTCGTTATTCGAAAAGATAAGCCTGGAAACGAAGTGCTTTGCGCTTATTATGTCAGCGATAGTGCGTTAGATCTTTCCGCATTAAGACATGAAATGAGCCTGGCACTGCCTGCTTATATGGTACCTGAGCATTACATCCGCCTTGCAGAGCTGCCGCTTACTAAAAACGGAAAACTGGATCGTTCGGCATTGCCTGTATCTGCCTATGAAACGGCAGCCGTTGCGCCGTACATGGCCCCTCGTACACGGACGGAGGCTCAGCTAGCCGCAATTTGGGAAGACGTGCTGCAAATTTCGCAAGTAGGAGTAAGCAGCAGCTTCTTTGAATTGGGAGGCCACTCGCTAAAGGCGATGACGTTGGCATCGCGTATCCATCAAGCGTTGCATGTACAAGTCTCGATTCGTGACATTTTCCGCTTTGCAACCATTGAAGCGTTGGCTCCGCTTGTCGAGCGGCAATCGAAGGATCTGTTTAAGGGATTGCAGCCGGCCGAGCCATGCGATTATTATCCGCTGTCATCCGCACAAAGAAGGCTGTTCGTGCTGCAGCAGCTTGAAGGCGCGGAACTAAGCTATAACATGCCTGCAGCCTTGTTATTCCATGGACGCGTGGACTTTGTCCGATTGGAACAGGCTTTCAGGGAGCTGCTCGCCCGCCACGAGGTGCTGCGAACCGGGTTTGATGTGGTGGACGGCGAGCCTGTTCAACGAATTAGCGCTGAGGTCGCGTTCGATTTGCCTTATCGGGAAGCCGGGGATAGGAGAGCGGAAGACCTCATTAGGGAGTTTATTCGTCCTTTCGATCTGAGCCAGGCACCGCTGCTGCGCGTTCAGTTGATCAGGCTGACCGATACGCAGCATTTGCTCCTGTTTGACATGCATCATATTATTTCCGACGGAACTTCCATGGGCATTTTGATTGAAGAGGTGACCAGGCTGTATGCCGGCGATCGTCTCGAGCCCGTATCGCTTCATTATAAGGATTATGCCGTCTGGCTGGCGGCAAACGGTCATTCGCCTACGTATGTCCAACAAAAAGAGTACTGGCTGCAGCAGCTCGGCGGCGAGCTTCCGGTTCTTCAGCTGCCAGCCGATTTCGCCCGTCCGCCGATCCAAAGCTTCACGGGAAGCCAATTGGATTTCGCGATCGATGCGGAATTGACTGCCAGCATCAAGCAGCTGGCGCAAGACACGGGAACTACGTTATTTATGGTACTGCTCGCTGCTTACAGCATGTTCCTGGGCAAACTGGCTGGTCAGGACGAGATTGTGGTGGGAACGCCGATCGCCGGTCGGCCGCATGCCGACCTGTCCGGCATGCTCGGCATGTTTGTCAATACCTTAGCCATTCGCTCGATGCCTTCTGCCGACAAAACATTCCGAAGCTATTTGGAAGAAATGAAGCAACTGGCTTTAACGGCGTTTGAGCATGCGGAGTACCCGTTTGAAGAACTGGTGGAGCACGTCGTACGGCAGCGGGATGTGAGCCGCAATCCGATTTTCGACGCGATGTTCGCGCTGCAAAATATGAACCGATCCGAACTGCAGATGGCCGATGTCGACATCGCCCCCTACGAGTTGGAAAACCCGACATCGAAATTCGACTTGTCGCTATTTATCCACGAGGCGGGAGAGGAGCTGCACGGCAGCCTGGAGTACGCGACAGCGCTCTTTAAAGCCGATACGATCCGGCGGTGGAAAGATCATTTCCTCACGCTGCTGCGGCATACGGCCGCAGACCCGGATGTCAAGCTCGGCAATGCGAGCTTGCTGAACGAACAGGATCGGATGATGCTCCAAGGCTGGATGGACGGATCTGTACAGAAAATGCCGGATGCCTCGGTGCATCAGTTGTTCCGCAAGCAGGCGAAGGCAACACCGGAAGCTGTCGCGCTCGTATGTGCCGATACAAGCCTTACTTACGAAGAACTGGATCGGTTGTCGGATCGCCTGGCTGCTGCCTTGCGTCGGGAACAGATCGGCAGCGGCCGTATTGTCGGGCTGATGGCGGGACGTTCCGCCCACATGATGATCGGTTTGCTGGGCATTTTGAAGGCAGACGCGGCTTTCCTTCCGGTCGACCCTTCCTACCCGGCGGAGCGCATAGCGTACATGCTGGACGATTCGAAAGTGGCTTGCCTGCTGGCGGATGCCCCTTCCGCGCCAACGACCGGAGGTCTTGGATATGAGGGTAAAACGCTCATCGTCGAAGAGCTTCTTTCGGCTAGCAAGCAAAGTGTGTGGAACCGTGAGAGCTCAGATAGCACCATTAGCATTGATAGCTTTAATAGCTTTAATAGCTTTAATAGCTTTAATAGCGCTAATAGCGCCTCCTTTGAACCGGATAGCGAGAGTAGCCGATTGCTCTACGTCATCTATACGTCGGGTACGACGGGGAAACCGAAAGGCGTTATGTTGGAGCATGGCAACCTTGTGAACCTGATCATGCATCAATACGAGCGTACGTCCATTCCATTTGACAAGCAGGTGCTGCAGTATGCGTCGTACAGCTTTGATGTGAGCTATCAGGAAATCTTTTCTACCTTGCTGGCGGGCGGAACGCTGCATGTGATCGAGGAAGACATGCGCCAAAATCCGACTGCGCTCTTCCGCTATGTGGAGGAACGAGGCATTCCAACCTTGCTGCTGCCGTCGTCGTTCGTCAAATTCGTTTGGAACGATCCGACCTACGAAGCGAGTTGGCCAACGTGCGTGCAGCATCTGATTACGGCCGGAGAGGCGCTGATTGTCGGTCCGGCGCTGCAGCGCTATTTGCAGGAGCATGGCGTCACGCTTCACAATCATTACGGCCCTTCGGAAACGCATGTAGCCACCACGTACACGATGATGCCGCAAGAACCGATGCTGGCGCTGCCGCCGATCGGCAAGCCGATCAGTAATTCGTCCGTGTACATTTTGGACGGGCTCGGACAGCTGCAGCCGATCGGCGTAGCGGGCGAGCTGTATATCGGCGGTGCTTGTGTCGGCCGAGGCTATTTGCATCAGCCGGGCTGGACGCAGGAGAAGTTCCTTGCCAATCCATGGCTGGAAGGAACGCGGATGTATCGAACCGGGGATCGGGCCCGCTGGTTGGCTGATGGCAACCTCGAGTATTTGGGCCGTATCGATCATCAGGTGAAAATAAGAGGATACCGGATCGAACCGGGCGAGATCGAAACCAGACTGTTAGCGTTGGAAGGAATTCGAGAGGCGGCCATCATCGCACTGCCCGGTGAGCGAGGCAGCCATGAGCTGTGCGCGTATGTGGCAGGAGAACGCGAATTTACATTCGCCGAACTGCGCGAGGCCTTGCGATTGAACTTGCCGGACTACATGATTCCGGCGTATGTCGTGCAGCTGGAGGAACTGCCGATTACGAGCAACGGCAAAATCGACCGCAGAGCGCTGCCGGCGCCAGAAGGGGAGCTGCGAACGGGAACGGAGTATGTGGCGCCGCGCACAGCAACGGAAGCGAAGCTGGCGCAGCTATGGCAAGAGGTGCTGGGACTGGAGCGCGTCGGCATCCGCGATAACTTCTTTGACATCGGGGGCCATTCGCTCCGGGCGATGACGCTCGTATCGCGCATTCATCAGACACTGGAGGCGGAGGTGCCGCTGCGGCAATTATTCCTTTCGCCAACGATTGAAAGCTTGGCGGCTGCACTGGAGGAGGCGGAAGGCAGCGTATTTGAAGCGCTCGTGCCTGCCCCGGCGCAGGCAGCTTATCCGCTGTCGTCCGCGCAAAAACGGCTGTATGTGCTGCAGCAGCTGGAGGGCGCCGAGCTGAGCTACAACATGCCTGCTGCTCTGCGTCTGACGGGGACGCTGGATCGCCAGCGGCTCGAAGCCGCCTTCCAGGCGCTCATCGCCCGTCATGAATCGCTGCGCACGGCGTTTGCGGCGGTAGACGGCGAGCCGATGCAGCGCATCGTAGAGGCTCCGGACTTCACCGTCGCATACGAGGAGGCGAGAGGAGCCGAGGCGGAGACGTACATTCGCCGCTTCCTCCGTCCGTTTGACCTTGACGTTGCACCGCTGCTGCGGACGACGGTGGTAAGGCTGGACGAAACGGATCACGTGTTGCTGTTCGATATGCACCATATCATTTCCGACGGCACCTCCATGAACATTTTGGTGCAGGAATTGACGAAGCTGTATGCGGGAGAAGAATTGGAACCGCTGCGTTTGCAATACAAAGATTATGCGCTCTGGCAGCAAGGCTACCGGCAAAGTGCAGCTTACCGGAAGATGGAGAGCTACTGGCTGAGCCAGTTTGCAGGCGAGCTGCCGGTGCTGAGCCTGCCGACGGATGCTCCGCGACCGGCGGTGCGCAGCTTTGAGGGGGATCGGGTAGACTTCGAGCTGGACAGCGTGCTGGCGGAAGCGGTCAGAGAGCTGTCCCGGGAAAGCGGTGCGACCGTATACATGGTGCTGCTGGCCGCATACAGTGCCCTGCTCGGGCGGTTAAGCGGTCAAGAAGAAGTGATTGTCGGTACGTCGATCGCCGGACGTTCCCATGCGGATCTGCAAGGGATGATGGGCATGTTCGTCAACACGCTGGCGCTGCGGATGAACCCGTCTGGAGAAAAGCCGTTCTCGACCTACTTGGAGGAAGTGAAGCAGACGGCGCTAGGCGCATTGGAGCATGGGGACTATCCGTTCGAGGAACTGGTGGAGCAAGTTGTAAAGCAGCGGGATATGAGCCGCAATCCGCTGTTCGATGCCATGCTGGTGCTGCAAAACACCGAGCAGGCCGATTTGGAGCTGGCAGGTCTGCAATGGACGCCGTATCCGATCGAGAGCGGAGCAGCGAAATTCGACTTGACGCTGTCGGTTACCGAGCATGAGCAGGGGATGCGATGCTCCCTGGAATATGCGTCCAAACTGTTCGAACGGACGACGATCGAGCGCTGGGCGGGTCACTTTACCGAGCTGCTGCGTCAAGCGGTTCGTCATCCACAAGCGATGCTGGGAAGGATCGAGGTGCTGACGGCTGACGAGCAGGAAGAGCTGCTGGTGACATTTAATGATACGGCGGTGGAACTGCCTGCGGAAGCAACGGTGCATGCGCTGTTTGAACAGCAGGCTGCACGAACGCCGGAGCAAGCGGCACTCGTAAGCGGAGAGGCGGTATGGACATATGGCGAGCTGGAGGCGCGAGCCAACCGCATCGCCGGCTGGCTGCGTGCGCATGGGGTGAAAAGCGAAGACCGCGTCGGCGTGCTGCTCAGCCGTTCACCGCAACTGATCGCCGGTCTGCTGGGCGTGATGAAAGCCGGCGCGGCCTATGTGCCGCTGGACCCAGCGCTGCCAGAAGCGCGCATCGAGGGGATGATCCAGGATGCCGGTATCCGTATCCTGGTGACCGAAGGGATGCAGACAGAAAGGGTGGCGGACTGGGAAGAAACGCCGCTGCGGCATGTCCTGTGCTTGGATGAGGAACGCTCCGCCGTTACGGAAATAGCTGCTGCGGTTTCCGAAGGGAAGAAGGAACGCTTGGCCGCCACGGATGCCGAAGGGCAGAAGAACTGCTCTGGCTGCTCTGCCATGGTGAGGTTTGCCTCCGCGGAAGAACTGGAAACCTATTCGTCGGCCTCCACGAGATCAACGGATGTACATTCGGATGTACAGACAACGCCGATGAACAGCGCGTATGTGATCTACACGTCGGGCACCACCGGCAAGCCAAAAGGCGTGGTGGTGGAGCACCGGAATGTCATGAACTTTATCACGGGGATGGTGCGCTCGCTGCCGTTTGCGCCGTCTGCGTCGATCCTCTCGGTCACCACGGTGTCCTTCGACATCTTCGTGACCGAGAGCTGGGTACCGCTTAGCTGCGGGATGCAGATCGTTCTCGCGAGCGAAGCGGAGCTTCAGGACCCTGCGCTGCTGGGCGATTTGCTGGCGGAGCATCCGGTACAACTGATGCAGACGACGCCTTCGAGGTTGTCGATGATGTTGGAACAGGAGCACAGCGCCGCGCAGTTGTGCCGTATACCAGCTCTGTTAATCGGCGGCGAGCCGCTGCCTGCGGCGCTGCTGAAGCAGCTTCGGGCGCAAACGAATGCGTCGCTGTACAATATGTACGGCCCGACGGAAACGACGGTGTGGTCTACGTTTGAACATCTGGAGGATAGCGAAGGAGGAAAAGTCAGCATCGGCCGTCCGCTGGCGAACACGCAGGCGTACGTGCTGAACGAAGCGCTGCAGTTGCAGCCGATCGGAGCCGTAGGCGAGCTGTGCCTCGGAGGCGCCGGGGTCGCCCGCGGATACTGGGCGCGCGAAGAGCTGACCAGGGAGAAGTTTGTCGATCATCCGTTTCTATCCGGAGAGCGGATCTACCGGACGGGCGATTTGGCCCGATGGCTGCCAGATGGCAGATTGGAGCATCTAGGACGGATCGACCATCAGGTGAAGATCCGCGGTTACCGGATCGAACTGGGCGAGATCGAAGCGCATTTGCTGCGAATTGAAGGCGTCAAAGAAGCGGTCGTGTCGGTTGTTACCGGGGAAACGCAGGAACTGTGCGCCTATGTAACGGGCAGCGGCGAGCTAACGGCGCAGGCGATGCGAAGCAAGCTGGCGGCGGGCCTTCCGTCATATATGCTCCCCTCGCACTTCATTCGCTTGGAGAAGATGCCGCTCACGCCAAACGGGAAACTGGATCGCAAGGCGCTGCCTGCGCCGGAAGGGGCACTGCAGACGGGAACGGAGTATGCAGCGCCGTGCACGGTAACGGAAGCGAAGCTGGTGCAACTATGGCAAGAGGTGCTGGGGTTGGAACGCGTCGGCATCCACGATAACTTCTTTGAAATCGGGGGCCATTCGCTCCGAGCGATGACGCTTGTAAGCAGAGTAAACAAGGAAATGAGCGTGAGCCTGCCCCTAAGAAACGTGTTCTTTTATCCGACAGTTGAAGAGATGGCGCAGGCGATCTCTGAGCTGGAGCGGTTGGAATATGCCGTCATTCCGCAGGCCGAAGCAAGGGACTACTACCCGGTGTCCTCGGCGCAGAGACGGATGTACATTTTGCAGCAGTTTGAAGGCGCAGAACTAAGCTATAGCATGCCTGCAGCCTTGTTATTCCATGGACGCGTGGATTTTGCCCGATTGGAACAGGCTTGCCGGGAGCTTATCGCCCGCCATGAGGTGCTGCGGACCGGATTTAGTATGGTGGACGGCGAGCCTGTTCAACGAATTAGCGCTGAGGTTGCGTTCGATTTGCCTTATCGGGAAGCCGGGGACAGAAGAGCGGAAGCCCTCATCCGGGAGTTTATTCGTCCTTTCGATCTGAGCCAGGCACCGCTGCTGCGCGTTCAGCTGATCAGGCTGACCGATACGCAGCATCTGCTCCTGTTTGACATGCATCATATTATTTCCGACGGAACTTCCATGGGCATTTTGATTGAAGAGGTGGCAAGGCTGTATGCCGGCGATCGTCTCGAGCCTGTATCGCTTCATTATAAGGATTATGCCGTCTGGCTGGCGGCAAACCGTCATTCGAATACGTATGTCCAACAAAAGGAGTACTGGCTGCAGCAGCTTGGCGGCGAGCTTCCGGTTCTTCAGCTGCCAGCCGATTTCGCCCGTCCGTCGATCCAAAGCTTCACGGGAAGCCAATTGGATTTCGCGATCGATGCGGAATTGACCGCCAGCATCAAGCAGCTGGCGCAAGACACAGGAACTACGTTATTTATGGTACTGCTCGCTGCTTACAGCATGTTCTTGGGCAAATTGGCAGGTCAGGACGAGATTATTGTGGGAACGCCGATTGCCGGCCGGCCGCATGCCGACCTGTCTGGCATGCTCGGCATGTTCGTCAACACCTTAGCCATCCGTTCGATGCCTTCTGCTGACAAAACATTCCGAAGCTATTTGGAAGAAATGAAGCAACTGGCTTTAACGGCGTTTGAGCATGCGGAGTACCCGTTTGAAGAACTGGTGGAGCACGTCGTACGGCATCGGGATGTGAGCCGCAATCCGATTTTCGACACGATGTTCGCGCTGCAAAATATGAACCGATCCGAACTGCAGATGGCCGAGGTCGACATCACACCGTACGAGTTGGAAAACCCGACATCGAAATTTGACTTGTCGCTATTTATCCACGAGGCGGGAGAGGAACTGCACGGGAGTCTGGAGTACGCTACAGCGCTCTTCGAGGCGGATACGATCTCACGGTGGAAAGATCATTTCCTCACGCTGCTGCGGCATACGGCCGCTAACCCGGATGTCAAGCTCGGCAATGCGAGCTTGCTGAACGAACAGGATCGGATGATGCTCCAAGTCTGGATGGACGGATCTGTACAGAAAATGCCGAATGCCTCGGTGCATCAGTTGTTCCGCAAGCAGGCGAAGGCAACACCGGAAGCTGTCGCGCTCGTATGTGTCGGTACAAGCCTTACGTACGAAGAACTGGATCGGTTGTCGGATCGCCTGGCTGCTGCCTTGCGTCGGGAACAGATCGGCAGCGGCGGTATTGTCGGGCTGATGGCGGGACGTTCCGCCCATATGATGATTGGCTTGTTGGGCATTTTGAAAGCAGGCGCGGCCTTCCTTCCGATCGACCCTTCCTATCCGGCGGAACGCATAGCATACATGCTGGACGATTCGAAAGTGGCTTGCCTGCTGGCGGATGCCTCTTCCGCTCCAACGCACGAAGGTCTTGGATACGGCGGCAAGACGCTCATCATCGAAGAGCTTCTTGCGGCAAGCGAGCAAAGTGAGTGGAGCCGTGAGAGCTCAGATAGCACCAATAGCTCTAATAGCTCTAATAGCTCTAATAGCTCTAATAGCTCTAATAGCTCTAATAGCTCTAATAGCTCTAATAGCTCTAATAGCTCTAATAACCCTGATAGCGGCTCCTACGAACCGGATAACGAAAGCAGCCGATTGCTCTACGTCATCTATACGTCAGGTACGACAGGGAAGCCGAAAGGCGTCATGCTGGAGCATGGCAATCTCGTGAACCTGATTATGCATCAATACAAGCGTACGTCCATTCCATTTGACAAGCAGGTGCTGCAGTATGCGTCGTACAGCTTTGATGTGAGTTATCAGGAAATCTTCTCCACATTGCTGGCGGGCGGAACGCTGCATGTGATCGAGGAGGACATGCGCCAAAATCCGACTGCGCTCTTCCGTTATGTGGAGGAACGAGGCATTCCAACCTTGCTGCTGCCGTCGTCGTTCGTCAAATTCGTGTGGAACGATCCGACCTACGAGGTGAGTTGGCCAACGTGCGTGCAGCATCTGATTACGGCCGGAGAGGCGCTTATTGTCGGTCCGGCGCTGCAGCGCTACTTGCAGGAGCAAGGCGTAACGCTTCACAATCATTACGGCCCTTCGGAGACGCATGTAGCGACCACGTACACGATCAGGCCGCAAGAGCCGATGATGGCGCTGCCGCCGATCGGCAAGCCGATCAGCAATTCGTCTGTATACATTTTGGACGAGCTCGGACAGCTGCAGCCGATCGGTGTAGCGGGCGAGCTGTATATCGGCGGCGCTTGTGTCGGCCGAGGCTACTTGCATCAGCCGGGCTGGACGCAGGAGAAGTTTCTGGCCAATCCATGGCTGGAAGGGACGCGGATGTATCGGGCCGGGGATCGGGCCCGCTGGTTGGCAGATGGCAACCTGGAGTATTTGGGCCGTATCGATCATCAGGTGAAAATAAGGGGATATCGGATCGAACCGGGCGAGATCGAAACCATACTGTTAGCGTTGGAAGGAATTCGAGAGGCGGCCGTAATCGCGCTGCCAGATGAGCGAGGCAGCCATGAGCTGTGCGCGTATGTGGCAGGCGAACGCGAATTTACATTCGCCGAACTGCGCGAAGCCTTGCGATTGAACTTGCCGGACTACATGATTCCGGCGTATGTCGTGCAGTTGGAAGAACTGCCGATGACGAACAACGGCAAAATCGACCGCAAAGCGCTGCCGGCACCAGAAGGTACGCTGCGAACGGGAACGGAGTATGCAGCGCCGCGTACGGCGACGGAAGCGAAGCTGGCGCAGCTATGGCAAGAAGTGCTGGGGCTGGAACGCGTAGGCATTCGCGATAACTTCTTTGACATCGGGGGCCATTCGCTCCGGGCGATGACGCTCGTATCGCGCATTCATCAGACACTGGGGGCGGAGGTGCCGCTGCGGCAATTATTCCTCTCGCCAACGATTGAAAGCTTGGCGGCTGCACTGGAGGCGGCGGAAGGCAGCGTATTTGAAGCGCTCGTGCCTGCCCCGGCGCAGGCAGCGTATCCGCTGTCGTCCGCGCAAAAACGGCTGTATGTGCTGCAGCAGCTGGAAGGCGCCGAACTGAGCTACAACATGCCTGCTGCGCTGTGCCTGACGGGAACGCTGGATCGCCAGCGGCTGGAAGGCGCCCTCCAGATGCTCATCGCCCGTCATGAATCGCTGCGCACAGCGTTTGTGGCGGTAGACGGGGAGCCGATGCAGCGCATCGTAGAGGCTCCGGACTTCACCGTCGCGTACGAGGAGGCGACAGGAGCCGATGTGCAGGCGTCCATTCGCAGCTTCCTCCGTCCGTTTGACCTTGGCGTTGCGCCGCTGCTGCGGACGACGATGGTACGGCTGGACGAAGCGGAGCACGTGCTGTTGTTCGATATGCACCATATTATTTCTGACGGCACCTCGATGAACATTTTGGTGGAGGAATTGACGAAGCTGTATGCGGGAGAAGAATTGGAACCATTGCGGCTGCAGTATAAAGATTATGCGCTCTGGCAGCAAGGTTACCGGCAAAGTGCGGCCTACCGGAAGATGGAAAGCTACTGGCTGAGCCAGTTTGCAGGCGAGCTGCCGGTGCTGAGCCTGCCGACGGATGCTCCGCGACCGGCGGTGCGCAGCTTCGAGGGGGATCGGGTCGATTTCGAGCTGGACAGTGTGCTGGCCGAAGCGGTCAGAGAGCTGGCCCGGGAAAGTGGCGCGACCGTATATATGGTGCTGCTAGCCGCGTACAGCGCCCTGCTGGGGCGGTTAAGCGGTCAAGAAGAACTGATCGTAGGTACGTCGATCGCCGGACGTTCCCATGCGGATCTGCAAGGGATGCTGGGGATGTTTGTGAACACGCTGGCGCTGCGGATGAACCCGTCCGGAGAAAAGCCGTTCTCGGCTTACTTGGAGGAAGTGAAGCAGACGGCGCTAGGCGCCTTGGAGCATGGGGACTACCCGTTCGAGGAACTGGTGGAGCAGGTTGTGAAGCAGCGGGATATGAGCCGCAATCCGCTGTTCGATGCCATGCTGGTGCTGCAAAACACCGAGCAGGCCGATTTGGAGCTGGCGGGTCTGCAATGGACGCCGTATCCGATCGAGAGCGGAGCAGCGAAATTCGACTTGACGCTGTCGGTCAGCGAGCACGAGCAGGGAATGCGATGCTCCCTGGAATATGCGTCGAAACTATTCGAACGGACGACGATCGAGCGCTGGACGGGCCACTTTACTGAGCTGCTGCGTCAAGCAGTCCGTCATCCGCATGCGATGCTGGGAAGCATCGAGATCCTGACGGCTGGCGAGCGGGAAGAGCTGCTGGTGGCGTTCAACGATACGGCGGTGGAGCTGCCGGCGGAAGCGACGGTGCATGCGCTGTTCGAACGGCAGGCTGCATGGACCCCGGATGCGTTAGCTGTGGCATTTGAAGATAGGCAGCTGACGTACCGGGAGTTGAACGAGCGGGCGAACCGCTTGGCGAGAAGATTGCAAGCGCAAGGGGTGCGGCGTGAGCAGTTGGTAGGGATTATGGCCGAACGCTCGCTGGAGATGATCGTGGGCATACTGGCGATCCTAAAAGCCGGTGGAGCGTATGTGCCGATCGATCCCGAGTACCCTCAGGAACGCATCTCCTATATGTTAGAGGATTCCGGGGTGCAGGTGCTGCTGATTCAGAAGCATTTGAAGGAGAGGGCTTCTTTTGAGGGAATCAAGGTGGAACTGGAAGAGGAGCCGTTGTCTGGCGCAGAAGAATACTTCGCGAACAGTGCGAACTTGGCAATGGCGGCAATGGCCGATGATCTGGCGTACATCATCTACACGTCGGGTTCAACAGGAACGCCTAAAGGGGTTTGCGTGACGCATCGCGGGGTTGTCAGACTTGTTTCGTCATCGAATTATGTGGACATTAGCGAACAAGACGTATTTTTGCAGGGCTCGACGATTTCCTTTGACGCTGCGACGTTTGAGATATGGGGCAGCCTGCTGAATGGTGCGGCGCTGGCGATTTTGCCGCCCGGTAAATTGTCGCTAACGGACTGGGTGCAGGCGATTCAGCAGCATCGCGTCAGTATATTGTGGCTAACGGCTGGCTTGTTTCATGTAATGGTGGAAGAGCAGTTGGAAGGTTTGTACGGGGTGAAGCAACTGCTGGTTGGCGGTGACGTTGTTTCGAGACCTCATGCAAAAAAAGTGTTGGAGCGATTCAGCGAATTACGGCTGATCAACGGTTACGGCCCGACGGAAAACACGACGTTTACGTGCTGCCATGAAATCCGGATGTCAGATGTGGAGCGCGCGTCGATTCCGATAGGCCGTCCAATCAGCAACACGCAAGTATACGTGCTGGGCAGAACCAAAGAGATACTGCCTATTGGCGTAATTGGAGAGTTGTATACTGGCGGCAGCGGATTGGCTCGCGAATACTTGAACAATCCGGAGTTAACAGCGGCGAAGTTTGTGGAGCATCCGTTTGCACCGGGCGAGCGGTTGTTCCGAACAAGCGATTTGGCCCGCTGGCTGCCGGATGGAACAATAGAGTATGCAGGTCGCATAGACGATCAGGTGAAAATTCGCGGTTACCGTATTGAGCTTGGAGAAATCGAAGCGCAGCTTCTTCGCGTAGCGGACGTTCAGGAAGCGGTGGTCATCGCCCGTGAGGACGAAACCGGCCGAAAGACGCTGTGTGCGTACATCAAAGCGATACGTGAACTAGAGGCCGAAGAACTCCGAAACCCTTTGGCGCAAAAGCTGCCAGGTTACATGATCCCGTCGTACTTCGTGCAACTTGCGCAGATGCCGCTGACGCCCAACGGGAAAGTGGACCGCAAAGCGCTGCCTGAGCCGGTAGCAGGCATGAGTGCGGGGACGGAATACGTCGCCCCGTGCACGGGCGAAGAAAAAGTGCTCGTGTCCGTTTGGCAGTCGGTGCTGGGCGTAGAGAAGATTGGGATCCTAGATCATTTCTTCGAGCTTGGCGGCGATTCGATCAAAGCGATTCAAGTCGCTTCGCGGCTATTGCAAGCCGGGTATAAGGTCGAGATGAAAGATCTGTTCCGCTATCCGGTCGTCTCCGAGCTTAGCTCCCAGATGACGGCGGTCACTCGCCGTGCGGGACAAGAAGAGGTGCATGGTCCAGTGCCGCTTACGCCAATCCAGCGCTGGTTTGTGCAGCATGATCCTGTGGATCTGCATCATTTTAACCACGCGGTTATGCTGTACCGGGAAGAACGGTTCGACATCGATGCACTGTGCCTGACGATGCAGCGCATCGCTAGGCATCATGACGCGCTGCGGATGATTGTCACGCAGACGGAAGACGGCTACGCTGCTTGGAACCGCAGCGTGGAAGACGGCGAAAGCTACAGTCTGGACGTATTTGACTTCCGTGGCGAAGAGGATTGGAGCCAGCGGGTCGAGACGGAGGCCGGCAAGCTGCAGGCCAGCTTCTCGCTGGGCGCCGGTCCGCTCCTGAAACTGGGCTTGTTCCAGTGCCCGGATGGGGATCATTTGCTTATCGCGATTCATCATTGGGTCGTCGACGGAGTCTCTTGGCGTATCCTTTTTGAGGATATCGCGTCAGCTTACGAACAAGCGGCGCAAGGACAGGACATTCGGCTGCCGCTGAAAACGGACTCGTTTCAAACGTGGTCGCGGCAGCTTGGCGCCTATGCGGCAAGTCCAGCAATGGAGGCGCAGCGCGCTTACTGGCAATCAATTGTAGAGAAGGGCGTAGTGCCTCTGCCTAAAGATGATGAGCAAGGTGTGTCCACGCTGGATGCCAGCCGGACGCTGACGGTGGAGTGGTCGCAGGCACAGACGCAGCAATTGTTGAAAGAAGCACACCGGGCCTACGGTACGGAGGTCAACGATCTGTTGCTGACCGCATTGGCGATGGCGGTTCAAGCGTGGAGCGGACTCGAACGCGTGGCAGTCTTGCTGGAAGGACACGGCCGAGAACCGATCGCGGCGGATGTGGATGTAAGCCGGACGGTCGGCTGGTTTACGAGCGCGTATCCGGTGGTGTTGGAGATCGAGCCGGAGATGAGCCTGCCGCAGCGGATCAAGCGCGTGAAGGAAACGCTGCGGGCGATTCCGCAAAAAGGGCTCGGCTACGGTCTTCTGCGCTACATGTCCGCGTCGGAAGAGGCGAAGTGGGCGTGCGATCCTGACATTTCGTTCAACTATTTGGGACAGTTTGATCAGGATTTGGAGCACAGCGCGCTGCGAATCTCGCCGCTTTCTACAGGCGAGGCGATAAGTGGCCGAAGACAGCGTGCGTCGGCACTGGAATGCAACGGCATGATCGCCGAAGGAGCGCTTCGTCTGCACATCAGCTACAGCGCGGAGCAGTACCGCCAAGCGACGATGGAACGGTTCGCGCACGAGTTGCAGATCAGCTTGCGAGAACTGCTCGCCCATTGTGTCGCGCAGGAGAGAACGGAATTGACGCCAAGCGATTTGCTGCAGCCTGGCTTTACGCAAGAAGAGCTGGATGCGCTCATGCAGCGGAGCGCAGCGTTAGGTGAGATCGAAGATGTGTACGCGCTGACGCCGATGCAGCAAGGAATGCTGTTCCACAGCCGCCTGGATCCGCAAGCCGGCGCCTACGTGAATCAGATCCATCTGACCCTGCAAGGCGAGCTGCAGCCGACAGTGTTTGAACAAAGCTGGCAAGCCGTCGTGCAGCGGCATGCGGTGCTGCGAACGAGCATCGACAGTGAGTGGCGAAGTGAGCCGCTGCAAGTCGTGTACCGGAAGCGGCCGTTTACAATCGCCTATCGCGATCTGTCGATGCACGACGCGGGCGAGCAGGCAGCCTGCATAGCGCAGTGGAAGTCGGACGACCGGAAGCAAGGCTTTGCGGTAGCGTCGGAGAGCCTGATGCGTGTGGCGGTGCTCCGCACAGGAGAGCAAACCCACGAGGTGTTATGGAGCTTCCATCACCTGTTGATGGACGGTTGGTGCTTGCCGCTGGTCATGGAAGAAGTGTTGGGGATTTACAACGCCTTGCGCACCGGAGAAGAGGCGCCGTTACGCAGCGTCCGCCCGTACCGCGACTATATCCGCTGGCTGTTCGAACAGGACGGGAATTCGGCACGAAGCTACTGGAAGGAGCAGTTTGGGGGTACCGAAGCGCTGTCTGCGCTGCCGAAGCGGCAGCGTCAGGCGCAAGGCTATGAAGCGAAACGCGTGAGCTGGATCGTCCCTCGGGAGCAGAGCAAAGCCATCGCACTGGCGGCCACTGCGCACGGCGTAACGGTGAGCACGCTGCTGCAAACGGCATGGGGACTGGTGCTGCACGCCTACAGTGGCGGACGGGATGCGGTATTTGGCGGCGTCGTATCGGGCAGACCGGCAGACCTGCCTGGCGTGGAAGGAATGATCGGACTGTTCATCAATACGCTGCCTGTTCGGGTAACGTGCGAGGGACAGGAGACGGTTGCTCACATGCTGCGCCGTATGCAGGCGCAGGCGCTGGCATCGCAAGGGTACGCCTACTATCCGCTGCACGAGATCCAGGCGCAGTGCGCCGGAACGAGAGAACTGTTCGACCATATTCTTGTGTTCGAGAACTATCCGATGCAAACCGCGCAGGCGGAAGCGTCAGCGGATGCAAGCGGACTGGAAATTACGGGGGTTCAAGCGGACGAACAAACGAATTATGACCTGAATGTGATGATTCAGCCGGGAGAAGAGCTGCACATTCATTTCGATTACAACGGACAGGTGTACGAGCAAGGGACGATGGAGCGCTTGCAAGGTCACTGGATGCGGATGGTAGAGCAGATCTTGTCCACCCCGAACGTGGAGGTAGAGAAGCTGGAACTGCTGACGGCTGAAGAGCGGGAAGAGCTGTTGGTGACATTCAACGATACGGCGGTAGCGCTGCCTGAGGAAGCGACGGTGCATGGGCTGTTCGAACAGCAGGCTGCACGGACGCCGGAGCAGCCGGCGCTCGTAAGCGGAGAGGCGGTATGGACGTACGGCGAGCTGGAGGCGCGAGCCAACCGCATCGCCGGCTGGCTGCGTGCCCACGGGGTGAGAAGCGAAGACCGCGTCGGCGTGCTGCTCGGCCGTTCACCTCAACTGATCACCGCTCTGTTGGGCGTGCTGAAAGCCGGCGCGGCCTATGTGCCGCTAGACCCAGCGCTGCCAGCAGCGCGCATCGAGGGAATGATCCAGGATGCCGGCATCCAAATTCTGCTGAGCGAAGGGACGCAGACAGAAACGGCGGCAGACTGGGAAGAAACGTCGCTACAGCATGTCTTGTGCTTGGATGAGGAACGCTCCGCCGTTACGGAAATAGCCGCTGCGGATGTCGAAGAAAAGAAGGAACGCTTGGCCGCTTCGGATGTCAAAGAGAAGAAGGAACGCATGACCGCTACGGATGTCGAAGGGAAGAAGGAACGCATGACCGCTACGGATGTCGAAGGGAAGAAGGAACGCATGGCCGCTACGGATGCCGAAGGGAAGAAGGAATGCATGGATGCCGAAGGGCAGAAGAATTGCTCCGCCATGGTGAGGTTCGCTTCCGCGGAAGAACTGGAAACTTATTCTCCGGCATCCATGGGATCAACGGATGTACAGACAACCCCGATGAACAGCGCGTATGTGATCTACACGTCGGGCACCACCGGCAAGCCAAAAGGCGTGGTGGTGGAGCACCGGAACGTCGTGAACTTTATCGCGGGAATGGTGCGCTCGCTGCCGTTTGCGCCGTCTGCGTCGATCCTCTCGGTCACCACGGTGTCCTTCGACATCTTCGTGACCGAGAGCTGGGTACCGCTCAGCTGCGGGATGCAGATCGTTCTCGCCAGCGAAGCGGAGCTTCAGGATCCTGCGCTGCTGGGCGATTTGCTGGCGGAGCATCCGGTACAGCTGATGCAAACGACGCCTTCGAGGCTGTCGATGATGCTGGAGCAGGAGCACAGCGCCACGCAGCTGCGCCGTATACCAGCTCTGTTGATCGGCGGCGAGCCGCTGCCTGCGGCGCTGCTGAAGCAGCTTCGGGCGCAAACAAATGCGTCGCTGTATAATATGTACGGCCCGACGGAAACGACGGTGTGGTCTACGTTTGAGCATCTGGAGGATAGTGAAGGGGAAAAAGTCAGCATCGGACGTCCGCTGGCGAACACACAGGCGTACGTGCTTAACGAAGCGCTGCAGTTGCAGCCGATCGGAGCCGTAGGCGAGTTGTGTCTCGGAGGAGCCGGGGTCGCCCGCGGATACTGGGCACGCGAAGAGCTGACCAGGGAGAAGTTCGTTGACCATCCGTTTCTCCCCGGAGAGCGGATGTACCGGACGGGCGATTTGGCCCGCTGGCTGCCGGATGGCCGACTGGAGCATCTGGGCCGGATCGACCATCAGGTGAAGATCCGCGGTTACCGGATCGAACCGGGCGAGATCGAAGCGCATTTGCTGCGAATCGACGGCGTCAAGGAAGCGGTCGTGACTGTTGCCGTCGGGGAAACGGAGAGGGACGTACAGGAATTGTGCGCCTATGTAACAGGCAGCAGCGAGCTAACGGCGCAGGCGATGCGGAGCAAGTTGTCGACGGACCTTCCGCCTTATATGATCCCCTCGCACTTCATTCGCCTGGAGAAGATGCCGATCACGCCAAACGGGAAGCTGGATCGCAAGGCACTGCCAGCGCCGGAAGGGGCGCTGAGCACGGGAACGGAGTATGTAGCGCCGCGCACGACGACGGAAGCGAAGCTGGCGCAGCTATGGCAAGAGGTGCTGGGGTTGGATCGCGTCGGCATCCGCGATAACTTCTTTGACATTGGCGGTCATTCGCTCCGGGCGATGACGCTTGTATCGCGCATTCATCAGACGCTAGAGGCGGAGGTGCCGCTGCGGCAATTGTTCCTCTCGCCAACGATTGAAAGCTTGGCGTCTACACTGGAGGCGGCGGAGGGCCGCACATTTGAAGCACTTGTGCCCGCTCCGCTGCAGGCCGCATATCCACTGTCGTCCGCGCAAAAACGGCTGTATGTGCTGCAGCAGCTAGAAGGCGCTGAACTGAGCTACAACATGCCCGCTGCACTGCGCCTGACGGGAACGCTGGATCGCCAGCGGCTGGAAGCCGCCCTCCAGGCGCTCATTGCCCGCCATGAATCGCTGCGCACGGCGTTTGCGGCGGTAGACGGAGAGCCGATGCAGCGCATCGTAGAGGCTCCTGGCTTCACCGTCGCGTACAAGAAGGCGAGAGGAGCCGATGTGCAGACATACATTCGCAGCTTCCTCCGTCCGTTTGACCTTGGCGTTGCGCCGCTGCTGCGGACGACGGTGGTGCGGCTGGACGAAGCGGATCACGTGCTGCTGTTCGATATGCATCATATCGTGTCCGACGGCACCTCGATAAGCATCTTGGTACAGGAATTGACAAAGCTGTATGCGGGAGAAGAACTAGAACCGCTGCGTTTGCAGTACAAAGATTATGCCCTCTGGCAGCAAGGCTACCGGCAAAGTGCGGCCTACCGGAAGATGGAAAGCTACTGGCTGAGCCAGTTTGCAGGCGAGTTGCCGGTGCTGAGCTTGCCGACGGATGCTCCGCGACCGGCGGTGCGCAGCTTCGAGGGGGATCGGGTAGACTTCGAGCTGGACAACGTGCTGGCCGAAGCGGTCAGAGAACTGTCGCGGGAAAGCGGTGCGACCGTATACATGGTGCTGCTGGCCGCGTACAGCGCCCTGCTCGGGCGGTTAAGCGGTCAAGAAGAACTGATCGTCGGTACGTCGATTGCTGGACGTTCCCACGCGGATCTGCAAGGGATGATGGGCATGTTCGTCAACACGCTCGCGCTGCGGATGAACCCGTCTGGAGAAAAGCCGTTCTCGACCTACTTGGAGGAAGTGAAGCAGACGGCGCTAGGCGCATTGGAGCATGGAGACTACCCGTTCGAGGAACTGGTGGAGCAGGTTGTGAAGCAGCGGGATATGAGCCGCAATCCGTTGTTCGATGCCATGCTGGTGCTGCAAAACACCGAGCAGGCCGATTTGGAGCTGGCAGGTCTGCAATGGACGCCGTATCCGATCGAGAGCGGAGCAGCGAAGTTCGACTTGACGCTGTCGGTTACCGAGCATGAGCAGGGGATGCGATGCTCCCTGGAATATGCGTCCAAACTGTTCGAACGGACGACAATCGAGCGCTGGGCGGGTCACTTCACCGAGCTGCTGCGTCAAGCGGTTCGTCATCCGCAAGCGATGATGGGAAGCATCGAGGTATTGACGGCTGACGAGCGTGAAGAGCTGCTGGTGACATTCAACGATACGGCGGTGGAGCTTCCGGCGCAAGCGACGTTGCATACGCTATTCGAAAAACAAGTGGCGAAAACACCAGACACGGTGGCTGTGGTATTTGAAGATCATCATCTGACGTACTCCGAGCTGAATGAGCGGGCCAACCGGCTGGCGCGAACGCTTCGGGCCGCGGGTGTGGAAGCCGACCGGTTGGTCGGCATTATGGCGGAGCCATCGCTGGAGATGGTCGTCGGCATTTTGGCTGTTTTGAAGGCTGGAGGCGCTTATGTGCCGATCGATCCAGCGTATCCGGCCGAGCGCATCCGCTATCTGCTGGAGGATTCAGGCGCATCTCCGATGCTTCTACAGACACACTTCCAGGAGTACGCCAGCCTATTTGCAAAAGCGCTGATCAGGCTGGACGATCCCGCCGCTTACCTTGAAGATGGCACGAATCTGGGGAATGTCTCCAGTTCAAGCGATTTGGCCTACGTCATCTATACGTCCGGCTCGACAGGCAAGCCGAAAGGGGTTATGGTGGAGCACCGGAATGCCGTTAACGTCATTTCCTGGTTTATTTCCCGCTATGAGCTGAGCGATAACGTGATGTTAACGACATCGTATACATTCGATCCCAGCGTTGAACAATTATTTGGCAGCCTGTTGGCCGGAAAAACATTGCACGTAATCCAGAAAGAGACGCTGCTGAATCCGCCTAAGCTGCTGGACTACATCGACGAGAACAAGATCAATACGATCAATTTCACGCCGTCTTACATTCGGGAACTGCTCGTGGGTCAAACCAAACTACCGGGACTGCAACATGTCATCGCCGGAGGAGAAAAGCTGGACGATCGGCTAAAAGAGGAAGTTTTGCAGCTCGGCTATAGCCTGTACAATCACTACGGACCTACGGAAACGACAATCGAGGTCCTCACAGGATCATGTTATGCAAACGTAAAAGTGGCTGTAGGCAAGCCGATTCATAATACGGCGGTCTATATATTAGACGCGCGCGGCGGATTGCAGCCGATCGGCGTCGCCGGGGAGCTGTACATCTCGGGCGACGGAGTGGCAAGGGGCTACTTGAACCGTACGGAGCTGACAGCGGAAAGGTTCGTCGAAAATCCGTTCGAGCCGGGTCGTCGGATGTACCGAACAGGCGATTTGGCCCGCTGGCTGCCTGATGGCACTGTGGATTATTTGGGCCGGATCGACGATCAGGTGAAAATCCGCGGTTACCGTATTGAGCTTGGAGAAATCGAAGCGCAGCTCCTGAGGATAGCTGCGGTGGAAGAGGCGGTCGTGGTCGCACGCGAGGATGCTGCCGGGCAAAAGCAGTTGTGCGCGTACATTGTGGCGGAGCGCGTGCTGACGGTCGGAGAGCTGAGGAAGGCGCTTGCCCGCGAACTGCCGGAATACATGATTCCGTTGTACTTTATGCAGCTCGACCGGATGCCGCTGACCTCCAGCGGCAAAGTGGAACACAAAGCGCTGCCAGCGCCGGAAGCAGGCATGAGTGCGGGGACGGAATACGTCGCCCCGCGCACGGGCGAGGAAAAAGCACTCGTGTCCGTCTGGCAGTCGGTGCTGGGCGTAGAGAAGATTGGCATCATGGATCATTTCTTCGAGCTTGGCGGCGATTCGATCAAGGCGATTCAAGTCGCTTCTCGGCTATTGCAAGCCGGGTATAAGGTCGAGATGAAAGACCTGTTCCGCTATCCGGTCGTCTCCGAGCTTAGCTCCCAGATGACGGCGGTCACTCGCCGTGCGGAGCAAGAAGAGGTACATGGTCCAGTGCCGCTTACGCCAATCCAGCGCTGGTTTGTGCAGCATGATCCTGTGGATCTGCATCATTTTAACCACGCGGTTATGCTGCACCGGGAAGAACGGTTCGACATCGATGCACTGTGCCTGACGATGCAGCGCATCGCTAGGCATCACGACGCGCTGCGGATGATTGTCACGCAGACGGAAGACGGCTACGCTGCTTGGAACCGCAGCGGGGAAGACGGCGAAGGCTACAGTCTGGACGTATTTGACTTCCGTGGCGAAGAGGATTGGAGCAAGCGGGTCGAGACGGAGGCCGGCAAGCTGCAGGCCAGCTTCTCGCTGGCCGCCGGTCCACTCCTGAAACTGGGCTTGTTCCAGTGCCCGGACGGGGATCATTTGCTGATCGTGATTCATCATTGGGTCGTGGACGGAGTCTCCTGGCGCATCCTTTTTGAGGATATCGCGTCAGCTTACGAACAAGCGGCGCAAGGACAGGATATTCGGCTGCCGCTGAAAACGGACTCGTTTCAAACGTGGTCGCGGCAGCTTGGCGCCTATGCGGCAAGTCCGGCGATGGAGGCGCAGCGCGGTTACTGGCAATCGATTATAGAGAAGGGCGTAGTGCCTCTGCCCAAAGATGATGAGCAAGGGGCGTCCACGCTGGCAGCCAGCCAGACGCTGACGGTGGAGTGGTCGCAGGTACAGACGCAGCAATTGTTGAAAGAAGCACACCGGGCCTATGGGACGGAGGTCAACGATCTGTTGCTGACCGCACTGGCGATGGCGGTTCAAGCGTGGAGCGGACTCGAACGCGTGGCGGTCCTGCTGGAAGGACACGGCCGAGAACCGATCGCGGCGGATGTGGATGTAAGCCGGACGGTCGGCTGGTTTACGAGCGCGTACCCGGTGGTGCTGGAGATCGAGCCGGAGATGAGCCTGCCGCAGCGGATCAAGCGCGTGAAGGAAACGCTGCGGGCGATTCCGCAAAAAGGGATCGGCTACGGCCTCCTGCGATATATGTCCGCGTCGGATGAGGCAAAGTGGGCGTGCGATCCTGACATTTCATTCAACTATTTGGGACAGTTCGATCAGGATTTGGAGCACAGTTCGCTGCAAATCTCGCCGCTTTCTACGGGCGAGGCAATAAGCGGAAGAAGGCAGCGTGCGGCGGCACTGGAATGCAACGGCATGATCGCGGAAGGAGCGCTTCGTCTGCATATCAGCTACAGCGCGGAGCAGTACCGCCAAGCGACGATGGAGCGCTTCGCGCACGAGTTGCAGATCAGCTTGCAAGAGCTGATCGCCCATTGTGTCGTGCAGGAGAGAACGGAACTGACGCCAAGCGATTTGCTGCAGCCAGGCTTTACGCAAGAAGAGCTGGATGCGCTCATGCATCGGAGCGCAGCGTTAGGTGAGATCGAAGATGTGTACGCGCTGACGCCAATGCAGCAAGGGATGCTGTTCCACAGCCGCCTGGATCCGCAAGCCGGCGCCTACGTGAACCAGATCCATCTAACCCTGCAAGGCGAGCTGCAGCCGGCAGCGTTTGAACAAAGCTGGCAAACCGTCGTGCAGCGGCATGCGGTGCTGCGAACGAGCATCGACAGTGAGTGGCGAAGTGAGCCGCTGCAAGTTGTGTACCGGAAGCGGCCGTTTACAATCGCCTATCGCGATCTGTCGATGTACGACGCGGGCGAGCAGGCAGCCTGCATAGCGCAGTGGAAGTCGGACGACCGGAAGCAAGGCTTTGCGGTAGCGTCGGAGAGCCTGATGCGTGTATCGGTGCTCCGCACAGGAGAGCAAACCCACGAAGTGTTATGGAGCTTCCATCATCTGTTGATGGATGGCTGGTGTTTGCCACTGGTGATGGAAGAAGTGCTGGGGATCTACAACGCCTTGCGCGTCGGAGAAGAGGCGCCGTTACGCAGCGTCCGCGCGTACCGCGACTATATCCGCTGGCTGTCCGAACAGGATGCGAATTCGGCAAGAAGCTACTGGAAGGAGCAGTTGAATGGTAGCGAAGCGCTGTCTGCGCTGCCGAAGCGGCAGCGTCAGGCGCAGGGCTATAAAGCGGCGCAAGGTTATGAAGCGAAACGCGTAAGCTGGAGCGTCCCTCGGGAGCAGAGCAAAGCCATCGCACTGGCGGCCACTGCGCACGGCGTAACGGTGAGCACGCTGCTGCAAACGGCATGGGGACTGGTGCTGCACGCCTACAGCGGCAGCCGGGATGCGGTATTTGGCGGCGTCGTGTCGGGCAGACCGGCAGACTTGCCCGGCGTAGAAGGGATGATCGGACTGTTCATCAATACGCTGCCTGTCCGGGTAACGTGCGAGGGACAGGAGACGGTTGCGAACCTGCTGCGCCGTATGCAGGCGCAGGCGCTGGCATCGCAAGGTTACGCCTACTATCCGCTGCACGAGATCCAAGCGCAGTGTGCCGGAACGAGAGAACTGTTCGACCATATTCTTGTGTTCGAGAACTACCCGATGCAAACCGCGCAGGCGGAAGCGTCAGCGGATGCAAGTGGACTGGAAATTACGGGAGTTCAGGCAGAGGAACAAACGAATTACGACCTGAATGTGATGATTCAGCCGGGAGAAGAGCTGCACATTCATTTCGACTACAACGGACAGGTGTACGAGAAAGACATGATGGAGCGCTTGCGGGGTCACTGGATGCGGATGGTAGAGCAGATCGTGTCCATGCCGAACGTGGCGGTAGAGAAGCTGGAACTGCTGACGGCCGAAGAGCGGGAAGAGCTGCTGGTGACATTCAACGATACGGCGGTAGAGCTGCCTGCGGAAGCGACGGTGCATGGGCTGTTCGAACAGCAGGCTGCACGAACGCCGGAGCAGCCGGCGCTCGTAAGCGGAGAAGCGGTATGGACGTACGGCGAGCTGGAGGCGCGAGCCAACCGCATCGCCGGCTGGCTGCGTGCGCATGGGGTGAGAAGCGAAGACCGTATCGGCGTTCTGCTCAGCCGTTCGCCGCAACTGATCGCTGGTCTGCTGGGCGTGCTGAAAGCCGGTGCAGCTTATGTGCCGTTGGATCCGACACTGCCAGCAGCGCGCATCGAGGGAATGATTCAAGATGCTGGTATCCAAATTCTGCTGAGCGAAGGGACGCAGATGGAAACGTTGGCAGGCTGGGGAGAAACACCGCTGCGGCATGTCCTGTGCTTGGACGAGGAATGCTCCGCCGTTACGGAAATAGCCGCTACGGATGTCAAAGGGAAGAAGGAGCACTTGACAGCCACGGATGCCGAACAGCAGAAGGAACGCTTGGCCGCTAAGGATGCCGAAGGGCAGAAGAATTGCTCCGCTATGGTGAGGTTCGCCTCCGCGGAAGAACTGGAAGCCTATTCGCCAGCCTCCACGAGATCAACGGATGTACCGACAACGCCGATGAACAGCGCGTATGTGATCTACACGTCGGGTACCACCGGCAAGCCGAAAGGCGTGGTGGTGGAGCACCGGAACGTCGTGAACTTTATCGCGGGAATGGTGCGCTCGCTGCCGTTTGCGCCGTCTGCGTCGATCCTCTCGATCACAACGGTGTCCTTCGACATCTTCGTGACCGAGAGTTGGGTACCGCTTAGCTGCGGGATGCAGATCGTTCTCGCCAGCGAAGCGGAGCTTCAGGACCCTGCGCTGCTGGGCGATTTGCTGGCGGAGCATCCGGTACAGCTGATGCAGACGACGCCTTCGAGGCTGTCGATGATGCTGGAGCAGGAGCACAGCGCAGCGCAGCTGCGCCGTATACCAGCCTTGTTGATCGGCGGCGAGCCGCTGCCTGCGGCGCTGCTAAAGCAGCTTCGGGCGCAAACGAATGCGTCGCTGTACAATATGTACGGCCCAACGGAAACGACGGTGTGGTCTACGTTTGAACAACTGGAGGATAGCGAAGGGGAAAAAGTCAGCATCGGCCGTCCGCTGGCGAACACGCAGGCGTATGTGCTGAACGAAGCGCTGCAGCTGCAGCCGATCGGAGCCGTAGGCGAGCTATGTCTTGGAGGCGCCGGAGTCGCTCGCGGATACTGGGCGCGCGAAGAGCTGACCAAGGAGAAGTTTGTCGCTCATCCGTACCTCCCCGGGGAGCGGATATACCGGACGGGCGATTTGGCTCGCTGGCTGCCGGATGGCAGATTGGAGCATCTGGGACGGATCGACCATCAGGTGAAAATCCGCGGCTACCGGATCGAACCGGGCGAGATCGAAGCGCATTTGCTGCGAATTGACGGCGTTAAGGAAGCGGTCGTGACCGTTGTCGCCGGGGAGACGCAGGAATTGTGCGCCTATGTAACGGGCAGCGGTGAGCTCACGGCGCAGGCGATGCGGAGCAAGTTGGCGGCAGGCCTTCCGCCTTATATGATCCCTTCGCACTTCATTCGCTTGGAGAAGATGCCGCTCACGCCAAACGGGAAGCTGAACCGCAAGGCGCTGCCAGCGCCAGATGGTGCGCTGCAAACGGGCAGGGAGTATGCAGCGCCGCGCACAGAGACAGAAGCGAAGCTGGCGCAGCTATGGCAAGAGGTGCTGGGGCTGGAACGTGTCGGCATCCGCGACAACTTCTTTGACATCGGGGGCCATTCGCTCCGGGCAATGACGCTTGTATCGCGCATTCATCAGACGCTGAAGGCGGAGGTTCCGTTAAGAGACGTGTTCCGTTGTCCGACAGTCGAAGAGATGGCGCAGGCGATCTCCGTGTTGGAGCAGAAGGAGTACGCAGCCATTCCGCTCATCGAAGCAAGAGACTATTACCCGGTGTCGTCGTCGCAGAAACGGATGTACATTTTGCAGCAGATCGACGGGGCAGAGCGGAGCTACAACATGCCGGGCGTTCTAATACTTGAAGGAGCATTGAATCGCAATCGCTTGGAAGAGGCATTCCGCAGTCTCATTGCACGTCATGAGACGCTGCGTACAGCCTTTGAGCTGGTCGATGGTGAACCAGTACAGCGTGTGCACCGGGACGTGGAATTTGCCATAGCGTATGCATGGGTACAAGAAGGGGAAGAGAAGGCGCATATTCAAGAGTTCGTGCGGCCGTTTGATCTTCGCCAGGCGCCACTTTTGCGGGTGGGACTTCTCGAACTGAAACCGGATCGCCATCTGTTGCTCTTGGATATGCATCATATCATCTCTGACGGAGCTTCCATGAGCATCCTCACTCAGGAGCTTGTTCAGTTGTATGAGGGAGCGGAGCTGCCGCCGCTACGCATTCAGTACAAGGATTATGCAGCATGGCAGCAAACGGAAGCTCAAAGTGAGCGGATGAGCAAGCAGGAAGCGTACTGGCTGGGTGTGTTTGCGGGAGAAATCCCGGTGCTCGATCTGCCAATAGACGATGCCCGGCCGCCAGTCAGAAGCTTTCAAGGAAATCGACTTGACTTCGTGATCGACGAGCGAAGAAGCGAAGGATTAAGACAACTGGCCTCGCAAACGGGAACGACGTTGTATATGGTATTGCTGGCGGTATATACGACCTTGCTGTCCAAGTACAGCGGACAGGCAGATATTGTCGTGGGAACGCCAATTGCAGGCAGGTCGCATACGGAACTGGAGCCGATTCTGGGGATGTTTGTGAATACACTGGCGATCCGCAACGCCCCAGTGGGGGAGAAGACGTTCCGAGAGTATCTGCAGGAAGTCAAAGAAAATACGTTAAGCGCCTATGAAAACCAGGATTATCCGTTTGAAGATTTGGTGAGCAAGCTGGATGTGCCAAGAGATGTAAGTCGTAATCCGATCTTTGACACGATGTTTGTACTGCAAAACATAGAGCGAAGAGAACTGAGCCTGGAAGGCTTGAGATTTAGTTCCTATCCGTTCGAGTATAACTTGGCCAAGTTTGACCTGACATTCAGTGCGGCGGAGGAATCGGAAGGGATTGTATGCGGCATCGAGTATGCCACCTCCCTGTACAAGAAAGAAACGATCGAGCGGATGGCGGGGCATTTCAAACAGGTGATCGATGTCATCGTGAATGAACCGCAGACGAAACTGTCATGGATCGAGATCGTGAGCAAAGAAGAGAAGGCGCAGATTGTGGAGATATTCAACGATACGACGGCAGACTCTCCGAGAGACAAGACGATTCACCAGTTATTTGAGGAACAGGTGGAGCGGACACCGAATCAAGTGGCTGTTGTATACGAGGGCAGCCAATTAACATACCGTGAATTGAATGAAAGAGCAAATCATCTGGCAAGAACGCTGCAAGCGGAGGGCGTAGAGCCGGATCAACTGGTAGGCTTCCTGGTTGAGCGTTCGGTGGAGATGATTGTGGGTATTTTCGGGATCTTGAAAGCCGGTGGGGCGTATGTGCCGATTGACCCGGAATATCCAGCGGAACGGATTGACTATATGCTAAAGGATTCGGGTGCGAAGCTGCTGCTGACACAAAGTCATTTGGTAGAGCGTGTGACTTTTGCCGGCCAGTGTTTGATGCTGGATGACGAACAACTGTACATGGAAGACGGTTCGAATGTGGAATCGGGCGCGACAGCGGATCATCTGGCCTACGTGATCTACACGTCGGGAACGACGGGCAAACCGAAAGGGGTTATGGTTGAGCATCGCGGTTTGTGTAATTTGAAACAGATGTTTGCAAACACGCTACAACTCGGAGAACAGGACCATGTAATCCAATTCGCGAGTTTGTCTTTTGATGCGTCGTGCTGGGAGATCATTCAGGCGTTATTTTTGGGTGGAACGCTGCATATTCCTACCAAATCGACGATTTTGGATCATCAATTATTTAAGAGCTATATGAACGACCATCAAATTACGACAGCAACTTTGCCGCCAACGTATGCAGCCTACTTACAACCAGATGATCTGCCAAGTTTTAAGAAATTGATCACGGCGGGCTCCGCTAGTTCGGTTCAACTTGTCAAGCAGTGGCAAGACAGCGTGATGTACTTTAATGCTTACGGTCCGACAGAAGACTCGATTGCAGCGACGATATGGCCAGCATCTACTGGTACTTTAACCGGGAAGTTGGTACCTATCGGTCGTCCAATTCTGAACCATCGGATCTATATCGTGGATGAGAACGATCAGTTACAACCGATTGGCGTAGCCGGGGAATTATGCATTGCGGGCGTAGGGTTGGCGAGGGGGTACTTGAATCTTCCAGAGCTGACGGCGGAGAAGTTTGTGAGCAACCCATTCGAACCAGGTACGCGGATGTACCGGACAGGCGATTTGGCCAAGTGGTTGTCAGATGGGAACATTGAGTACTTGGAGCGTATCGACGATCAGGTGAAGATTCGCGGTTACCGGATTGAGCTCGGTGAGGTGGAAGATCAGCTGTTGAAGGTGTCGTCGGTACAAGAAGTGGTCGTAGTCGCACGGGAGGATGCGGGCGGACAAGATCAGCTTTGTGCGTATGTTGTAGCCGATCGGAAACTGGCTGCAGGCGAACTGAGAGAACACTTAGCTCAGCGATTGCCAAATTATATGATTCCTGCCCACTTCGTGCAGATCGATAGAATACCGCTGACGGCAAATGGCAAAATCGATCGAAAAGCGCTGCCGGCGCCGGAAGAAAACCTTCTAGCCGCGACTGAATATGCAGCGCCCCGAACTCGTGTCGAAGCGCAGCTCGTGCACATTTGGCAAGAAATACTTGGTCTTGACCGTGTAGGTGTACGCGACAACTTCTTTGAAATCGGCGGTCACTCTTTGCGCGCTACGGCCATGGTGAGCCGTCTGCACAAGGAACTGCAAGTGAACGTACCGTTGCGGGACGTATTCCGTTTCTCCACCATCGAGCTGCTGGCCGAAGCCATTGCGGATAGAAAGCAGCAGATGTTCACTGCTATCGAACCTGTCGAAGAGAAGACGTATTATGCAGTGTCTTCCGCGCAAAAGCGGCTGTATATCTTGCACCAGCTCGAAGAAACGGGACTGAGCTACAATTTGCCTATAGTGCTGGAACTCAATGGGGCGCTTGACCGGCAGCGGTTTGAATCCGCGCTTCGCAAGCTTATTGCCCGTCACGAGACGCTGCGCACAAGCTTTCATATGGAAGAAGGCGAGCCCGTACAATGTGTGCATCATGAGGTTGGCTTCACTCCGGAATATGTGCAAGCAAGCGAATCGGAAGCCGCGGAAGCCGTTCGGACATTTATTCGCGCCTTTCATCTGGAGCAGCCGCCGATCTTACGCGTCGGGCTGATAGAGCTTACGTCTGAACGGTATTTGTTCGTGCTCGACATGCATCACATCATTTCCGATGGCGTATCGATAGGCATTTTGGTAGATGAATTTGCTCGCTTGTATGAAGGGGAAGAACTTCCGCCTCTGCGTATTCAGTACAAAGACTACGCGGCATGGCAGCAGTCCGAGACGCAAAAAAGGCGCAAGCAGCAGGAGGAGACCTATTGGTTGAACAGGTTCAGCGGGCCTATTCCTGTTCTGGAACTGCCAACCGATTATGTCCGGCCTGTGGTGCAAAGCTTCCAGGGAGAAGCGATGTCATTTATGCTTGGGACTCCGTTGAGCCGGAGCTTGAAACGAATAGCGGCAGAAACCGGAGCGTCTCTGTATATGGTACTGCTGGCGGTATATACAACCTTACTGCATAAATATTCAGGGCAGGAGGATATTGTTGTCGGCACGCCGATTGCAGGCAGATCACATAGCGACTTGGAGTCACTGGTGGGGATGTTTGTAGGCACGTTAGCGATACGCAGCTATCCGGCAGGCAACAAAACATTTTTATCGTATGTAGAAGAAGTAAAAGAAACGATGCTTGATGCCTACGAGCACCAAGGCTATCCATTTGAAGAATTGGTCGAGAAGGTGCAGATCAAAAGGGATAGAAGCCGCAACCCAATTTTCGATACGATGTTCGTTCTACAAAATGTGGAGCAAAGAGATTTGCAAATCCAAGGTTTGCACATCCAGCCTTATACAATCGAACATTCCGTAGCGAAGTTTGACCTCACCTTCCAACTGGCAGAGATGGAGAACGGAATTTCGTGCAGCATCGAGTACGCTTCTTCCTTGTTCAAACGAGAGACCATTGAGCGGATGGCGAAACACTTCGAGCAGTTGATTCATGCGGTTACGGCAAATCCGCAGGCACAGATTGCGTCGTTAGAGATCCTAACTGCGGAAGAGCGCGCACAGCTTGCGGCAGGAAATGCGACAGCTTCGGAATATCCTCGGGAAGCAACGGTGTACCAATTGTTCGAGCGGCAGGCGGAAAAAACGCCAGAGGCGGTAGCCATCGTTCATGAAGAGGAGCAAGTGACATACAGCGAGCTGAATGCCCGTTCCAATCGCTTGGCAAGGACATTGCGGGCAGCTGGCGTACGAGCAGATCAATTGGTCGGCATTTTGGCGGATCGGTCGGTGGAAATGATCGTCGGCATACTAGGTGTGCTAAAAGCCGGAGGAGCTTACGTGCCGATTGATCCGGAGTACCCGGATCAACGCATTCGTTACATGTTGGAGGACTCCGGTTCGCAGGTGCTTCTCACACAGCATCATTTACTGGCTCGCGTACAGTTTGAAGGAATGCTTATCGATCTGAACGATCAGGCTGTCTACAGCGAAGAAGAATGGAATCTCGAGCCGGTATCAAGCGCCAACGACCTTGCTTATGTGATTTATACATCGGGAACGACAGGAAATCCGAAGGGAGCAATGATTACTCATCAGGGCCTAACGAATTATTTATGGTGGGCGAAAAACGTATATGCTGCTGGGGAAAGGCTGGATTTCCCGCTGTACTCTTCCATTTCCTTCGACTTGACGGTGACATCCGTATTTACGCCTTTGCTTACAGGCAGTCTGATTCGGATTTATAGCGGGGAAGACAAAGCGCTGTTAATTGAGCGGATTGTAACCGATAATCAAGTCAACATTATCAAGCTGACGCCTGCTCATTTACGTTTGATCAAGGAATTGAAGGTCACGCCCGGATCGAACATCCGCAAGCTGATTGTCGGTGGAGACAATCTTGCCACGGATCTGGCGAGAAGCATCCATGATCAATTTGGCGGAGAAATCGAGATATTCAATGAATACGGCCCGACAGAAACGGTAGTCGGCTGTATGATTTATCGATACGATCCGGCAACCGATACGAGCGGGTCGGTTCCCATTGGCGTACCGACTGCGAATGTCAGCATCTATTTGCTCAATTCTGATTGCAAGCAAGTTCCGATAGGGGTACCAGGAGAAATCTATATTGCTGGAGATGGAGTCGCGAGAGGGTACCTCAACCGCTCCGACTTGACGGCAGAGAAGTTCGTAGACCATCCATTCGCCCCTGGAAAGCGGATGTACCGCACAGGAGATTTAGCAAAAATGCAGTCTAACGGAAACTTGGAGTATTTGGGTCGTGGAGACGACCAAGTGAAAATAAACGGCTTCCGTATTGAGCTGGGCGAAGTGGAAGCAGCTCTGACGAAAGTGAAGGAAGTGAAGGAAGCGGCGGTCATCGCTCGCGAAAATGAAGCGAAGGAGAAGCTTCTATTCGCATATGTCGTAGCGGATACCGAGCTTGTGGCCGGAGAACTGCGGAGAGCCTTATCCAAGCAGCTCCCAGCCTATATGATTCCGACGCGCTTCGTGCAACTGGATATGCTGCCGCTCACAGCCAATGGCAAAGTCGATCGCAGACGCTTAGCTCATATACAGCTCAATGAGCCTCTTCAAGCGAATTATACAGCACCAAGAAATGCGTTAGAACAAGCGCTTGCCGACATTTGGAAGGAGATTTTCAGCCTAGAGAGGATTGGCATTCACGATAACTTCTTCGATATAGGCGGACATTCTTTGAAGCTGATTCGAATGATTGGTGAAGCTCGTGGTAGATTGGACGTGGACATATCGTTCAGTGCCGCCTTCGCTTACCCGACGATTATGGAACTCGCTGATCACCTTCAAAGCGGAAGCAGCTCAGAAGATCTAGCGAAGCAGCCAACGGAAGGAGTGTCCGTCTGGAACGAAAACAATGCAAACGGCATAATCTTGCATTGTTTCCCGCCTATCGTCGGTTTTGGTCAAGTATTCATGATGCTGGCGACATTGCTGCGAGATACGGCTGCTATATATGCCTATGATTTTATTAGCTGCGAAGATGTAGCCTCATACTTTGCACAAAGCGTTCACAAGCTGCAGCCTCAGGGTCCGCTCTATTTGTTGGGCTACTCTGCAGGAGGCAACCTGGCGTTTGAAGTGGCCAAGCAGCTGGAACAACAAAATCGCGAAGTAGCCGGCATCATTATGCTTGATGCCTACCCAAGAGATTCGCATTCCTTGAACATGCTGCAAGAAGAGTACCTGCAGACGCTGCAAGAAGAAATTTCTCTATTTCTTCGTTATGTTCCAGGACTAGACGAAGAAGAAGTTAGACAAAACATTATAGCTTACAAAAATTGGGTCGATAATAGGGAAACGACAGGAGAAGTTCGGGCAGACATCTATCTGATCCAATCGTCGGAAGCAATAGGCGAAGTAGAACGCGGATGGACGTCCTGGAGCGAGTTAACAACTGGACAGTTGCACTTCTATTCAGGAAACGGCAAACACGAGCAGATGCTGGAAAGAGACTATGCTCCAGCAAACGCATCGCTCGTAAAAGCGATTTTGGAAAAATCCAAAGCTTACAAGTAAAGAAAAAAAGGGGCGTGCTTCTTCTATTTGGTGGCGGGCTGGCGGTTTCCTTACACATTCATCCGTTCGCATTATACAGCAACATGATTTTTTGGGTCTTTCCTTTGTCAACTTTCGTGATTTATCATAATCAAATATGTAATAGTAAGTGAATCTCAATCTTGCGAAAAAGAGTGATGGCGGCCCCTACATTGAAAAGTAGGGGCCGCTGTTCTGTTTACATTACATTTCTTTTATTTCTAGAATTCAATCTATAGGACAACTACTCCCCAATCAATCTCCAATCGTTTGTGAACAATTGATCGAGTTCACTAAGAGACCATGGTATCACTACTCTTTAGTCAACTCGGTTGCATGTTTCCTTACACGACAAAGGTCAAAATTTTACCCACACTAGGTCATAATCCATCCTTTGTTCTCCCTTGTCTGCGGCTTATGATGAAGTCAACAAATTATAAGCTGAGGTGACATAAAAAGTGGAAGAGACAAAATCAAGTTATCAGCTTCCAAAGCAGCAGGCGGAGCGCGTAGTGAAAAAATTTTGGTCGCCACGGAGAAAGGAAGCATTAGTTGGTTGGCTGTTTTTACTGCCAGAAATAGTGGGCATGTTGATGCTTAATGTATTTGCCCTTGGGTTTTCATTGTACTTAAGTTTTACAGATTGGGATTTATTATCTGGGGTATCAGGTATTAAATTTGCTGGTCTGCAAAACTTCATTCATTTATTTCAAGACCCAACGATTTGGAAGGCATTATATAACAACTTAGTATATACGGTGTTAACCGTGCCAATTCCGATTGCGCTTGCGCTTGTATTAGCAGTTGTTATTCATAGTAAAGTCTACTTTAAGGATTACTTTAAAGTCGTATTCTTTATACCTTACATTTCTTCGATTATCGCTGTGGCAGCAGTGTGGAGCATCTTGTTCCACCCTTCACTAGGCCCTATCAATCAATTTCTAATGGATCTTGGTATATCGAATCCTCCGAAATGGCTCGTTGATCCGAAAACATCACTAATTGCGGTCGCTATTATTAGTGCGTGGGCAGGGCTCGGTTACACGATTATTATATACATGGCGGGATTGTCCAATATTTCCGAAGAATTATATGAAGCGGCAGAAATTGATGGGGCGACGGGGCTGAAGAAGTTTTTCAATATCACGATCCCGCTGCTCCGTCCAACGACGTTCTTCTTGCTTATTACGATGCTAATTGGTTCATTTAAAGTGTTCGATATTATTTCGTATTTGACCGAAGGCGGTCCTGATAATTCATCAACGGTAATTGTATTCCGCATCTATCAAGAAGGTTTCATCAACTATAATATGGGCTATGCATCTGCAATCTCTTGGCTGTTATTTGCGATTATCGGTCTGATTACTGCGGCAACGTGGAAGATGCGCCAAGAAGAATCATTTTAATAGAAAGGGAGAATACGATGCTAACCTTACGTAATAAGATTACTAAAATTATCGCTACCGTGTTAATGGGGGCATTGTCTATACTTTTTATCTTTCCATTATTATGGATGGTGTCGTCAGCGTTTAAATTTGAAAAAGATGTCATGCGCTTCCCGATTGAATGGATTCCGTCTGCAACCAACTTTGTAAATAACTTCAAGGCAGTATGGATGCAAAAGGTACCGTTCGGTCAGATTTACTTTAACTCAATTAAAGTGGCAATTATCGTTACTTTACTCTCGCTACTTATATCAACGATGGCAGCCTATTCCTTTACGAAACTACAATTTCGCGGTCGAAACCTTGTATTTGCCGGGCTGTTAGCCATGATGATTATTCCTGATCAAGCGACGCTCATTCCTCGCTTCATGCTTATTCGTTGGCTGGGACTATATGACACCCATGCAGCGCTAATATTGATGGGGATGTTTTCAATTTATTTTACATTCTTGTTGCGTCAATTTATGGCCGGTGTGAGTGATGATATTTTGGAAGCTGCTAAAATTGACGGTGCAGGGCACCTGCGCAGCTTCACTTCGATTATGCTTCCGCTCTGTCAGCCTGTAATCGCGACGGTGGCGATTATTAAGTTCATCTGGTCGTGGAATGATTATCAAAATCCGTTAATCTTCTTGCAATCGAAATCTTTGTATACCGTTCCGCTAGGCATGACATTGTTTAGGGACGATTATACGACCAACGATGCGATTATGATGATGGCGGCAGTGTCAGCGATTATTCCTCTGCTGATTGTGTTTATTGTTTTGCAGAGACAAGTTATTAGTGGGATTGCCCTTGGTGGTGTGAAAGGGTAAGCAATACGGACTCATGATAAATCTGTAGACATTTCTAGTTGAGAGTCTTCTAATAAGTCAAAATCGTTATCGCACAAGCACAAAATTATACACGCAGGCAATTTGCAAACGTTATATACTGTCTGTAAGCGCTAACAAGGCCTTGACTCAAAGCTTACTATCATTCATTTTAGGGGGAAGTTGCACATGGCAACTAAAAGTAAACGTTATTTTCTTCTGTCCACATGCCTACTACTAGCATTAATGATGTTTACAAGCGCTTGTGGAAACAAAGCTGACGAATCCGCACAATCGAACGGTACAGAGAAGAAGGAAGTGACCCTTAAGTACTATAACTGGGATAATGAGGCTCAACAAGAGGGTACAGACGCAATGCTGCGTGAGTTTGAAGCTGCCAACCCTGGTATTAAAGTGGAACATGTCGTGCTCGTTCCAGGTAATTCATTGGAAATGTTGAAGAAACTGGACTTCCTTATTTCGTCAGGAGATGAAGTTGACGTCGTTCAATTGCCAAGTACTTCAGCGGTTGTTGAAAGAGCGGTTCGCAGTGCATTTACGCCACTAAATGAATTCTATGATAAAGAAGGTTTGAAAGCGGAAGATGAGTATTATGTAAATCCGCAAATAGACGGCAAATATTACGGGATGCCATATACATCAGGTTATACCTATGTAATGCTCAATAAGAATGCGTTGGATGAAGCGGGACTGCCTGTTCCTAAATTCGGCTGGACATGGGATGACTATCGTGACTATGCGAAGAAGCTAACAAAAGGCGAAGGCGTAGACAAACGATACGGAACCTACTTCCATACGTGGGAGTTGTATATGAATGCCCCAGCGCAAACGGTAATGAAAGATCCGTTCCGCTATGACGATGGCAGTACAATTCTGTCTGACCCAACCTATCCGTACTTCTTCCAACTGCGCAAGGATATGGAAAATGTTGACAAGTCAGCGAAACCATATGCGGATGTGCTAGCATCTAAGCTTAACTATCGCAGTGAATTTTTCGGTGGTAGTGCAGCGATGATCATGTCAGGCAGCTTCACGATTCCAGATCCAGGGAATCTTGAGCAGTACCCACATGATTTTGTGACTGCTTTCGCGCCAGTTCCTTTGCCTCCAAAGAATGCTTTGCCTAAAGATTATGAGGGCGGTAAATACTTTGTTGGCAGTTCACAATTAGCAATGGGTTCAACAACGAAGCACAAGGAAGAGTCATATAAGCTGATGCGCTTTATGTCTACAGATGATTCAGCTAATAGACAAGAATTTTCCGGTTGGAAGAAAGCAGATCAAACAGCACTATTGGAGCGCATGATCGGCAAAAACAAGGACAAGTACGATGTAGAGTCGTTAAAGAACACACTGTTTGGCGACGATATTAAGTATTTGGATGCTTCCAAGGTACTTACCATTTCAAGTGCTGACTTAACAAAAGTTATCGACGATGGCTTCAGCAAATTTATGCTTAGCTCCGAGCCAATTGAGAAAGTACAAGCATGGATGGTTGAAGAAGCGACGAAGATTATTAATGAGAAAGAGAAGAAGTAACGATTCGTAAGTAACATAATAACTAGCAACGCTGAAACAAGGCGTCTCTATATTCCATGCTATATAAAGTGCAGATAGTGGGAAGAGGGACGCCTTTTCTGTATGGTGCTCAGAGAAGGGGTGAAGAGTGATGAAAAGAATACTAAGTTGGATACTAGTAGTTGCGATAGTAGTCACATTCTTGCCGGTTGGCACAGGTGTAGCGATGACATCAAATGTTGATAATTTATTTCCAAATGGTGATTTCGAATCAACTGCAGCGCCGAGCGGTACTTGGACTCAATATACGGATACGAACCCTGCGCCTGTTAATTGGGACACATGGATTCCTGTAGGTTCTGGTAAACCAGCTGGTAGGACAGTAAGTGTAACGGTCGCTACCTATGATTCTTATAGTGGTCAGCAATCGATGCTGATTGATGCTTCCCAAACAAGCCGCGTGTCAATTAATGCAAAGGCACCTGTTGCATCCGGTAAATCGTACCGCTTGCAAGTGTGGTACAAAACCGAAAATATTGCAGGTGGCAGCGGCGTTTATTTCCGCACTTCTGTGCTGAATGCTTCTAACACAAAATTAATCGATGGACCTACTTCAACGAAGGTGTATGGTACGAACGATTGGGCGATGCAGCAAGTTTTTATAACGGTGCCGGCTGGTGGTGCCAAATTTTTTGTTGAATTGTTTTTAGAAAATAGCACCGGCAAAGTGTGGTTTGATAACATTCGACTGGAGGAATATGACGGCATAACGGGGTTAGCTCTTGAACCGACGGCAAGGATGATGACGGTTGGGGAGACGAAGCCGCTTACATTAACCGTCACTCCAAATAACCTGCCATCTCCCAAAGTAATATGGAGTACTAGTGATGAGAACGTAGCTGCTGTTGATCAAGATGGCAATGTAACAGCAGTTGCTGCGGGTGTAGCAACAATCACTGTTGCGACAGAAGACCAGATGATAAAGGCACAAAGTACCATGGGTGTTGACTCCACAGAAACAGCAGCTGCTTACGACCAATTGCGTGAACGCTGGAAGCAGAAGTTAGTAGGAGCTGTAGACGATAACCTCGCTTCTGATCCCGCTATTCAGGCACTAGTAGCTGAGATGGACAATAATGTATCCAATGCCGCTAAGACGGGTTATCTCGATACGCTTAGTGCTAATGATAGCAGCCGTAGATACTTATGGTCGGATCTTGTCGATAGCGCCGATACCAAGGAGCAGCATGCCAACAACATCGTTAGCGAGTTTACTCGTATTAAGACAATTGCAACCGCTTACAATACAGAGGCTTCTCGTTTCTATCACGATCCACAGCTGCGGGATGCAATTATAGGTGCCCTGGATTGGATGTACGCTAAGCGTTATAACGAGCGTTTATCCTACAGCAGCACCAGCAGCTGGTGGGGATTTGAAATCGGTGCACCGCAGCTGTTAAATGATTGTTTGATCCTTATGTATGATGAGTTGAACGATCAGCAAATAGGCAACTTCATGCGGACAATTGATAAGTATTGTCCTAATCCAACAAAGCGGGTGCAAAATAGCTCCGTGATCGAGACCGGTGGCAATTTGCTGGATAAAGCGCTTGTTGTAACTCTTTGCGGCGTAATTGGTAGAAATAGCGCTAAAATTACGCAAGGACGGGATTCGATTGGTTCCGAATTCAACTATGTCACGAAAGGTGATGGTGTATATGAAGATGGTTCACTGGTGCAGCATGCGAATATCGCTTACACTGCTGGCTATGGTGCAGTCTGGCTCAGCCGCACGGCGGACATCACTTATTTGCTCAACACTTCACCATGGCCTGTGACTGACCAACGTGTGGCTAACATTTATAAGTGGGTAAGTGATACATTCGAACCGGTTATTTACAAAGGGCTGTACATGGATATGGTTAACGGGCGGGGGATCTCCAGAAAAGACTCGGGTACGGCTCGCGGCACGATTGTAGCTTTAGCAAGTTTAGCAGAGGGTGCACCACCAGAGGTTAGCGCTAATATTCGCAGTATGGTTAAGGAATGGGTAAGCAAGGATACAACCTTTAATGATTACTATAAAGGCTTGCCGATTTATAGTGTGATGTTGCTGAAGAAAGTGATGAACGATGATACTGTCGCACCGAGGGGTGAATTGTCGCGCAGTTATATGTTCAACGGTATGGCCCGTGTTGCGCATCATCGTCCGGACTACGCTTTTGGGCTAAGCATGTTCTCAGACCGCATCTCTGCCTTTGAAATGGGCAATAAAGAAAATATAAAAGGTTGGGATACTGGTCTTGGCATGACCTATATCTATAACGAAGATTTATTGCAATATCGCGATGGATATTGGGCAACGGTTAATAGTTTCCGCTTGCCAGGCACGACGACAGACGGTTCTGGAGAAGGAAAGATGCCGGGCGAATGGGCGTACTATTACAATACGAAAAGTCATGTTGGCGGCGCAACTCTAGATCATTTGTATAGCGCTAGCGGCATGGATTTCTCATTAACGAAAGTAACGGGTAGTGATTTAAGTGGTAAGAAATCATGGTTTATGTTCGATGATGAAATTGTTGCCCTCGGTACAGATATTAGTAAAACATCGTCCGCTACAAAAACGGTAGAAACGATTGTTGATAATCGGAAGTTGAATAGCAGCGGTGATAACGCATTTGTGATTAACGGTGTACAGGTGCCTACAGTATTGGATTATGCAGCAGATATTAATGATGTAAACTGGGTGCACCTGGCGGGCAATGGTGCAGGTTCTGGTGCGGATATGGGCTATTACTTCCCAACTGCACCCACACTCCATGTCGTACGCGAGGCGAGAACAGGCTCTTGGTATGACATTAACAACGGTCAATCGCAAGATAAGCTGACGCGCAACTATGCCAGCATTGCCTTTGATCATGGGAATAATCCACAAGCCGCTAGTTACGAATATGTGTTGCTTCCAGGTAAGACAACGGTACAAACACAAGCTTATAGTGAACAACCGGCAGTAGAAGTGCTTAGCAATACATCAACATTACAGGCTGTTAGCAATAAGCAGCTTGGCATCACCGCTGCGAACTTCTGGAGTGCGGATACTGCAGGAAGCATCCAAGCTAAATCTGCAGCTACGGTCATCATGAAAGAAGAGCGTGGCGAAATGACAATTGTGATATCCGATCCAACGCAAAAGCAAAACACAGTGACAATTGAAGTCCATCAACCGAACTTGACATTGCTAACTGCAGATACGGGGATGAAAGTTACACCGATACAAGATGGAGTTAGCATTGAAGTCAATACTTCGGGATCGCTCAGTAAGACGTACACAGCAACATTTGATCTCGGCAAGACTTACACCGTAACCATGGAAGGTGTAACAGCAGATAAACAGACTGCTAAGAAAGGTGAAACCGTAACTGTAGTACTAGATACGCCTGTGGGTAAAGTGTTCGACAAGTGGATCGTTACGCCAGCAAGCTTGACGTTGACCCAAGATACAACGAATAACAACATGTATACGTTCATCATGCCAGGTGAAGCAGTTAAAGTAACAGCAACGTATAAAGACGATACACCGGTAGGTGGCGGATCGACGCCATCAGCGGATCCAACACCAACATCGCCAACACTTAAACCTATACCAACTGAACCTGTGAATCCAGTGAAACCTACTGATCCAGTACCCCCTAAAGTAGATTTGTCTGATATCGCAGCTCATTGGGCTAAGGCTGCCATTAAAAAATCAGTTGAGCTTGGTTTTGTAAGTGGCTATGAGGATGGAACCTTTAGGCCGAATAGTACGATAACTCGCGGTGAGATTTCAGCAATGTTAGCTAGAGCGCTAAAGTTGGAACCCGTAAATACAGGGTTTATTTTTGCGGATCAAAGTCAAACACCAGTATGGGCACAGCCATTCATTCAAGCGCTTGCTAAAGCGGGATATATTTCAGGCTATGAAGATGGTGCATTCCGTGCGAATAAAGAAATCACCAGAAGTGAACTCGTTGTTATGATTGTTCGTGCACGGGGTCTTGAAGCACATCCAAATGCAACTCTGACGTTTACAGATGCGGATCAAGTGCCAGCATGGGCTAAGCCTTATGTGGCAACTGCAGAAGAAGCAGGCCTGATTAAAGGAAATGGAGTTGGAAAATTCAATCCTAATGCTGCTGCAACCAGAGCTGAAGCAGTTACTTTGATTCTAGGCATGTTAAATGATTTGAAATAAGAGATGCTGTCTATTCAAGCCATCTGCATTAGTCACGTCTTAAGGTCAACGACTTAAGTAGGTGCCAAACTGTATCATCTAAGTGAAGGTGGCTTCCCAGCAGGCTTGAGTTTAGATGAATATATTTCCATTTTACAGTTAGTAGAGGTTAAAATAACCAATCGAAAGCCAAGGTCCGATTTTTAGGATCTTGGCTTTCGATGTTAAGGTCAAAATATTGCATATATATAAAAAAATAATGCGTGTTTCTACCTATCTTTGATTTGCTATTATTAGCCTAAGTTAGGTTGGGTTTTTAATTTCCATATAGATATGTATGATATCTTTTTATATTTTTCAAGATGCTGCAGCGGGAAAATGAGAGGGGGGAAATGGTAATGAACAGCAGTGGAGTTATAAAAACAGAGCAAGTTAAAGCGGCAGCGTTGGTGCGGCCGTCTGAGCGGCAGTTGGCGATACAAGAGATGGAGTTTTACGCTTTTGTACATTTTACAGTAAATACGTTTACGGACCAGGAATGGGGCAGTGGGCAGGAGCAGCCGGATATTTTTAATCCGACACAGCTGGATGCAAGGCAGTGGGTACGCGCTTGTAAGGCCGCAGGGATGAAAGGGCTGATTCTGACTTGCAAGCATCACGATGGGTTTTGTTTGTGGCCGAGTGAGTATACAGAGCATTCGGTGAAGAATAGCCCATGGAAAGATGGCAAGGGTGATGTCGTTCTTGAGGTGGCAGATGCTTGTCGTGAAAGCGGGTTGAAGTTTGGGATTTATTTATCGCCTTGGGATCGTCATGAGCCGTGTTATGGGGATTCGCCAGCTTATAATGAGTACTTCACCAATCAACTGCGCGAGCTGTTGACTAGGTATGGGGATATTTTCTGTGTGTGGTTTGATGGGGCTTGTGGTGAAGGTCCTAACGGCAAACGGCAAATATATGATTGGAATGGCTATTATGCACTGATTCGTGAATTGCAGCCAGAAGCGAGTATTTCGGTATGTGGGCCGGATGTGCGCTGGTGTGGCAATGAGGCGGGGCATTGTCGCAAGTCGGAGTGGAGCGTAGTACCTGCGCAGCTGCAGGATAAGGAGAGAATTCAGGAACATTCACAGCAGGAAGATAATGCTGAATTCGCCAAGCGTTTCACTTCAGAGGATGAAGACTTGGGTAGCCGCGACATTATCGCCAATGTATCGGAGCTTGTCTGGTATCCAGCGGAAGTGGATACGTCGATTCGTCCGGGATGGTTCTATCATGCGAGTCAAGATGATCAAGTCAAGTCGCTGGATGAGCTGCGGAATGTGTACTATGGTTCGGTCGGAGGCAATGCTACGCTCTTGCTTAATATTCCTGCCGATACGCGTGGTCTGCTCCACGAGAATGATGTGCAGCGGTTAGAGGAGCTCGGAGCTTGGATTCGCAATACGTTTGAGACGAATGTGGCACGCGATGCTGCTGCTGCGGCTAGTGAAGCGATGGCTGGATATGAAGCGGCCAATATACTGGATGGCAATCGAGATACGTTTTGGGCTCCTGAGCAAGGTACAGAGGTGGCGAGTATCACTGTCGACCTAGGAACAGAGCAAACGTTTGACCATATCGTACTGCAGGAGTATCGCTATACGCAGAGGATTGAAAGCTTCAGCTTGGAGTATTGGCAAGCCGATGCTGCTGCAACGACAGAGGATTGTACGGATACTGCTGCAGGCAGAGGGACGTGGCAGCCGATTCTGAAGGGTACCATTATCGGTCACAAGCGGATCTGCCATTTTCCAGCCATAAGCAGCAGTCGCTTGCGTCTTCAGATCACTGGCTCCCGCTGGTGGCCAAACTTGTCCACATTCGAAGTGTACAACAGTCAGGTTCAGGGTGGTGAAGGGGAATGAATAATCGAAATGCTCATCCGGAAGTGGTCACCTTCGGGGAAAGTATGGCCCTATTGATCGCCGAGGGGGGGAAAGGTCTTGAATATACATCGAATTTGACGCCTTCCTTTGGAGGAGCTGAGACGAATGTAGCGATCGGTTTGTCAAGGCTTGGACATTCCGTAGGCTGGTGCGGTCGGCTTGGAGATGATCCGTTCGGGCAGCGGATTTATAAGATGGTGCGGGGCGAAGGCGTAGATGTTACACGCGCTTCATTCACAGATGAAGCTCCAACTGGACTAATGATTCGAGAGAATGCGGCTGGAAGAAGCTCTGTCTATTATTACCGCAAGCTATCGGCGGCAAGTAAAATGACTCCTGAGCATTTGGATGAGGAATATATTGCTGGAGCAAAGATTTTACATATTACCGGGATCACACCTGCATTAAGCACATCCTGTGCGGAGACGGCGGCAGCAGCGATGGACATCGCGAAGCAGCACGGAGTCAAAGTGAGCTTCGATCCGAATCTGCGCTTGAAGCTATGGGATGTAAAAGCAGCTCAAAAGGTTCTGTTGCCATTGGCGCGAAAAGCGGATTATTTCTTGCCGGGATTAGATGAATTGAAACTGCTGTATGCGACGGAATCGATGGATGAGATCGTTGCCCAGCTCGGTGAGCTGTCCGCTGTAAGCATTATTAAAGGTGGCGAGGACAAAACCTACATTCTGGAGAACGGTAAACTGTCATCAGTTCCTTACTATAAGGTTGATCATGTAGTCGATACGGTAGGAGCTGGAGATGGCTTCTGCGCTGGATTTCTAGCTGGTTTGCTGCGGGAATATAGCCTTGAAGAGGCGGTTCGTCTCGGTAATTTGATAGGCTCGCAGGTAATCCAGACGGTTGGCGATTGGGAAGGTCTCCCTAGTGGAGCACAAATCGAGCGATTTCTAGCTGGTAAGGTGCATGTTGAGCGATAAGATGTGTTTCATTGAGAACTATTAATAGAAACGACATTCGATAAATGGGGAGGAGAACAATATGAAGAAAATGCAGATTATTCAGAAGATTATGCAGGAAGGTGTCGTTGCAGTTCTTCGCGGAGAAACGGCAGAAGAAGTTGTTGCAATGGCCGAGGAAGCGATACGCGGCGGAATTAAAGTGATAGAGATTACGATGACAGTTCCGTTTGCATTGAAAGCGATTGAGAAATTAGCTCAAACCTATAAATGGGATTCGTCGGATGAATCTACTTATGCAATTATTGGGGTAGGAACCGTGCTGGATGCTGAAACGGCACGCGCGGCGATTCTTAGCGGCGCTCAATTCGTAGTGACTCCTTTCCTTAGTGCTGAGACCGTAACCATGTGCAACCGATATCGCGTACCGGTTATGCCAGGAACGATGACGATCAAGGAAATTAATGAAGCGCTTGAGCTTGGAGCCGATATCGTCAAGCTGTTCCCAGGCAACCTGTATGAGCCATCCGTAATCAAGGCAATCAAAGGCCCATTGCCGCAGGCTAACATTATGCCAACCGGCGGTGTGTCATTGGATAACCTTGGTGAGTGGGTGAAAGCCGGAGCGGTAGCGGTAGGAATCGGCTCCGACTTGACGAATGAAGCAGTTAAGAACAAAGATTTCTCGTTGATTCAGAAGAAAGCTGCCGCATATGTAAATGCCTATCGTCAGGCAAAGGGGATATAAAATATTCGAAATGATATACGCAGATCGGACGATTCAGCATGTATGAATCGTCCGATTTTTTTGTGCGGCATGACCAGCAAATCGAGTGACAAGTATAGGTTGTTGCACGATTCGAATGGATCAGGATGTAAGCAACTGAAGCGTACGATATGTCAATAAACGACACATACATGGTCATAATCGTGCATCTATTTTTAAGTAGATTGCCGATATAATGGTGCGAAGTACGGTATAGGATAGGGGATAAGATACAAGCTATTACACATGATTCTTTGCAGAAATGAGGGTAGCTTAATGAATCATATAAACAACTATTATTTGCTTGAGCGGACAGCGGCTAGCAAATGGACGGAAGCATTTCCAATCGGTAACGGGCGCTTAGGGGGAGTTGTATATGGCGGGATACAGCGCGAGCAGATTCAATTGAATGAAGATTCGATTTGGTATGGTGGTCCAAGGGATAACGATAATAGAGGTGCGCAAGCGGCGTTGCCGGAAATTAAAAACTTGTTGCTGCAGGGCAACGTGCGCAAGGCAGAAAAGTTAGTGTTGAAGCATATGACGAACGCACCACAATATTTCCACCCTTATCAGACATTAGGCAACTTGTTCTTGGATTTTGATATGGATATAGATGTTCATTCAATTCAGGATTATTGTCGTGAGCTAGATTTGGATAATGCTTTGGTTCAGGTGAATTATGAAGTGGGACGGCAAGACGCAATTCAGTACAGCCGTGAGATATTTTCTAGTGCCGCTGATCAAGTGCTGGTCATCCGGATGACAACGACCGATGCAGCAGGCTTAACCTTTGCAGCTAAAATCGACCGGAGACCATTCACCGGTGAAATTGTTCAGACAGATGATGGACAGGCTATCGCCATGCAAGGACAATTGGGAGCAGATGGCGTACGTTATGCCGTTGTGTTGCGGGCAGTAGTTGAGGGCGGACAGTGTCAGACGGCGGGCAATTATCTTGATATTCGTCAAGTTCGTGCAGTCACGCTTATTGTAGCTGCGCAGACTTCATTTCGCTGTGCTGATGCTTATGCTGTTGCTTGGCAACAGGCAAAACAGGCAGCTCAAGTGCCCTATGAGACATTGAAGCAGCGGCACTTGGATGATTATAAGCCGCTGTTTAACCGTGTAACGTTAGATTTGGAAGCGGAGGAAGGAAGAAGCACTGAGCCACAGCTTCAGGTTCCTAGACAACAATGCTTGTCCACGTCGCAGCGACTAGAACGATATCGGCAAGGTGCCGCTGATAATGGGCTGGAGGCGCTGTTTTATCAGTATGGGCGTTATTTACTGCTTGCCAGCTCCAGACCGGGAACTCTGCCAGCTAACTTGCAAGGGATTTGGAACGATAGTTTTACTCCTCCATGGGAATCGGACTATCATCTTAACATTAACTTGCAAATGAACTACTGGCTTGCCGAGACGGGGAATTTAGCGGAATGTCACCTGCCGCTATTTGATTTTATTGAACGCTTGGTCATCAATGGACGCCAAACAGCGCGCAACATTTATGGTGCACGTGGATTTGTTGCTCACACGAGCAGCAACCTGTGGGCGGATACAGGCATTTACGGTGAATATGTGAGCGCCAATATGTGGCCGATGGGTGGAGCATGGATTGCGCTGCATATGTGGGAGCACTATTGTTATAACGGCTCACTTTCGTTTTTGCGTGAACGTGCGTATCCCGTGTTGAAAGAAGCGTCTTTATTTTTCTTAGACTTCTTAATGGAGTTGCCATCAGGACAGCTGGTGACCGTACCATCCCTATCACCAGAAAACTCGTATCGTAGTGAACAGGGTGAAGTCGGGGCACTATGCTATGGTCCATCGATGGACTCGCAAATTTTGTATGCGTTGTTTACAGCATGCATCCGTGCCGGTGAGCTATTGCAACTGGATGAAGGGCATATGGAACAAGGGGGCCAAGAGGACAAAGATTTATTGGCACAGTGGAAGCAAGTACGCAGTAAGCTGCCACAGCCGCAAATCGGCCGCCATGGACAAATTATGGAGTGGGCGGTTGATTATGAGGAAGTAGAGCTGGGGCATCGCCATATTTCTCATCTATTCGCTTTGCATCCAGGGGAACAGATCATTCCTCATCGCAGCCCTGAACTTGGACAAGCTGCTAAGTTCACGCTGCAACGACGCCTAGCCCATGGAGGCGGACATACGGGTTGGAGTCAAGCGTGGATTGCAAACTTCTGGTCAAGGCTGGATGAAGGAGAACAGGCACATCTGAGTTTACGCAATCTATTAAGCAAAGCGGTACATCCGAACTTGTTCGGCGACCATCCTCCATTCCAAATTGATGCCAACTTTGGTGGAGCAGCAGCGATGCAAGAGATGCTATTGCAGTCGCACGGGGATGAAATCCGGATACTGCCAGCTCTTCCGCCTGCATGGCGGCAGGGTCATGTTACTGGCTTACGTGCCCGCGGTGGATTTACCATTGATATGGCTTGGCAGGCAGGCAAGCTGCAGCAGGCGCAGATAACGTCTACGCTTGGTAAGCCTTGTGTTATTTATAGTATGGTTCCGCTTACTTTTTGTACTGGTAAGCCATCAATGGCGGTGGCCGTAACACAGCCCGCGCCACATACGTATCAGCTGGATATCCCGCTTGGAGCTACGGTTATAGCAAGCTTAGCGTAGGTTACTATTGAACTAATAACATAAAAAGGAAAAAGTAAAGTCAATTAAGCAAGAAAGTCAAAATTGTTCACAATCGAGCAAAATAATTGACTTACTATTGTTGGGTGCATTCACTATGATGGTTGTAGATCCAATATCGAATGATCGCATTGTTTATTGTGATGATTCCAAGTCTATGAAATCGGGAGGAATTAGAAAAAATGCAAACTATGGAGACGCGCTACGCGTATGCGCCACAATCGATCGCACGCATGACAACAGAAGAATTGCGCAAGGAGTTTCTAGTGGAGCAGGTGTTTGTTCCCGGTGAAATTCGCTTGACTTACTCGCATAATGACCGTTTGATTTTTGGTGGCGTAACACCTACGAAAGAGCAGTTGGAGATTAAGCTTAATAAAGATTTGGGTGTTGAGTATTTTCTAGAGCGTCGTGAACTAGGTGTCATTAATATAGGTGGTCCAGGGTTTATTACGATTGATGGTGTGCGTGAATCGATGAACAATCAGGATGGCTATTATATCGGCAAAGAAACGAAAGAAGTGCTGTTTGCTAGTGCAGATGCTAGTAATCCAGCGAAATTTTACATTGCTTCTAGCCCGGCTCATCACAAATATCCGAATGTACGTATTTCCATTGATAACATTAAGCCAATGGAGACAGGTGCTGACAACACAATGAACAAGCGTAAAATTTATCAGTACATTCATCCGAATGTGTGTCAGTCATGCCAGTTGCAAATGGGCTATACGCACCTAGAAGAAGGAAACGCTTGGAATACGATGCCATGCCACACGCATGAGCGACGCATGGAAGCGTATGTATACTTCGATATGGAAGGGGACAACAAGGTATTTCATTTCATGGGCAAACCTGATGAGACGAAGCATCTCGTTGTCGGCAATGAGCAAGCGGTTATCAGTCCAAGCTGGTCCATTCACACCGGTGTTGGCACTAGCAACTATACGTTTATTTGGGCAATGTGCGGCGAGAATATCACATACACCGATATGGATATGGTAGCTATGGACGATCTAAAGTAGATAGATGAATAGATAGGGTTTATAGAGAGGGGAGTATGAAGAGTTGTCACAATTTTCGGTAGATCAATTTCGCCTTGATGGCAAGGTAGCTCTCGTTACAGGTGCAGTGTATGGGATCGGATTGGAAATGGCATGCGCTATGGCGCGTGCGGGTGCAAAAATTGTATTTAATGCTCGTGAGCCAGAAACGGTAGAGATCGGTATGGCTGCTTATAAGGAAGCCGGCATTGAGGCGCATGGATATGTATGCGACGTGACCGACGAGCCAGGTGTACAAGCGATGGTGCAACAGATTGAAGCGGAAGTTGGAGTCATTGATATTCTAGTCAACAATGCTGGCATTATTAAGCGGATTCCAATGACAGAAATGACTGCGGAAGAGTTCCGTGAAGTCATTGATATTGACTTGAACGGACCATTTATTGTCTCCAAAGCGGTTATTCCAGGGATGATTAAAAAAGGCGGCGGTAAAATAATTAATATTTGCTCGATGATGAGTGAATTAGGACGGGAAACGGTGTCTGCTTATGCTGCTGCCAAAGGCGGCCTCAAGATGCTAACCCGCAATATCGCTTCTGAGTATGGCCAATATAACATCCAATGTAATGGTATCGGACCAGGCTACATTGCTACGCCACAAACAGCGCCGTTGCGTGAACTTCAAGCTGATGGCAGCCGTCATCCGTTCGATTCCTTTATTATTGCGAAGACACCTGCAGAGCGTTGGGGAGAAACTCAGGATTTAGCAGGTCCTGCGGTATTCTTAGCTTCGCCAGCTAGTGACTTTGTCAATGGACATATTTTATATGTTGACGGTGGAATCCTTGCCTATATTGGTAAGCAGCCTTAATTTTGAATAGTAAGATCAAAATAGAGACTAACAGGAGTACGTTGCTGTTAGTCTTTGTAATTTATCTGTGTACGATGTGAGTTATGAGGTTTGTTGTGCTGTGAAAACTGTTGAAGGAAGCGTGAATAATCGTGATGGAGAAAATACGTAGCATGCAGTGGAATCATCGTGACGATGTAGCGGAAGCCCTATTGACGCTAGTAGAGCCGTTAAGGTCACGGTTAGCAGAACAGCCTGGACACTTAGCATTAGGAAGCCACGGCACGGTCTATACCGAAAATCGCAGAGATGCCGAAGGATTCTTACGAATCCTGTGGGGATTGGGGCCTTTCCTCGTTCATTATGATGACGAGCAGCTTCAGCATCAATGGATGCGTGGACTAGCGGAGGGCTGCAACCCACACAGCGAGCATTATTATGGCAAGACGATGGATGGCGATCAGCTGCTGGTCGAGATGGCTTCTATCGCGACTACACTGCTGCTTGCACCACACAAAACTTGGGATACTCTTTCGAAGACAGAACAGCAGCATTTGGCAGACTGGTTATGGCAAATTAATGAACGCCGTTTGGCACCGAATAACTGGCACTTCTTTCGCATCTTAGTGAATGTGGCACTGAAGCGACTTGGCATGAAGTATTCTCAGGAGAAAATCGAAGAAGATTTTGCCCTGATTGAGTCTTGCTATGTTGGCGATGGTTGGTACTTTGACGGTGTGGATCAGCAGTTTGATTATTACATCCCATGGGCGTTCCATTATTATAGTTTAATCTACGTTACGTTTATGGCGGATGAAGATCCGGAGCGGGCAGCTAGGTTGAAAGAGCGGGCTATACTTTTTGCGCGCAGCTATCAGTATTGGTTCGATAGCAAGGGAGAGGCGATTCCTTTCGGTCGCAGTCTAGCGTATCGATTTGCGCAAGCAAGCTTCTGGAGCGCGCTTGTGCTGGCCGATGTTGAAGCGCTGCCATGGGGCGTCATTAAAGGATTGTATGCGCGCAATATGCGAAGCTGGATGAATCATGATATTTTTACGACAGATGGCGTACTAAGCGTAGGCTATCACTATCAGAACTTGGTGATGGGCGAGGGCTATAACGGTGCGGGTTCCCCGTATTGGGCGTTCAAAAGTTTCTTATTGCTTGCAGTTTCGGATGAACATCCTTATTGGCAGGCAGAGGAAGTAGAGCAAAAGGTATCACCAGGCCGACTGCCGCTGCCGAGCATGAAGGCGATGATTGAACATACGCATCATTCACAACATGTGCTTATGTATCCAGTAGGTCAATTTATTGGCTATCAGAACCATGCTTGCGCCAAGTACTCTAAATTTGCCTATTCGACTGTATTTGGCTTTAGTGTGCCGCGCAGTAATTATTACTACTATGAAGGTGCTTTTGATAGTGTGCTTGCTGTTAGTGAGGATGGCGTACATTTTCGTGATAAGCCGCTCGATTCGAGCTATGAGCTGCATGAAGATCGACTTATACATAACTGGAAGCCGCAAGTCGGAGTTACGATTCGCAGTACGATTATCCCTTGTGGTGACAGCCATGTACGCATACACGAGTTGGAAACTAGCCGTGCCTTAATTGCCTATGATGCCAGTTTCTCTGCGCCGTTCGCCACGGTTAGCAGTGACGACACAGCCGTTGTCAAGACAAGCTGGGCAAGTTACGATTCGCCTGTCGGGAGCACCATCGCCAAGGCGGTTAGAGGATTCACACAAGCGGAGATGATCCGAACCGAGCCTAACACCAATGTATTCTATGAGCGTACTCTGATGCCTGCACTGCGAGCTGAACTTCAGCCAGGGAGACATTTATTAGTTAGTGTGATGGCAGGAGTTCCTGCTGGCTGTGAGTCGCAGCTGCCTGAGGTGAGGCTGACATCGGATCGCGTAATTGTACACCATAACGAGCAGACGACAACGGTTAAGGTGAAGTAGAAGGCAAGCGAATACAACAAAAAAGTCAAAATTGTTCACATTTCACACAAATTAAGGCGTACATTCTGCGGAATGTATCCGCTATCATAAGGAATGCATTGAGTTATTTTTCTGGGAGAGGGCTGAAATGCAGATGTCTACAGAGGGAACGCAAACAACGGTCATGCAAGCAAATAAACTTTACACACAAGCAATTGAAAATATTCTAGCGAAAACGCTGAACAATATGGATAAGTTTGGAACTCAGTTTCCGCATGTTAGCCTTGATGGGAAATATCAACTGAATGATAACAACGACTGGACGAATGGCTTCTGGTCAGGAATATTGTGGTTATGCTATGAATATTCACAAGATGAACGTTATCGGCAGGCAGCAGAAGCTACAGTGGCTAGTTTCCATCAGCGGTTTGAGCAAAAAGTTGTATTGGATCATCATGATATTGGCTTCCTATTCAGCTTGTCTTCCAAAGCGCAGTGGATCATAACAGGCGATGAACGTGCTCGTGAGTTGACACTGGATGCAGCTGATCATTTATTGAAGCGTTGGCGTGATACGAGCGATGGAAGCGGATACATACAAGCTTGGGGAACGAGAGATAACGAACAAGAAGCGGGTCGTATCATTATCGACTGCTTGCTTAATCTGCCATTGTTGTATTGGGCAAGCGAACAGACTGGTGATCCGAAGTATCGAGAAATTGCAGAAATCCAAGCAGAGAAAACGCGGCGCTATATCGTTCGTGGAGATGATAGCTCATACCATACGTTCTTCTTCGATACCGAGACGGGGGTTCCAATTGGCGGCGCGACTCATCAGGGCTATAGCAACGGTTCGACGTGGACGCGGGGGCAAGCTTGGGGCGTATATGGCTTTGCACTTTCCTATCGTTATACGGGAAATGCAGCATTTTTGGAGACATCTAAGCGTATGGCGCGCTACTTCCTTGAGAATTTGCCTGAGGACAGTGTTGCTTATTGGGATTTCAATGCGCCTGTAACGGCTGATACGTATCGCGATAGTTCAGCTTCAGCGATTGTGGCTGCCGGACTGGTAGAGCTTATCTCACATTTGGATGCTGCTGACCCCGACCGTCCTTATTTCGAGAAGATGCTGACAACCAGTATGGAGTCGCTGATTACCAACTATGCTACGATTGGTGACGATGCAGCGGAAGGTTTGCTTAAGCATGGCTCGTACTATGTCCATGGTGGGTTGTCCCCTGATGATTATATGATTTGGGGCGATTATTACTACTTGGAAGCGCTCATGCGTCTTACACGCGGTATTCCTGGCTACTGGTATGAGCGTAAATAGAAATAGGAAGAGAAAGTCGATGATTTGGCTTGAACAGTAACGGAAATGATGAAGGATTGAAGGAAGGGAAGTGACGCTAACCTCATGTTCCATTTAACTTACTATAAACGAATGTTACTTTCCTTCATGCTATTTATTATCGTACCGATGGTTGCTGTATCTGCGCAATCTTTTTATCTAATTAAAGAATCGATGCTGGATAAGCTGCATGCAACGAATGAGAACATGTTGAACGTTATTGGAGCAGAATTTAGCAAAACAATCGATGATGCTACATTTGCCTCCCATTTCATTGTAAACGATGAAGGCTTCAAAACTAGCTTACGTAATTTCGCTGATGTGAAGCAATTAAATAGTTATGCTGATTATGAGAATTTCTCACAAATCAAAGCTGTATTTTCGCTTATCAATTCAAAAACGTTGAATAGGCAGACGCAGATGTACTTAATTAACCGCCAGCAGTTTATTATCCCTTCAGGAGATGATGAACCGGCGAAACTACTACCACATTTACCTGAATTGTATAGCAAAATTAATTTCCAGCAGCCAGAAAGGCTGCAGTGGTTAGGACTACTCGAGGACAAGGGAGCTAGTAAATATTATATTGCTCGTGTCATCTATGATCGCGTTAGTAAAGAGCATACGGCCGTGCTGCTGATTGGAATTGAACAGTCCTATTTCGAAAAAGCATTACAATCTGTGAAGTCATGGGATGTTGCTCTCTTGGATGAGCATGGTGACCGGATTGCTGGCTCAACACAATTGCTTGCATCCGATTCAAATAAGGTGGACGATCGAATGCGCTCGGAAGTCGTGCTGAGCAAAAACGGGTGGAAGCTTGTGTATGAGATGAGCAACAACACGTTTAGAGGCATCATTTCAAAGACGCTTTATATCGGTTCTGCTGAAGTCATGCTTTTTGTCATTATATTCTCTTTGTTTGCACTGCTGATCTCTAAACGATTGCATCGTCCAATTGAGCAATTACAGCAGGTTGCAGGACAATTTGGCAACGGTAAGCTAGATGTTAGGCTGCAAGTTAAGGGAGATGATGAGCTAGCAGCGGTTAGCAAGACGATTAACTTGATGTTGGATCAGCTGCAACAGTCCATTCATGACATGGAACGGCAACAGGAGCAGAGACGAGTGTTGGAGCTTGAGGCGCTGTTTATGCAAATTCGTCCCCACTTTCTGTTGAATACGCTTAACTCAATTAAGTGTAGCTTAATGTTGCAGAAAGATCGCCTGCATAGCGGCATGATTGACTCTTTAATGAGCCTACTGCGTGCCTATATGAATTTCAATGCACTAGCAACACTGCAAGAAGAGTGTGAGTTAATGGGTCACTACATTGATATTATGCAAATGCGCAGTGATATTCCAATCCAACTGCAAGTCGATGTAGAGCCGCAATTGCAGATGCTTAAGTTTCCAAAGTTATTACTACAACCGTTAGTTGAAAATGCAATTTTACATGGGTTTGTCGATACTGATGTAGATATAGAGGGCAATGATAGTGGGCGCCAGCAATCTCAAATTTGGATTTCCGTCTATCAGGACGCGGATACCATCGTCATTGAGGTTGCCGACAACGGAGCAGGTATGGATGAGTCTTTGTTGCATCGCCTGAATGAAAGTGTGTTACGTTGCAGTGATGAACCTGATCCTAGTTATAAGCGGGTCGGATTGGTTAATGTTGCTCAACGCTTGAAACTATCTTTTGGTTCAGAGGCTACGCTTTCTTTTGCTCCTAACAGGTATGACGGTATAACGGCACGAATGCAGATTCCAGTGACATCAAGCGGGGGGACCACCAGTGATATACAAAGTGATGCTTATTGATGATGATGTGCCAATGCTCAAGCTATTGCAGCAAATGATTGATTGGGAACAATTACAGTTGAAAGTTGTAGCTGCCACCTATTCCAGCGTAAAAGCAGTACACCTATTTCAGCAGACCGTTCCAGATATTGTGATAACAGATATTGGCTTGCCACAAAAAAATGGGATTGAGTTAGCCGAACAGTTTCGCCAACTCAAACCTGACGTGCGCGTCATTTTCTTAACCTGTCATGAAGACTTCAACTACGCGAGACAAGCACTTAAGCTTCAAGCTGACGATTATTTAATTAAAGATCAGTTAACAGAAGAGCAGTTGCAACAAAGTCTGCATAAGTCGCTGCGCTTACTGAAAAAACAATCATCGTCTGTCAGTGTACAACCTTCAAGCTACAATCAACAGTTGCTCAAACAAGGTTTACTACAGAGTGTGCTTGATCGAACGAATGTTGACGAAATCCTTAAATATGCTGCTGGCATTGGAGTAAGGTGGAACTGTCCTTGGTATATGCTCAGTCTTGTGCATGTACAATATGCTAGTTACGATGAACATTACTCACAGCAATCGTTATCGTTAATTTGCTATGCCGTCTACAATATTGCGGAAGAATTAGCACGCAAGTTTGAAGGGATCACACCATTTTTGCAGCAACAACATCTAGTCATTGTGTATAACTATCACGATAATTTAGCAGATAACACCGTGTTGCACTTCAACAGCTATTTGCAAAAATTGAAAGAACGAGTTGCCCAATATATGAAATTGCAGCTTGTAAGCGTCACGGTAAGTGATAAGCTTCAACTTAAGCAAATGGGTACTTGTTATCACTCCTTATTGCGCCACAAATATGAGTTCTATGTTGGGGAGTCGATGCAGATTGCCGATCGCCAGCAGGCGATCGGCTCAACATGGCTGCAATTGCCTGCAGGGGAGTTGGACAACTATAAAGTTGAACTGAAGCAGGCGCTAGCTATTCATGATATAGATGGTATACAACGTATTATTGGGAGTATGAAGCAACATTTTCAAGCAAGGATGATTGAACCTGCTTCATTCATGCATGAGCTGCAAGTTTGCTTACGCGAGCTGACGATTGCAGCTTCGGTTAGACTCGATGAAGCGATCTTCAATTATATAGAGCAGTCACGAACCCTTGTTGATGTGCTTGCATTAGCGGAACGCACGCTAACCGCGATGGCTATGCCTAGCGATAAACAGGGGAAACAAGGGCAAGGTACACTAGCTAATAGCTATGAACCTAAGTTACAGCAAATTCAACATTATATCGAACAAAATTTAGCTGATAGTATTACTTCCATTGATATTGCGCGCTATCTGTATTTGAATCCAAGTTACTTCTCACGCTATTTCAAACGCATGACTGGCAGCAATTTCACGGATTATGTACATCAGTATAAGATGAACATTGCTTCACAAATGTTGAAGACATCTGGGCATACGCTGGAACAGATCGCATTGACACTAGGTTACTCAGACCGTACCTATTTCTCTAAAGTGTTCAAGAAGTATATGGGCGTAACACCGAGTGAGTATAAGAACGAATGCTCGTAAATCTATCAAAAATAACGGAAGAAAGAGATGATCATCTTATGACACCACTAATGCAATTTACGATTGAAATTCACGATGCAAATCATACCGTATTGGCAGCTACTTCTGATCACGGGCAAGCCCAGCTTGTATATCATCAGCCCTATCAAGAGGGTGACCAAATTGTTGTAAAGAGCGAGCATCCCAATCAATATGTAATGTTGCAGCTTGATGATACGATGCCAGAAACGTTCGTATATTTAGCGACAACTTGCTATCGGCTTACGATTCCATTTGGAGAGAAGAAAATCTCCTATAATCCGAAATCATATAGTGGTGACATCCATGCCCTTAGTGTGCGTCTAGCGACTGAAGCGGAAATCTCCAGTTACAAAAATGTAGCGCTTAATCCGTTCGACCAACATGAGAATGACAGTTGTTATCCGCATGCGATTGCGAATGTGGAGACGCGTGGAGAGTCCGTGTTTGCCGCACGCAATGCCATTAATGGCAATTGCTTTAATGCAGGCCACGGGGCATGGCCATTTGAGTCGTGGGGCATTAACCAGCAAGATGACGCTGAAATGAGCGTGCAGTTTGGACGCACTGTAGAAATTGACTGCATTGCTCTTACGCTGCGAGCAGACTTTCCTCACGATAACTACTGGGAGCAAGTAACCGTCTGCTTTTCAAACGGTGATTGTGAGACGATTCATCTCACGAAAACGCATGCCAAGCAGGTATTTAAGCTTACGCCGCGTCAGGTAGAGTCATTGACAGTAAAGAACTTAATCAAGTCCGCTGACCCGTCGCCGTTTCCTGCACTAACGCAAATTGAAGCTTATGGCTATGAAGTAAAGTGATCGGAAAAAGATATAGAACCTAACCTGTTGCAGACAGGGAGGTCTATATCTTTTTTTTGGTGATGTTTTAAAACAATGTTGAAACTATATACCTTTTAAGGGAAGACATTTTGACGTCCCTTAATTCGCTTTTAAAGAAAATTATACATTAATCATTTTTTATACCTTTGTCTACAATAGTATGAAACTGGCAAGTGATCGCCTAAACAAACAGTGCCTGGCTCAAGCTGTTTAGCAAAAAAACGATAAAATTTGAATTGGAGTAGTCTACAGTTTTTTAGGTTCAAACATTATGAAATTGATTCAGTTTAGTATGGGCTGCCTAGTGCAGCTCTTTTTGGTTCATTATTTATTGTAGCTAGGGAAGTAATCATTACAGGGATTAGACTTCTCTATTTATATTTTTTTGGCACGAAATACAATGGCTAAGAACGATAACCCCAGAAGCCTGTGCTCGAAATCAAACTATTGACACAAAAGTGTATTACACGTATAGTACACGCATAAGATGTATGAACCACTTAGTACACACACTTACCGTATGGAGTTGGTTGCATGACAGAAGAACAAAAATTAGGTGTCAGCTTTAATGTTCGAGAACCGGTATATATTCAAGTTGTCCGCTACTTTAAGGAACAGATTGCTACAGGGCAAATCGGAGCGGGAGACAAAATTCCTTCACGGCGTGAACTGGCATCAGTAATGAAGATTAATGCGAACACGGCGCAGAAGGCATATAAGGAGATGGAGGAACAGGGTTTGATCGTAACAGAAGGAAATTCACCGAGTCGAATTACACAGGATCAGCAAATACTAAGCTCGATTCGTGCTGAATTAATCGAAAGTGCAGTGGATATATTCATCAGTTCCATTCGGAATATTCAAATTCCAGTTGAAGAACTAGTAGATATCATAAAGACAAAATATACATCCGAGCGAAAGTTATCCCCAGAGGGTGGTGACACAAAATGATCCAAGTGAATCAGATGGTGAAGAATTATGGATTTAAGAAGGTACTTAATGGCGTTAGCTTCACTGCTGCCAGGGGAGAGATTACCTGCCTGATCGGAATCAATGGTGCCGGGAAGTCAACGGTGCTGAAGTCCATCATGGGACTGACACCATACAAAGGTGAAGTCTTAATCGATAATGTATCACTAACACCTGTGATGTATGAGAAAATTACTTTCATTCCAGATTCGTTAACGATGCCCTCCAATATGCGAATTGCTGATTGCTTGAGCTTTATGACTGACTTTTATCGGAATTGGAACGCTGAACGTGCAAAGGAATTGCTTAAGTTCTTCCAACTGAGCTCTTCGGATCGCGTATCCTCATTGTCGAAGGGAATGGCTGCGAAGTTAAATTTGTTGCTCGGACTTGCCTTGGATTGTGATTACATCCTAATGGACGAACCGTTCTTGGGGATTGATATGTTCAGCCGCGAGCAAATTGCTGATGTGTTCACGAGTGAATTGATCGAGGATCGTGGTGTGATTATTACAACTCATGAAATTAACGATATTGAGTATTTAATTGATAAAGCGGTCTTGCTACAGCACGGGAAGGTAGAACGTGAATTCTACTGTGAAGAAGTTCGCGAGCAGGAAGGTAAGTCCATTACGGACGTAATGAGAGAGGTGTACATAAAATGAGAGCTTTTGTGAAGCTATTGAATTTTGAAATGAACCGATTTGCCAAAATATATATTGGACTCATGGTGCTGACAGCCGCCTTGCAACTTGCAGCAGTCGCCATCGGTGCTAATCATTGGCTGGATTCTGCGAATGAGGCAATGAGAGTGAATCAATGGACCCTTGAGCAATATCACAATGTGACTGGATATATTCAGCTAAACAGTACGGTGTATGATCACTATAATAAACTTCTATATTTCGGACCCATATTTTTGAGCATAACAGTGCTGCTAATATATAGCTGCTTCATCTGGTACCGTGACTGGAGAGGTAAAAATACGGTAGTATATCGCCTGCTCACGTTGCCGTCCAATCGGGCGAATTTGTATTTTGCCAAGCTGGTTACGATCTTGCTTTTCGCCTTTGGATTTGTCGCCCTGCAAATTGTCCTTGTTCCACTGGAGAATTTGATAGCACAGTCGATTCTTCCTGCTGAATTATATCGAAACATCTCGGTATTTGATTATTTGAAGCATCCTACTGTGCTTAAAGTTCTGATTCCGCCCTACTTTTCTGAGTTTGTACTATACTATGGACTGGTCATTACGGGCTTGATCGTCTTGTTCACAGCGATTCTAATGGAGCGGAGCTACAGACTGAAAGGGATCGGCTTTATCGTACTATACTTTGCGGTTCTAGCTGGATTAGCCTCAATACCCTATTTTATGGGTTATAGCAGATACGATAGCTACTTCTATCCAGGAGAAATCATAGGCACTTGTCTCGGATTAATAGTGATCATTGCTGGAGGTTCGCTTTGGTACAGCTTGTATCTATTGCGTAAGAAAATATCGGTATAATTGAAGGGTTATGGAGGTTAAGGTATGAGAAAATATATGGTTAACGCCATTCTTGTAGTGTTCGCGGTTATTACAATCGGGACGTATTATGTACAAGCTTCACAAAAGACACCACCTAATTATAAGCTGACGATGGTTCAAGGGGATGCTTCTCTCGTTGAAGGTATAGCTTTATACGGAAATTACATGAGTAAGGATAGTGTTTTTGGCATCGAACGAGCTTATATCACTACAAATGGTACAGATTATCCACATGAAAATTTAACGATAAGCCAAAGCTTAAACCGAAGACCAGTGAAAACGCAATTGGATAAATGGGTGGATCAGCATCGTCAGTTCATGCGTGGGAAGAACAACTTAGCTGGGTTCTATGAAAATCAGGACATACTTGCTTATGTGAATTGGACCATAGATAAGCAGCAATCCAATGATCCATCAGCGAAGAAGAATGCAGAGGTCAGTATTTCTGTGCTTAACAAGCAGAAGGACAATACACAGGAAATCAGATCCGATATCAATGTAGATCATGATGTTTCAGATATCTTTGTAGAAAATGTACAGCTTGTTGATCAACAGCTTGTTGCAATTGTGTCTTTGAATCACAGTGCCAAAGGTTATGTATCTGAACCGCAGATTATCCGTGTTAATCTAGCAACAAAGGAGATTACGAATGAGCCGCTCGCATTACTAGGAGCTAAATCTGTAGCAGCAAATGGGGATAATCAAATCGTAAGGTTAGCTAATCAAAATTTGGATCACACGGATCAATGGATTTTAAGTGTTAGTAAAGATAATCATAAAAAGGCATATCAAGTGGATGTTAAAACAGGACAAATCTCGCCGCTCACGTTCAAAGGGCATGAAATGTTATTGAATAATAATATTATGTATGCCTATGGACAGAAAATTTATTTCCTGCAAAAAGCTGCATCGAGTAAGAAAAATATAGGATTCACTGTTATTTCTTACGATCTCGTGAGTAAAGAATATGAGACTACTCTGAAGAATACAAATATAGATTTAAGTGAAAACATTACCTATGATTTTAAACAAGACTATCTCTATATTGTGGGTCATAAGAATTTTAAAGGTAATCGTCTATATGTATTCAATTTGAAAAGCGGTAACCTTGAATACGAAGGAAAAGCAGTATCAACAGAGGCTGCAAATCAGGCCGAAGATGAAGCTAACATGGATTTGAATTTTATCGATCTCGGCCAGTTAGAATAGAAAAATAGAGATAAAGAGATATAAAAAGGCAACAAAGGCCGAGCTAATGACTTCTAATAGTCAATTAGCTCGGCCTTTTAGTTGAAAACTAGAATACAAAAATGATGTGGAAACTTAAGAATTATCGGGTACGGACGGTTACCTATCCGACATGGAAAAAGGAGTACCTCCCCAAATCTCGAATAGTTTAAGCGACTAAACCAACCAAAAGAGAAATGAACCGAGGTGAACTCCTATGCCATATATTCGACACGAGCCTTGGAAGAGGTGAGCCAACATATATCAAAGCTCGCATTAGAAGAAGGATCAGTAGTCTACAGTTTTCTAGGTTCAAACATTATGAAATTGATTCGTATATATGTTTTTTCAGCCATTGTCTGAAAACCTGCAACTGTTCCTCAGTATGGAAATAGTGTTCTCCATTCTCCATTACTTGCAAATTACAGTTAAAACGTTTATTAAATTCAGATACAACGTCAAACTCACATACGTTATCCTCTGAACCATAGAGAATGGAAGTTGGAATATTCCAAGCAACAATAGGATGTTCTTTCACATAACAGTAGTAGTCCCAGTAGAGAGTTTGTCCAATAGGTGTAGCAATTTCTTTCTCTATTTTTAATCTACTCTCACTTACGTTAAACCAAGTCATCATATTATTTATAATACGTTCCATATTTACCACAGGAGAGAGAAACAAGCACTGCTTCAACGGCTCATGGCTATATGCTAATAGACTAAAATACGCTCCCATGCTACAAGCAAAAAGGCTTATATGATTTGATAACGATTTTGCATAGGTCATAATTGTATTGAGGTCTTGAACACAGTTCTGAACGTTGCAAAGATAAGGTTCATCCTTACGATCACCATGTTGAGGTAAATCAAAACTAAGTACTTGATAACCTGCTGCTGTTGCTTCTTCTGCAAATACAATAATCGAGTCATCTGCCTTGTTTGACATGTTACCATGCACCACCACAAATAACTTATCTGATTTGTCACCCCACAAAATCGCTGGAATATTTTCTATTTTCAAATTATTTTTTATCATTATAATTTATCCTCCATGATATTAAATCATTGCTGATTTATTTAGTTGCAACACCATTAAACTAATTAGTTTTGAATGAAGTCAAAGGAATACATTTTCCATATAATACCTCCAAACCTATATATATGGCTTAATTATACTATGTGTTTTCTATTAATATATTAATTTTCAACATCTATTTAAACGTAGCCATTTTTTTAAGCAAAGGTCAAAATTTTACCCGTGGAAGGTCATAATCCGTCCTTGGGTCTCTCCTTCTCGCTGAGTATGATGGAATCAACAATCAGTTATTTGGAAGGAGCGTATTTCAAATGGTCGAGCAGAACCAGAACAAACAAGGCAGAGGGCGCCTCACCATCCCTACCGACCTTGATGTCGTAGGTGAAACGCTGAAAACGATGGAGTTGTGGGGCGCTGATGCTGTGCGCGATGCAGACGGCACCACTTTTCCGCAAGAGCTAGCTGAATGTGGAGCGAAAGTATACGCTACTTACTATACAACCCGTAAAGACAACAATTGGGCGAAAGCAAACCCTGACGAAGTGCAGCAATGCTATATTTCAACGAAATTTGTTCCTGCCACAGGCGCTGAACTTTCCATTCGTTTATTAGAAGGGATTAGCGAAGACTTATTGCAAGTCAACAACCGCGATGATATTTACCGTTGGTGGGAAGTTATCGATCGTACCACTGGCGAGGTCGTACCTACGAATCACTGGCGCTATGATGAAGCTAGCGGCTGTGTAATTATTAATAATACGATACCTTATCATGAGTATAGCGTGAGCTTCTTAACCTATCTGATTTGGGATCCTGTTCATATGTACAATGCTGTCGTTAATGATTGGAAGGATTTCGAACGACAAATTACGTTTGACGTACGTCAGCCTAAGACACGGGAATACTCCAAAGGCAGACTTCGTGAATTTTTGCGGGACAAGCCTTATGTAAATGTAGTACGGTTCACGACGTTCTTCCATCAGTTCACGCTTATCTTCGATGAACTGCGTCGGGAGAAATATGTGGACTGGTACGGCTATTCCGCTAGCGTCAGCCCTTATATTCTCGAACAGTTCGAGCGTGAAGTTGGCTATAAGTTCCGTCCGGAATATATTATTGACGAAGGGTACTACAACAACCAGTATCGGATTCCGTCCCAACAATACTTGGACTTTATGGCCTTCCAACGGCGCGAAGTGGCGGGGCTAGCTAAAGAGCTCGTTGATATTACCCACGAAGAAGGTCGCGAAGCGATGATGTTCTTAGGGGACCACTTTATTGGTACTGAGCCTTATATGGATGAGTTTAAAACCATCGGGCTGGATGCAGTCGTCGGCAGCGTCGGCAATGGTTCAACACTGCGTCTAATTAGCGACATTCCTGGAGTGAAATATACAGAAGGGCGCTTCCTGCCATACTTCTTCCCGGATACGTTCCATCCTGGCGGAAATCCAACGGCAGAAGCTCAAGAGAACTGGTTAACGGCAAGACGAGCTATTTTGCGTAAGCCTGTAGATCGCATTGGCTATGGCGGATACTTGAAGCTGGCGCTGGACTTCCCAGACTTTGTGGATTATGTAACAGAAGTTGCCGATGAATTCCGCGATTTATATGAGAAGGCACGCACGAAGCCGATGTGCTTAGCTAAAGTTGCTGTACTGAACTGCTGGGGGAAAATGCGCTCTTGGGGCTGCCATATGGTGCATCATGCGCTGTACCAGAAACAAAACTACAGCTACGCGGGCATTATTGAGATTTTGAGCGGAGCTCCTTTTGATGTATCGTTCATTAGCTTTGACGACATTCGTGAGCAGCCGCAGCTGCTAAAAGATATCGATGTCATTATTAATGTCGGTGACGCTGACACCGCGCATACCGGCGGTGACAACTGGAAAGACCCGTATATTGTTGAGCAAATCCGTGCATTTATTGCTGGCGGAGGCGGCTTTATCGGGGTAGGTGAACCTTCTGCGGTTCAACATCAAGGTCGTTTCTTCCAGCTGGGCGATGCTCTTGGCGTAGAGCTGGAGCGCGGCTTTACCCTCGGCTACGATAAATATAATTGGGACGAAAAGCCGTCTCACTTTATTACCGCCGATATGAATGGTGACATTAACTTCGGTGAAGGCAAGAAAAATGTATACGCAACGAGCGCTGATATTTTAGCTTGCAAGGATAAAGAAGTGCAGTTTGCAGTCAATAACTACTTCGGCGGTCGATCTGTCTATATCGGTGGACTGCCGTATAGTGCGGAGAACGCCCGCTTGCTGCATCGTGCAATATTATGGTCATGCAGCAAGGATCACGAATTGCACAATTGGTTTAGTTCGGATGCCCATACGGAAATCCATGTCTACCCAGAAACAGGTACGTATTGCGTTGTCAATAACACGGCAGAGCCGCGCAACACGACTGTGTACGCGAATGGCAAGAGCTTCGAATTGGAGCTCAAGGGCGGCGAATTGCGTTGGTTTGAAATGTAAGTTTACGTTGTATTACAATTGAATAACAATTAGATTAGGTTGGGCAATTAGTGAGATAATTGTTCCAGCCTAATCCTGTTTTTGGCTGACATCATCATCACCTATTGCTACATTCATTACAGCCACTCCATTAATAATCAGATCGTTTGATTCTGTAATATTTTTATGAAGTCTATAATTTTGAAAATGCGAATTCATCGAAAGAAAGGGATGGACATGATGGAAGGTAGGAGTGAAGAGCGCGATAGATATATGGAAGCCTATCATATATGCGACAATGTAAAGTTATATAGTAAATATTCGCGAAACAGCACGCCGAGCGTCATTTTTATCGCCGGATTAGGTGATAGCAGTGAGACATGGGAGATCGTGCAGAACCGAATATCAGAAGCAGCGTCGACCTTTTCTTATGACAGAGCAGGTATTGGCAGAAGCCAATCCGCATCAGGAACGCGAACATGTCGTTGTTTAGTCGAAGAACTTTCCGAATTGCTGCAAGTGCTTAACGTAGAACCTCCATATGTATTGGTGGGGCATTCCTTCGGCGGCTTAGTTGCTAGATTATATGCTGGCCTTTATCCGCAAGACATATGTGGACTCGTGCTGGTAGATGCAGCCCCTGAATACAAAGAGTTGGCATACGAAAAGGTGCTTCCGAAAGAACGGATTGCAGAAAATAGGGAATATCTGATGAACCCATTGCAGAATAGTGAGCGAATCGACAAGATACGAAGCTATGGGCAAATTGCCGAACGTGTACAACTATTTGACATTCCACTCTCTATTATCATAAGAGGGTTGCCCGATGAATACCATGAAGGTTGGCCTCACATGGAAATATTAGAAGTGGAACAAAAGCTGCAATCCGAGTTTCGGCGATTGTCGACGACAAGCAGGATTCGAATAGCCAATCAGAGCGGACATTACATTCATCATGATGAACCTGAGATCGTAGTAGAGGAAATCATGAATATGCTAGAGGAGAGTAGAAGTTAAGCAATTCTCTCAAATCCCCGTAGAATGGGTATGGACGAGCCACTCTACGGGGATTTTTATGTACATAAATTATAAAAATGGCACAGAATGCGACCCCAATATCACAACTCTATGCAATATCGAATTTCTTCTGCTTTCTGCTCAAATCCGAGCGACTCATACAATTGCAATGCTGTTCGATTATCGGTTAATACCTCAAGGTTCGCACGTGGTATGCCATGAGACTTCGCATATTGGAGCGCTTGAGCAAGCAGGAACTTCGCAAGGCCCTGTCCACGCCATTGCTCGCGAACGAATACATTTTCGATTTGGGCATAATCGTCTTCTTTCCACGTCAATAGACCGGCGACGACGGTATCCCCTTGGCGGACAACCATTGAATTCCAGAGCGGATACTGCCTGTATTCATTAAGTCTTTCCAATCCAAGCGGATTATCTGGCCAAATTTCTGTGTCGATATCCAGATAGGCATGAGCTTCTTCATCCGTATCCAAATTCCAATGAGAAAATTGATAACCTTCAGGCAATTGCAATTCTGGGATAGGTGCTTCTATCATTCTTTTCATACGATATAGACTAATCAGATGACGGAAACCACGCTGCAGGAAGAATTGACTGTTCACCTCTTCAGTTGAATCATTACCAACACAGAGTCTCGTTCCGTATTCGGCAGGAAGTGTTGCCTTCAATTCAACGGCTCTTGCGTACAGCAGCTCATAAATGCGGGCAAGTAATACATAGTCATGCTCACGTTCTGGGATCGCTTTGATATTAACGTAAATGGCATGCTTGTTCTCTTGAGCGCGACCGGGCGGTACAATATTAATGATGCCGACTTGCCCCTTGGCAACCATCTTGCCATGCTCAAAGGCACAATAGACGTTGCTCCAATTCGCTTCTTCACCAACCCACCAAAATATCGCGTTCGGACGCGACGTAACGGATTGATATAACTCCCCTAATAATGGCATGTCCTCTTGCTGGAAATGACGAATCTGCAATTCAGTCGTAGTATGCTCCATTCGATACCTCTCTCTGTAAGTAGTAATTTTTGTGCTGGCAGGTTGTTCTGCTCCTTTTCCACTATAGTATACAAAAACTGGGTTGACAATATATTCCTCGATTGTGTATCATCTATTTTATATTCCATCTAATTTAATGATTATCTAATTTGATTATTGTTTAATTCGTGCATGCTCTACGGATACTGCAACATTACTTACATAATCTGAGGAGGAGTGAATGCCTGTATGCAGTTAGACAAGGTGGTTGCTTATCATAAGGCGTTGGCGGATCCAACACGTGTCAAGATGCTCATCCTGCTTGCGGAAGGTGAACGGAATGGTCAGGTGTTAGCGGAGAAGCTGTCGGTTACTCCTGCCACGATTACTCATCATGCGGCCAAGCTTCGCGAAGCGAGCCTTATCAACGAACGAAGAGAGAAGAATACGATTTATTTTTCATTAAATGATTATTTTCTAAAGAATAATGCTGCTGCGGCTATCAATCTTATATACCGCGGAGCTGATGGAGGTATAGGGATGTTGAATGAGGAGCAGCAGCGTTTGAGGGATTCGGTGATTCGCAATTTCTTCTCGAAAGAGGGCAAGCTCAAAAATATCCCGTCGCAGTTGAAGAAGAAGCTTATCATCCTGGAGCATATGGTGACTAATCTGGAGTCGGGACGCAGATATAGCGAGAAGGAAATCAACGAATACATTAAGGCCTACCATGAGGATTTCGCAACGATCCGCCGGGAGTTCATTATGCATCAATTTTTATTCCGAGAAAAGGAGATTTACGAGCTGAACTCGCAGGAAATGTGGGCAAAGTGGGTGAATCTTGCTTGAGTACGAGAAGCGATTGTTCTGCTAGATACCGTGGGAAATCCGCGAGTATCCAGCAATTTTTCAATCAAATCGAGCAATGCGAATTGCCGGTTCATAGTTTGATCGTGTGTCACCATGGTTCTACGATTGCAGAGTTCTGGCGCGAGCCGTATCGCAAGGATTGCCCGCAACTGTTGTATTCCGTAAGCAAAAGTGTGACCTCCATTGCGGTTGGTATTGCATGGGACATGGGACTCATTCGTCTGGACGATCCGGTCATTTCATTCTTTCCCGAGCGGCTGCCAGAGCGAGTATCCGACAAACTATCCGCGATGACGATCCATCATCTGCTATCTATGACAGCAGGTCATAAGGGCGATATTTACCCTGTTGTGGCTAAGGAACAGGACTGGGTCAAGGCATTTCTAGCGCAAGAGGTGGATGATGAGCCGGGTACCCAATTTCAATATAGTACACATTCGACCTATATGCTGTCTGCCATATTGGAGCGGGTAACGGAACAGAATCTTGTCGACTTTCTCATGCCTCGATTATTCGAGCCGTTAGGCATCGCTAGACCTGTATGGGAAACCTGCCCGATGGGAGTTACTGCTGGGGGGATGGGGCTGAGTCTAACGACGAGCGACGTAGCGGCATTCGGTCAGATGCTGCTGAACAAGGGCATGTTCAAGGGAGAGCGCATCGTGTCAGAACAATATATCCAGATGGCGACAAGCGAGCAAAGCGATAATCGCAAAGGAACCAATCGAATCGATTGGGCTCAGGGCTATGGCTATCAGTTCCATCGCTGTCGAGACGGCTGCTTCCGAGCAGACGGGGCATTCGGTCAGTTATGCTTCGTCTCTCCGAAGGATGGGATTGTCATTGCTGCGACGGCTAGCTATCCGACCATGGATATGCTGCAGACACTTCTGAATCTCATTTATGAACATCTCCTTGACGAAGTTGACAGCAGTGGTGATTCTCGGGAGTATCCGCATGAAGGCGTGCAGCAAGAGGGTCATCCATTAAGTATTGATCATTCCAGTCAGTTGCCTCCCGTTGAGCCTTGGGCTTGGATGGTTCCGTTACATAGAAAAGCGCGGCAAACAGTAGGGGGAAAGCATGTACAACAAATGCTGGAACTGCCGGAACTGCATCAGCATGTGTATGTCATGCAACCGAATGCTAGTGGATTGAAGCAAATTCGCTTCGATGCTCAGAGTGAGACGGTGCAGCTTCATTTGCTATATGGAGATGAGCGGGATATTGCTTTGCCTATAAACGCAGCGCAGCCGATGCGTACGAAGGCTGTATTTTACAAAGATCTATCCATGTCCCTGCAGGAAGTCGTTGTGTATGCATCGTGGGTGAACGAATGTACCCTGCAGGCCAAGCTATTTTATATCGAAACGCCTTACGTGGTGACCTATATCATGAAGTTCCATCCGCAGTCGATCGACTTGGAGTTTGCTATCAATGTGTCTTTTCATTTGTCCAACTTCATAGCTGTTGGTTACAAGGAAAGCTTGTAGCTTGTAGTATGCGTAGTGTGTGGCTTGAGATACGGATGGCATAACGTTTGCATCATGGATGTGATTGCGTATAATTATGGACAGCACGATAAGGGAAGGAAATGACACGATATGAACCAGAACTCCAAGAAGAGCATCATTGATAAATTAAATTTGAACAAATACCCGATGAAATTAATCTTAAACAAACCTGACGATATGTCGGACTTCGATGGGTTGGATTATGACACTGCGATCAAGCGGGACAGCTATGATCTTATTTTTGCCTTCATCTACTCGCTAGAGCAATTTACAGAGCTGGTACAAATGGTTATCGATAAGCAGTTGCTGAACAGCAAGGGATATCTATTTACCGCTTATCCGAAGAAAAACAATCCTAAATACGAGCAATATATTGAACGCGACAGCTTCTTCAGCATCGGATTCGTTAATGAGGAGGGCTATGTAGGAAGCAGTGAACTTAAATTCGCACGGATGGTCAGCTTGGATGACGTCTTTACCGTAATCGGCTTGAAGTCCGAAGCCAAAAAAGCAGCCAAATCAGCATCTCCTAAAAAGAGCCAATGCGTTGATGATTATGTTGAGCATGTTGCAGATATTCAGGCATATTTAGCAGGCAGTGCGGAACTGGAGTTTTACAACAGCCTCACACCGGGATATCAAAAGGACTGGGCGCGTTATGTGTACAGTGCTAAGCGGAAGGAAACACAGGACAAAAGGCTTGAAGAGATGAAGGCGATCTTGGCCGAAGGATATAAATCTTTTGATTTGTATCGCAGACGGGATAAGTAGTGCATCTTGTGTTTGTGGGGGAGAGACAATGAGTCACGCTTTTGCAAAAGAGATCCACAACTGGGATTCATGGGGAGCGGTGTATCAATCGATTGAGGATTTTCGTCAGCTCATCGAAGTCATCTACCGAAAAGAAAACCTGAGCGGGGCAGAGCACATATTCCAGTTGACGCCGGGTACAAATGCGGTATTTCGTGCCGGCAGCTATGTGATTAAAATCTTTGCACCCAAGGAATCCGGAGCGAATACAGATGCGGATTATCAAGCAGAATTAAGTGCAATGGAGCGCGCTATCCAGCAGGGCATCCACGCACCGAATGTGATCGCAGCGTCCTATATTCAAGATAAGTATTTGTTCCGATACATCATCATGGACTTTATACAAGGACAGGAAGCGGGGAAGGTGCTTACTGGCTGGACACTACCCCAGAAGGAAGCGTTCGTCAAGCAGCTGCTTGCTAATTTGGACAAGCTGAATACGTTGCCTTCGGAGCATGTTGATGCAAGTGCAATAAAGCAAAGGGTTGTACGCAATACGAGATGGAACTTCTTTTCAGAGTCTATCCGGGCACAAATTGCTGAAATCGTGACAGAAAGCCCGATATCCCAACCCGTATACGTACATGGAGATATTACAGCGGAAAATGTGATGGTGGATGATGAAGGCCAATTATTCATTATCGACTTTGCAGACAGTACAATAGCCCCCGCCGAGTATGAGTACCCGCCAATCCTGTTCTCCTTGTTTGATTTTGATGCTGATCTGATTCAATTGTTTAGGAGAGAGATAGGATGCGGCCGCGCGGCGTTCATCGATAAGCTGTTTCTGGCCACATTGCTGCATGAATTCGGGTTTGTATTCGTAAAAATGATTTGTGAGAAATATTCGGATCAGGATGCACACGCCTTAACGGATATTTACGAAGTGAAGAGAATGCTGCAGGCGCATTTGCCAATGTGATGGTGTCAATGACAATCAAAGATGTGCATTAAAGATGAGCAATAAACAAAAGAGAGCGCACCGAACCCGTAGGGGAGCCGGATGTGCTCTCTTCTTCGTATATTTAGAAATAGTCAGAGAAGTAAGGGATCTGCCGAATAATGAGCTTCTCCAGCAGGTCGATGGTGGCCTCGTTGGCTTGGAATCGACCGATTTTCGCTAAGTAGGATGGACGCTTGTATCCCATAAGCATCGTGGTCAAGGTTTGAATATCAAATTCGGCATCCCGCTGATTCCCACCTTTGACAAGATGCCCGTTGCCCTGCTCATCTACGGTTAATGTAAATACTCCTTGATTCCATTCCAGCATCGGGTCGTGAAGTACGAAGGTGAAGCTGCATACAGCTTCTTGCGGCTGGAACGGATACTGCTCTAGGAACAATCCGATATCCACGATTCGTGCCATATAGTAAGGTGCGATCGTTTCTTTAATATCGCTGTCCTCGAGCAGGAACGCAAGCGGCTCATCTGTGTAAATATGTCCCTTCACACTGGTTATCATGGAGAAATGCGCGCTAATAAAGTTCCATAACCCGTTCCGCGCTTCTTGATTGACATACACCATCTCTTTCATATAGAACACTTCCTCGGCGATCCAATAGAGCAAGTAACCTGTCGGTTCATGGTTGCTGTCATAGTATACCGCGACAGTCATATCATCGAGATCCCATCGCAGGTATTCTTCCCACGCCAGATCGTTGCGCAGCATAGCGCCGTGTGTCAGCAGGGCGAAGCGATGATAGACTTCACGTACATCAGGATGCTCAATGGTGACGCGTTCGCAATTTCCAGGAACCGTCTTGAGCTTCGGAAGCTGTGTATCCTTCACTTCGAACGAGATCTTATCGGAGATGATTTCCCAGCCTTTGCGGCGATAATACGGGATGGAATAAGGATATAAGTAGGACACGGATTGCTTGCGCTTGCGCATGTTCGTCAGCGCTTGACGCATTAATTTATTCATTAAGCCAAGATTGGCATATTCTGGATAGGTTCCGACACCTGTTACTCCACCCATTTCATAGATTTGCCCGAAAATATTCACTTGGAATGGATACACGGCTAGCTGAGATATGAGCTTGTCGCCATCGAACCATCCTAATACATCGGCCTGTCTCAGTACGGGCAGCTTCGCCTGCGCAATTTCTCGATTTTCCCATCCAAGCGCCTGCAGATCATGGTTGGTCACTTGGAATACATAACGAAGTAAATCGTTGAATTGCTCACCGTGACGAATTTCAACGTCCCTCATTTTCAGTCTCTCTTGCAGCTCTTGGCGGCTCATGAATGAGAACCTCCTTTTAATGGATGAATCACCTTATCTTATCTTACACTAATTTCTCATGCTTCAATCATGCAATGGTGTGCACTCTGGAGTCTGCACTGACAAACAATAAACGCCACCACAAGATGTGATGGCGCTGCATTCTGCGACAAATCGCTTACTTTTGTTCCATAACGGCAAAGTAGTTATTCTCATCGTCAGCAAAGTTGAATACTCTGGCACCAGGCATTGTTACTACATCACCAACTGTAATGCCTTTGTTCTTGAAATCTTCATACAATGCATCGAGATTGTCGGAGAATAGCATGATCGAAGGAGTCCCTAGGTTGAGTTCTGGCTGCATTTCGGCAATAAGCTGCTTATTGTGGAGCACGAAGGATGTCTGTGCGCCTTGTGCAGGAGCAATTTCAATCCACTTCATTCCATGCCCGTTGTTATCTTCCGACACGACAATGAATCCGACTTTTTCTGTCCAGAATTGCACCGCTTGGTCTTGATCATTGACATACAGCATAACTTGTCCGATTTGATTGATCATGGATCATTCTCCAATTCTAACGTTTTGTGATTGAATTCTTATCGATCGTACAATTTTTAGGCAATGAATGCAAGCGGAGGTGAGTAAGTGAGCAGCCCATCTATCGAGGGTCGATATATTTGGCTATTCCTGAATGTGATTGGAATCACAAAGTATGTAAACAAGTTCAATATAATAGAAGTACGTGGGGATGAAGTCTAAAGAGTCAAAAGGGAAGCCATGAGATAAATGTATACTTTCGTGATAGTTGAAGGATTGGCTTTGTGTGGAATGGGGTAAGAAGGAACTACAACTAAAATCCAGGAGAGTGAGAGCTCATGCAGAAAAATCACGTGACCGAGTATCAAGAATATGTAGAGAACAAATTTACGAAACGAATTATTCATAAGGATGAGGAAAATGTGATATTCGTACTGAACTTCAGTCCGGGAGCCGAATTGCCGACACATCGTCATCCGGGCGCAACCGTCAATATTCTAGTTCTGGATGGAAACGGGATCGTGAATAGTGATGGGGTGGAGACAGGAGTTGCCGAAGGTGACATCCTTCATATTAGTGGTGACGAGAGCTTCTCTTACTGCAGCGGAACAGATGCCGTTTCCTGTCTATATGTCGTGTTGACGAAAATGCCGAGTGAGCGCTATGCCCAAAATATTTGATCAAAGCGTTGGATGAAGCAATTGGTGGATTCGTGCCCCGAGATCAAAAAACCGTTATTTTGAAAAGAGATTGATCAAAATAACGGTTTATTATTTGATTAAATATAAATTTTCATAATATAGTTTGGTCATTTCTTATTTAACTAAAGCACCCGATCGTTTAAGTTTATATATTCACAAACTTTCCCCATAATTGGTTATTATCAAAAACAGAGAAACCAAATATGGATATTAGCGGTTTTTTGCTTTCTGAATGGTCTTATCCCTAAACCCTTTTGTCGTCTGCGCCCGGAATAAGTCTTTCCATCATTCAGCTACTTTTGGATGTAGCATGAATTGGACTGATTTTATCCATTGCTACTCCTTGCTTTTTATATTTAAAAATAAACAAGCCATTGACTAATAAAACCAATGATCCAAATGCCAATGCTGCCGTAGAGTTCCATTCAGAAATCAAACCAGATAGTATAGTCGCTATCATTGCTGCAATTCCACCAAAAACGTATATGGAACTTCGAACCCTGGCGATCAAATAGTCTGGAGTAATCCCCTGTTGAACAGTTATCTGAACAACAAATGCCATAGAAAGTGCCCCATCAAAGATTATCATTCCGAAACACATGGTGATAAATGAATTTGATATCAATAATAAAATACCAAATGAAGATATAATCATTAAAGTACTGAGAAGATATAACCAGTTTGCATTTTTAAATTTGTTCATTATAAGTACGCCAACGACATTACCTATACCAGCACAAGATAATAGTATTCCAATATACTCTTCTGAAAAATGGAGAGTATATTTAGAATGAATGGTAACACTAAGCACAATAAAACTGGTTGAAAATCCGAGAACCAAAGCTGAAATAGTCGATACAATTTGAGCTCCATTAGCATAGAGGTACTTTACACCTTCTTGGGAATCCCGAATGAAACTCTTCAGTTTCTGTTTTCCCTTCATGGGCTTATCATCCGTTTCCTTACGTACATTTCGGTATTTTATAAGTGAAATAAATAACATTGAAACAAGTAATAAACTACCGCAAATAGTTAAGGAAATGTTCGGGCCATATTTCGCAAGTATAATTCCACCTAAGGCTGGACCAATTAAGGTTACAATCGCATCAGCGGCTTCTAATGAATTATTAGCACTTAATAAACGTTGCCTCCCAACAATTTTAGGTACCATAGCTGAAAAGGCAATATTTAACACCAATTCCACTAAACCCATGAAAAATAATATTGGCCCAATAACAAAAAGGCTCGTTATGTCGATTGTTATTAAATATGCCAGTAGAAACAATAATATAGCATATATGAAATTACAGATCGAAGAAATTAAAACTAGGTTCTTTTTCTCAATCCAAGTACCTATTGGAATAGAAAAAAACACGGAACTAATTCTCTGAAATAAAAGCACTAATGAAGTCATTAATGGTGATCCAGACAGACCCAATATGATAATAGGCATGATTAGTTCGCGAAAACGTTCACTTAGGATTTTAGATATATTATGAAACCATAACTTCCCAAAATCAGCATTAATCATTAAATTATTCACTTTTGAACACCTCTTAAAATTGATTTACTACCTTCCTCTTATTTAAAATCTGATTAATCAATCTACTAGACTCATAGTATATCCTCCTTGCAAAACTTCATGGATATATTAGTACATAGAATATTCCTTAGAAACGATAATACTATAAATTTGGAGTTATATTTTCCTCTCTTATTCAACAAAACGGCCATTGTGAACATAAGTTAAGCACTGCTCTTGCACTAAATGCCCCTATAGTTAAAGAAAAAAATCCTGTAAAAACAGGATTTTAATCAAACTTTATTATAAATGATCAATCTTTATTTTAAATAAGCGTACTTTGTTTTTAATGATCAATCTTTTTTATAAGACTACAACTTGGATGGTATTCTATGTCTTATCTTTGGGGCACGATAAATTCGGAACAGTTAGATCATGCTTCGTTCTCTAGCATTCGAATGGAGCTGGGAGTTCCGACGCAAAGCCGAAGTGATGCGCAATGATGTCCACGATCCGTTTGGAAGCTTGTCCATCGCCAAACGGATTGCTTGACTTGGTCATGTCTTGGTACGCCTGCTCATTCGCAAGCAGTCGGTTGGCAATGTTGAAAATCATGTCTTCCTCTGTTCCAGCCAGTGCAACCATATTGGCGGCCACGGCTTCAGGCCGTTCCGTTGTATCTCGCATCAGCACGAGCGGCTTGTTGAATACCGTTGTCTCCTCTTGCAGACCACCGGAATCACTCATAATAAGATAAGAGCGGGCGAGCAAATTTATCATATCTGGATACTCCAATGTGTTCAGCAAGTGAATCCGTTCATGACCAGACAGTAGAGTATGTGCTGCATCCCGCACGACTGGGCTCATATGGACAGGATAAATGACAGCCGTATCAGGATGTTCGTCTACAAGACGACGAATCGCTTGGAATATGTGCTGCATCGGTTCCCCATAGTTCTCCCGGCGATGAGCAGTAACCGTAATCAGTCTCCCGCGGTGGTGAATCAGCTCATTTAATGAAGCTTCATGGAACGTATAATCCTCTTGGTATGTCTGCAGCGCAGCATCTACAGCCGTTTGCCCCGTTATATAAATATGCCCAGCATCGTACCCTTCACGAAGTAAATTGTCCTTCCCAACTGAGGTAGGCGCGAACAGCAGATCGGTTACGACATCTACGATTCTGCGATTAACTTCCTCTGGCCACGGAGAGTATTTGTTGTGGGAACGCAAGCCTGCTTCTACATGCCCGACAGGGATTTTGTGAAAGAAGGCCGCTAGTCCGCCGCACATCGCTGTCTGCGTGTCGCCATGAACAAGAATCATATCCGGTCTATCTTCTGAAATGATATTATCCAGCCCTGCGATTGCAGCAGAGGTGAAGTAGGCTAGCGATTGATTTTCCTTCATTAAGCTTAAGTCAACATCCGGTGTCAATGAGAAATGAGAGAGTGCCTGATAGAGCTGCTCTCGATGCTGTCCCGTGACGACAACCTTGGTATCGAACCAATCGGAATGCTGCTTCAACTGTTGAACGACTGGGCACATCTTCGTCGCTTCCGGTCTCGTTCCGAAGATGACCATGATTTTTTTCTTTGTCTCCAATGGAAAGTCCCCCTCTTAAGCAATTCAATCTATTCCTCATATTACCATGGGCCGAAATGGAAGTCATATGTAAGGAGTATGCTTCCCTATATAGGAATGAAACGGACATTGGAAATCCTGTACCTGTGGAGAAAAGGTGGCGTGCAAGTGATATGTCTTCATTTATAGGACAAGCGATTATTGAGGGTTGGTCAACTTCAAGTCAAACGAATGAAATGTCAATAAAAAAGAGACTACGATCCTGCAAGATCGTAGCTCCTTTAACAAAAGAGCCAGTGGGCAACCACGGCGAGCATATTCTACTTTTCAGCGAAAAGCCACGATTAAGGGCCCAACTTAGTCTCGGTGGTTTTTTCGCTTGTTGTACGCCTCTTGAAACGCTTGGTAAAGCACGTGGAGTCAAAAATACGTTACTTATATTCACGTCAGCTTTAAGATTTTTTTCTAAAAAACAGAAGAGAAATCAGGATAATTACTAGAATTGCAAAAATATTAAAGATCACTTGGAATGTTCCAACTTGTGTCCGAGAAATAATAAAACCAATAATAGCAATAACTAGAACCACTAACCCCAAAAAGATATTTTTTTTATTCAAATTAACCCCTCCTCCCGGCGAAAAAACCCTATACCTAATTGAAGCTATACCTGATGAAGTAATTGAACAAGGACCCCAAACAACTGCCGAATGGCTGAGTGCTTACACAGGCGATATGTATATTACAGATGGAGATAAATTCTATAATACTTCAAAAGTAGAGACTTTAGGGGTAATTGGGTGTATTTCTGCAGTAGGACTGGCTATTGCCGAAAACCTGTTCTCATTTGGGTCAATTTTTAATTTTTATAATACCCAAGGGCGGGAAAGCGCATCGCTGGCAAGCGATGAGTTCAAGTATTCAAAACATTGACGTGAAATTGATGTAAAGCATCAACAGAAACGTACGGAATTCAGCCTTTCAGAACGGAAGTCCATTGGCAAAAAGCTCGTCAAACCTGGGGTTCCGCGGATTGCTACAGATTGCATCCCAATAGAGCATGTTCCCGCAAGAACTCAACTTCTCTTTGACGGGGGAGAGAGAAATAGATACACTCTTTACAAGGTAAAATATGGATGTAAGTCGAGGTTAGATGATGAACCAAGTTAATCAGGCTCAAGAAATCGACTATCTCATTCGAATATATGTCGTGTTTCAACACCTGCTAGCAGGTGATCTCGACTTCGAACGGTTACAGGACTGTGTGTTTCTCTTTATGGAGAACTTCCTATATCTAGGCAAGGTACATGTCACTGTAGAGCAACAAGGCGATGACCGGCCACTCTCTAATCATCTTGTACAGGGATATGAATTTGTTCGTATTCGAAATCAGTTGATTCTTGTTCGTTACCACCTTTGGAAGGATCCTGACACACACCTCCTTTTGTGCGGATAGAAACGCTCAATGTAAGGAGGACTGTACGAGAATGACAAGTAAATGGTTTGAGAGATGGAGCGAGAAATATCGCAATCGAAAGCTGATGCCCTACTTGGAGCAAGTGAGAGAAATGAGGAAGCTTCATGCACATGCATGGAGTGATTCGGAAATCTTGCAGCGTGCAAAAACGATGAAAAGAAGGATTCAAGAAGGAGCCGCATCGGATCGTGATGTCATAGAGGTAGCAGCGCTGGTTGATGAGGCCGTGTGGAGAGTGAAGGGAATCCGATTATATGAGGTGCAATGGCTCGCGGGCATGGCTTTACATGAAGGCTGCATCATTGAAATGCAGACTGGTGAGGGTAAAACGTTAGCCGCCGTTCTCCCTGCCTTTTTGCAAGCTTTGTCAGGACGCGGGGTACATGTTCTTACATTCAATGATTATTTGGCCAACAGGGACGCAGAATGGACTAGACCAATTTATGAATATTTGGGTGTGACAGTTGGCTGTATTACGGAGGGATGCAGTACTGAGGATAGAAAGCGGGCCTACGCTGCTGACATTACGTATTTGACAGCCAAGCAGGCAGGTTATGACTACTTGAAGGATTCGCTGGCTCGGGAGACAGAGCAACTCGTCCAGCGCCCATTTCATGCTGCACTAGTTGATGAAGCTGACTCAATTCTGCTTGATGAGGCGAGAGTTCCATTAGTCATTGCGGGTGAGAGGGGAGTTTCGAAGCGGGAGGCGGTGTCTTATGCAGGCATTGTTAAGCAGCTCATCTCTGGAGTAGATTATGAGACAGACAAGGAGTTTCGCAATGTATACGCTACAGACTATGGCATCGATAAAGTCGAAGCCACACTTGGTTGCGGCAATTTATACGAGGATCACAATATAAACGTACTGACCATGCTGCAATGCGCGCTGCATGCTGAGGCGCTCTTGAAGAGAAATGTTCATTATATTGTGAGGGATGGGCGAGTCCAGCTCATTGATGAATGTACGGGTCGAATCGCACAGCACAGGCATTGGCCGGATGGGCTGCAGGCAGCGGTAGAAGCGAAGGAAGGATTGGACATACAAGCGAATGGTCAGATACTAGGCACCATTACGCTACAGCATCTGCTTCATTTGTATCCAAAGAAATGCGGCATGACGGCTACGGCACAGTTGGCTGCTCAGGAGTTCATGGACATGTACGGGTTCCAAGTGATCTCCATTCCGCCCAACAAGACCAGTCGAAGAGTAGATGAGCCGCATATGGTATTTACCCATCGAGCTGCGAAGCAGCAAGCCATTGTGGATCAAGTTAGGGCTGTCCATCAGACAGGGAGCCCCATCCTGATCGGAACGTCCAGCGTCGAGGAGTCGAATGAATATGCAGAAGCACTGCGTAGGGCTGGAGTGACCTGTCAAGTTCTGAATGCATACAACGACTGGGAAGAAGCTGCGCTTATCTCCAAGGCAGGAATGCTTGGGGCAGTTACGGTGTCCACGAATATGGCAGGCAGGGGAGTAGATATCGTCCTAGGCGGCGGAAGCTTGGAAGACTATAAGAAGGTGGCGAGTCTGGGCGGCCTTTATGTAATTGGAACGAATGTACATGAGAATGCGAGAATTGATAATCAACTAAGAGGGAGAGCGGGACGTCAGGGGGATCCAGGAACTTCACGTTACATGATTAGCTTGGAGGATGATCTATTCATTCGCTATGGCCTTGCTGAGGTACTGCCGCATGATCTCCTTGCTCGCAGGCAGGACGAGCCCTTGAATGATTCCCGAATCTTGCAGTTGATTGAGCATGTACAGCGAGTTGTGGATGGACAGCATCTGGATATGAAGAAGACGTTGAACAAATACGCAGATTTATTGGAGCAGCAGCGAATGATCTTTTTCAATCGACGCAATGAAATCCTGTATGGGAGACAACGGCCTAACATTATTGCTGATTATGCACCAGAGCGTTACAGGCAGCTGTGTGAACAATTCGGAACGTCAACTGTCCATGCAGTTGAGAGACAAGTGCTTCTGGCAATCATGGATCAATGCTGGGCTGACCATTTGGCGTATGTCGCTTATGTGAAGGAAGGCATTCATTTGGAGAGCCTCGGCAATAACAATCCGTTGGATGAGTACAACCGACTCGTGATTGCAGCATTTGAGCAGATTGATGGGGTTATGGTGCAGAGAGTGCTCGATCATTTTTCCAACATTGATTCGGGCAGCAGCGAGCTTCATTTCAATGAAGAGGAATTAAAGATTCCCTCTGCAACGTGGACATATACGATAACGGATCAATTTTTCCCGAATCGGGTTCAACTACTATAATATAGCGGTACATTTTCCGGCGAAAGCATATCCCATCAAGGATATCTGTTTTCGCCGGAATTGATCGTAAATGATAGGAGGGAGTTCTCTGCTTTTGAAAAAAAGGAATTGTACAGTAAGAGTCAAAAGGGAATACCGCGAAATAGTTATCGGATGAGGCACACAGGTGTACAATTTTAATCTGTTTTGGTGGAGGATATTACATTGACGAGAAGGCGAGCAATAAAATTTCTAGTTTTATTTATTGTCATTAGTTTACCTGTATTGAAATGGCTCTACCAAGATTACGCAGCAAGTAAAATGATTGAAAAGGCATTGCATCAACTATTCATTGATTATTGCGGTGGGGATGTCGATAACATCGAAGTTGAAACAAAATTGATCCACGAATTCGGGTTCTGGAATACTGGACATAATTGGCATGCAGTGATGTCTTCCGTGAAAATCCCGGAATTGACAGGGCATCATGGAAATGAAGTAATCAGCATCAGTGATTTTCCGTGTTCGAGAAAAAACTTTGTGCTCGATAGAGAAACAGAAAGATTTATTCCAGTAGATCTATTATTTTTGGATTCAAATGATAAAGCAGGGATTAGTTTTGAGGTAATGTTCTTATATTTCATTGTTTATCTTTTTTACTTCACCGTATTAACGGTGTATATCCTACATTCGTATATTCGAAGGAAGCGTATAGGTAAAAAAGAAGCTTAAGCTTGAGTTTTACGTTTTTTCTGTCTGAACTACAATAGCAGGACACTTTTGTTTCTTACGGAGGGGGAAATTTCTTGAACAGGTGGATTCGAAACAAAGTAGTTATCGCGTACATCGTTATTTTTGTCCTTCTTACTCTACCTCTTTTCGTGAAGATCCTACAACACTATGACACGTTGGGTAAAATAGAAACCGCACTTCATAAATTGTATAGAGACACTTGCCATGAGGATGTAGAAGAGATCGTAGTAAGAGCGAACATTTTGCAGCCTTTTTCGATTATAGGGGGGGTGGATAGTTTATGGGGCGCAACGACTTCATCCAAGCTAATACCATCAGTATCAGGTTATTATGGAAAGAAAGTGATAAGTATCAATAAATTTCCTTGCTCAAACTATGAATACATTTTAGATAAAGGGAAAAAGGAGTTTGTCCCAATTGAATATCTTATTCTTAGTACAGATGATAACGAAGGCATACCTTTATTAGGTTACTAATACTCGCGTATTTTGTATACTTTTCTAGCATTCTAATCATTCTTCTTGTATACGTGATAAAAAAACTGATTAGCATGCTACGCAATTCTAAATAATCGAAGTGATGCAAAACAACTGGAGTACAGCAGATTAGGAGGTACACATTATGAAAGTCACAAGAGCTGCACGTGAAGACCTTGAACAGTGGCTGCAATTGGCTGCAGAGGTGGAATATTTATTCGGTCCAATGGTGGACGATCCTCATTTTGTGGAAGCTGTTGAGAAGAGTATCGAGATGGCAAGGGCGTTTTGCATAAGAGAGAAAGACGGAGATCCTGGTGCACCGCTGCTAGGCGGGATACTCTTCTCCTCATCGAATGCCCCGATTTATAAAATCCATTGGCTATCGGTGTCATCACATGCCAGACAACAAGGAGTGGGTTCGGCAATACTTGAACATATTTTAAGCTTGGTAAAGCCTCCTGCGGAAGTATTCGTTACTACGTTCGGTGAAGATATTCCAGATGGACAGCCAGCAAGAAGACTGTATCAGAAATTTGGATTTGTGCCTCAGGATGAGACGGTTCCGAATGGCCCTGAAGGGGGATCGCGTCAAAAGTTCAAATTATCCATCGGTAGTTAGTGAAGTATCTTACATAAATAAGATTAAACCTCGTACTTGCTGCTGCATGAAATCACGTATTGAAGATATGTATCTGAATTTGTGCAGCAGCCAAGCAGATGGGGATCTAGAACATATGAATTAATGAGCTGCATCACTTGTAATCGGAGTGTCTGATGCGGATAAGATGGACTCGAAATACACTCGATTGTGCAGCACTCGTTCGTCTTCTGGGCGATATTGAGCGGCTAATTCGTTATGCGCTGAAGCCAATTGATGTTCTCCGATGCGATCATAGCACACACATAATTGCAAGTGGGGGAGCCATGTAGAGCATGCTGTATTCGATAAACCGAGAACATCGTCAGATGGATTGAGGGCAGTGGCTGTTTTGTACCAAAAGATGGAGCTCTGCCATTCACTCTTCTGCATAAAGTAAAATCCGAGGCGACAGCAAATTTCTGCTCGTGGAGCTGCATATTGAAGGGAGCGAATCGCACTCTCTAACTCGAGCTGCTCGTTTCCAAGTGCATGATGGCAGTCAGCCATCTTTCCGCAAGCAGACAAATTATCCTCGATCCACCCTTGGCCAGTTTCAAGAAATTGTTCGTAATATTGAATGGCTTCCTCATAACGTGCATGATCTTGCAGTTCATTTGCGTAATAGTACAAATCCCTCGGTAAAAAAGCTTCGCCAGCCTGCAGCGCATTTTCATAAATGGCGATATTCCGATTCCTGTCATGATGCATGCTGGCATGGGTTACGGCAACATCGCTGTTGATAATATGTCCCCACACCTCTAGATACTCGTGAACCCTGCCGATCCAGCGAAATGAGTTGCATCGCTTGACGAGCCGATTACGTCGATTCTTCACTGTAACATTGCCATATTCATCGTGTGCAAGATGGTATTCCATGGTGACGGAATCCACGCTGGGATCGAGAGTGTCTTTCAACTCAGCTAATTTACTTCTGTCTCTTTCACGTAAAAAATCGTCAGCGTCGAGCCAGAGGATATACTCCATTGTAGCTTGACTGAATGCATAATTGCGTGCCGCTGCAAAATTATCTATCCATACGAATTCATAAATACCGCTTGTGAATGGACGAGCGATTTCTTTGGTTCGATCGGTGGAGCCTGTATCTACGATGATTATTTCATCTACAAAATCAGCGACAGACAACGTGCCAACGTATCTTCCTCGTTTTTGACAATCATGCACAGGCTTATGCTTGGCAAGTTGATCCCTCCATCCGAACAAGGTTGTGGGTGCTTACTAGTAAATATATATTTCCGTTGCGCTGAAATTGACCTTACAAATGAAAACGATAGCCGTGTGAATAGAAGCTATTCACACGGCTATCAACGAGGATTATAAATATATGCTTTTAGCTGAGTCGAATGATTGTTACCGCTGCGCCGGCACCATTATTAATTAATGTAGCTGTCCCAAGGAGTCCAAACAATTGCAGGGAAATTGTTGAATTTGCAGCCAAAGTTACGATGACATCACTGTTAAAGCTGGATAGCGTAAGCACTGGCGTTATGGTTGAGGCGACATTCGCAGCGCCGTTAATAATTAGACGCGAGCCGAGAAGTAGACCGGCAGTTAAATTGACTTGGTAGGTTATATAATATCTACCGGCAGTGGAGACAGTGAATGTGTCGTTTGTTCCGTTGATAGTGATACCTGGGCCAATATTTTGAGCACTTGGAAGTGGTACGAGTGTTCCTCCAAGGATAACGGCGATTGTTGCACCAGTTGTATTCGCAGCGAATGCAGAAGTTGCAGTGGTACTTGTTCCTGTAGCTCCGGTAGCCCCAGTCGCTCCGGTTCCCGTAGCCCCTGTAACCCCCGTAGCTCCAGTGTCGCCGGTAGCCCCCGTAGCGCCCGTGGCTCCAGTAACACCAGTTACACCAGTAGCCCCCGTAGCACCGGTAACGCCAGTAGTACCAGTAACGCCAGTAGTACCAGTAACGCCAGTAGTACCAGTAACGCCAGTAGTACCAGTAACGCCGGTAACGCCAGTAGCGCCGGTAACACCAGTAACACCAGTAGCGCCGGTAGCACCAGTAGGGCCGGTGGCACCAGTGGCACCAGTGGCACCGGTAGAACCAGTAGCGCCCGTAGCGCCAGTCGTCCCAGTCGTCCCAGTAGCACCAGTCGCCCCAGTAGCACCAGTAACGCCAGTAACGCCAGTGGCACCGGTAGTGCCAGTAACGCCGGTAGCGCCAGTAATACCAGTCACGCCAGTCGAGCCAGCCCCAGTGTCTCCGGTAACGCCAGTCGCGCCCGTAACGCCCGTAACGCCAGTCGCGCCCGTAACGCCCGTAACGCCAGTCGAGCCAGTAACGCCTGTAACACCAGTAGAACCAGTCGTACCAGTAACGCCAGTGGCACCGGTAGAGCCAGTAACGCCGGTAACACCAGTAGCTCCCGTAGCGCCAGTAGCCCCAGTAGCGCCAGTAGCACCAGTAACGCCGGTAGCACCAGTAAAGCCAGTCGCGCCAGTAGCGCCAGTAGCGCCAGTGTCGCCGGTAGCGCCGGTAGCGCCAGTAGCGCCAGTAACACCAGTAGACCCAGTAACGCCAGTGGCACCCGTAGTCCCAGTCGAGCCAGTAGCACCGGTAACGCCAGTAGTACCAGTAACACCAGTAGACCCAGTAACGCCAGTGGCACCCGTAGTCCCAGTCGAGCCAGTAGCACCGGTAACGCCAGTAGTACCAGTAACGCCGGTAGCACCAGTAACGCCAGTAGCGCCAGTAACGCCAGTAACGCCAGTCGCGCCGGTAGCACCAGTAGAGCCAGTAGCACCAGTCACGCCAGTAACACCAGTCACGCCAGTCGCCCCGGTAGCGCCAGTAGCGCCGGTGTCGCCCGTAGCACCAGTAGCACCGGTAACGCCAGTAGAGCCGGTAGAGCCAGTAACGCCCGTAGCACCCGTAACGCCAGTAACACCAGTAGCGCCAGTCGCACCAGTAGCGCCAGTAGCGCCAGTGGCGCCAGTCATGCCAGTCACGCCCGTAGCGCCAGTCACGCCAGTCGCCCCGGTTGCGCCAGTAGCGCCGGTGTCGCCCGTAGCACCAGTAGCACCGGTAACGCCAGTAGAGCCGGTGGAGCCAGTAACACCAGTAACACCAGTAACACCAGTAACGCCAGTAGCCCCAGTAACACCGGTAGCACCAGTAGAGCCAGTCGTACCAGTAACGCCGGTAGCGCCAGTGGCACCAGTAACGCCAGTAGCGCCAGTCGCCCCAGTAACGCCAGTAGTACCCGTAACACCAGTAGAGCCTGTAGTGCCAGTATCACCGGTAGCGCCAGTAGCACCAGTAGAGCCAGTGTCGCCAGTAGCGCCAGTCGCCCCAGTAACGCCAGTAGCACCAGTAGAGCCAGTAACGCCGGTAGCGCCAGTAACTCCAGTAACACCAGTAACACCAGTAGCACCAGTAGAGCCAGTGTCGCCAGTGTCGCCAGTAGCGCCAGTAGCGCCAGTAGTGCCTGTAGTGCCTGTAGCTCCAGTAGCGCCGGTAGCACCAGTAACGCCAGTCGCCCCAGTAACACCAGTAGCGCCGGTAGCGCCCGTGTCGCCCGTAGCACCGGTAGCTCCAGTGACGCCGGTAGCCCCAGTAATTCCAGTCGCACCAGTAACGCCAGTGGCACCAGTAATGCCAGTGGCACCAGTAGCGCCAGTAACGCCGGTAGCACCAGTAACGCCGGTAGCACCAGTAACGCCAGTCGCGCCAGTAGCACCAGTAGAGCCAGTAGCACCAGTAGAGCCGGTAGAGCCAGTAACACCAGTCGCACCAGTCGCACCAGTCGCACCAGTAACGCCAGTAGCTCCAGTCGCACCGGTCGCCCCAGTCGAGCCAGTAACACCAGTAGCGCCAGTAGCACCAGTAACGCCAGTAGCACCAGTAACGCCAGTGGCACCAGTAACGCCAGTCGCCCCAGTATCGCCGGTAGCTCCCGTAACGCCGGTAGCGCCAGTGTCGCCCGTAGCACCAGTAACGCCAGTAACGCCAGTAACGCCAGTAACGCCAGTAACGCCCGTAACGCCGGTAGCGCCGGTAACGCCCGTAGCGCCAGTAACGCCCGTAACGCCGGTAGCGCCAGTAACGCCAGTAGCGCCAGTGGCACCAGTTGCCCCAGTATCGCCGGTAGCTCCCGTAACGCCGGTAGCGCCAGTGTCGCCCGTAGCACCAGTAACGCCAGTAACACCCGTAACGCCGGTAGCGCCGGTAGCGCCGGTAGCGCCGGTAGCGCCGGTAGCGCCGGTAGCGCCGGTAACGCCCGTAGCGCCAGTAACGCCAGTCGCGCCAGTGGCACCAGTTGCTCCGGTAGCACCTGTAGCGCCGGTAGCGCCAGTGTCGCCCGTAGCACCAGTAACGCCCGTAACGCCGGTAGCGCCGGTAGCACCGGTAGCGCCGGTAGCGCCAGTAACGCCGGTAGCGCCAGTAACGCCAGTCGCGCCAGTAACGCCAGTAACGCCAGTAACGCCAGTAACGCCGGTAACACCAGTAGCTCCCGTAGCGCCAGTAGCCCCCGTAGCGCCAGTAGCACCAGTAACGCCGGTAGCACCAGTAAAGCCAGTCGCGCCAGTCGCGCCAGTAACGCCAGTAGCGCCGGTAGCGCCAGTAGCACCAGTAGCACCAGTAGCGCCGGTAGCGCCAGTAGCACCAGTAACACCAGTAGCGCCAGTAACGC